>DASQHA010000323.1:0-11155 GCA_035632335.1 Terriglobales bacterium
GGGACCACGAACAGCGCACCCTCTTTTGCTGGTCTTGTGATCACCCATTTGTCATCCGGCGAAATGGCCGAGCCCGTGCCGTTACCGATCCGAACCGGAGGCGACCCGTCCGTATCGCGCACAAACACCGTGTACTTCGGCCCACCCCCGTCACCGTCCTCCTCGAACAGAACCTTTCTGCCGTCACGGCTTACGTCTCTCAGGACCGACCATCCCAGCCAACCCAGTTCCCGTTCCTCTTTTCCGCCCGGCGGCATGCCTCGGATTCCGATGCGAATCTGGTGGGTAACCATCAACGTCAGTCCATTGCGCGAGTCTTGCAGCCACATGCCTCCGGGCACGTTTGTGATCGTCCGTTCCTTGCCTGCGAGCGTCACTCCGCGAAGATTTTCCGCGCTGCCCGTGCGAGTGCCGGTGAACCATAGCTCATCGCCCGCGCTCGCCCAGATGATCCCTTCGATCGAAACAAAACCCGAAGCAAGTTTCTTCTCGCGACCATCCGCCTCGATCACCGCCACCGAGCCTTCGTCGTCGCCTCCGGTGTTTTCGTGGTCGGCAAATGCCACCTGCTTGCCGTCGGGCGAAATCCGGGGCTGGCTGATCCAGTTGATGCTGTCCAACAATATCTTGCCCACGGGATACTCCAGTCTCCAGTGGCTGTTCTCCGGAACAAAGCGGACGATCGCCATGTTCTCGCCGTCCGCCGCCCACTCCGCGTCCTGCACGTTATCCAGCACTTCACGCGGTGTTCCGCCGCTCAAGGGGACCCGCGCCAGCGTGCCTGCGCGGGCATAGCCGCCCAGATACGCCGTGTTGAGCCGGATCGCCAGTTCTCCTCGCTTCGAAATCGAAAGCAGGTCTACATCCTTGAGGCCCAGTTCGCGCGAGCCATTGTCATCGGTGCGGGCCAGATACAACTGGTAATCGCCTCCATCCCAGGAAGCGCTGTAGACGATGCTCCCATCGGGGGTGAACCGGGCATCCCCGATTGAACCGGTTCGGAACGTAATCTGCTGATACTCCGGAGGTGGCGCGGCGCCGTTGTCCCGCCCCAGCCACCAGCCCAGTCCGATCATCACCGCCGCCAGCGCGATCGCGCCCACCGCGCTAACCAGCTTGCGGCGCGACTCCGCGCCTCTGGCCTCCGACAGCACCGCCTGCGCCCCCGACTTGCTGCTGGTGGCGGAAATTTCGGTCAGCGACTCCAGGTCAAAGGCCAGGTCTCCGGCTGAATGAAACCGCTGCGAAGGATGTTTTTCCAGGCAGTGCCGCACGATCCGTTCCAGACCAGCCGGAACATTGCGCGCGGTTTCGGAAAGCTCGGGCACTTCTTCTTTTAGGATCGCGCTCATGGTGTCAGCCGAGGTTTCGCCGTGGAAAGCACGCTTGCCCGAGAGCATCTCGTAGAGGATCGCGCCGAAGGCAAAAATGTCCGAACGCGGATCGGCCGCCTGGCCTCGCACCTGTTCCGGCGACATGTAACCCGCCGTACCCATGATCAGACCAGGCTCGGTCACGCCGTGAACTGTCGGCGCATCGGCTCCGCTGACGGCTTCCGGACGGGTCAGCTTGGCCAGGCCGAAGTCCAGAATCTTCACCCGGCCATCGCTGGTGATGAACAGGTTTTCCGGCTTCAAGTCGCGATGCACGATGCCCTTTTCGTGCGCCGCCGCCAACCCCCTCGCCACCTGCAACCCGTACTCAATCGCTTTCCGGATAGAAAGCGCGCCATTCCGCAGGCGCTCGCGCAGCGTCTCGCCTTCCAGCAACTCGGAGACAACGTAGGGCGAGCCCTTCTCATCTCCGATATCGAAGATCGAAAGAATGTTGGGATGATTGAGCGCCGCCGCCGCGCGGGCTTCCTGCGCGAAGCGTTGCATGCGGTCCGGGTCCGCGGAGAAAGATGCGGGCAGAATCTTGATCGCGACGGTGCGATCCAGCCGGGCATCTTTGGCGCGATACACTTCGCCCATCCCGCCCGCGCCGACCAGGGACTGAATCTCGTAGGGGCCCAGCTTTGTTCCTGAGGAAAGTGCCATGAGTGGCGAGAATTATAGCGTTAATTGAGTTGCAAGACCTTCAAGGCGATATCAGTATCGCCCTCCAAGCGCGGAAAGAAGCCTCCACTCCACGACTCCGCGGAATCCCACCCTTCCTGAGTACGCCAGGATGGGCCACCCATCGTCCGACCGGCCTCCGGGGTGCATTTCCACTGTCCTCCCCTCCAAATAGTTGACCAGAAACGACCCACGGCCTAACATTGACCGCCTAAAGGGGCGGAGCTTAGCCATGGACCGCGAAGCGTCTGGCCAAAGTTCGAGCGGCACGACCATGATCGGCCGGACGGTCTCCCACTACCGCATTCTGGGCAAGCTGGGCGGCGGCGGGATGGGCGTGGTCTACGAAGCGGAAGACACCCGCCTGGGCCGCCACGTCGCCATCAAATTCCTCCCCGACAATCTCACCGGCGACAGCAAGGCCATGGAGCGTTTTGAGCGTGAGGCCCGGGCCGCGTCCCTGCTCAATCACCCTTCGATCTGCACCATCCACGAAGTCGAGGACCATGACGGCCATCCCTTCATCGTGATGGAAAAACTGGAGGGCGAGAGCCTGAAGCAGCGTATCCGGGGCAAGGCCATGGACATTGACGATCTGCTCGATGTCTCCATCCAGGTTGCCGATGCGCTTTCCGCCTCCCATGCCAAGGGCATCATTCACCGCGATATCAAACCCGCCAACATCTTTATTACCTCGAGCGGGCAGACCAAGGTCCTCGATTTTGGCCTGGCCAAGCTGTTGCGGAATGAGCGGATGGCAACCAGCGAAGAGACCCCCATCGAAGATTCACTCACCGCGGTCGGGGTGATTCCCGGAACCGCGGTTTATATGTCTCCGGAACAGGCGCGCAGCGAGGAACTGGATCCGCGAACCGACCTGTTTTCCTTCGGTGTCGTCCTCTACGAGATGGCCACCGGGAAAAAGCCGTTCAGCGGCAACAACGTGGTCATGACCCTGGATGCCGTTTTGCACACCAAGCCGCCTTCTCCGCTTACGCTGAATCCCGGCCTGCCCAAGGAACTTGAGGCCATTATCGGCAAGGCAATGGAGAAAGACCGCGGCAAGCGCTACGCCACCGCTGCGGAGATGAAAGCCGACCTCCAGCACCTGAAGAAGGAAACCGAGTCGGGATTGACCCGGACCGGCGGACGGGAAATTTCTCCCTTGCGCGGGGTCAGCAAGACTTTCCAGAGTTCCAGCAAGCCCCAGAACTATCTCCTGATCGCGGTGACCGCTTTATTGCTCACCGTGCTGGCCGCGGGGGGAACCTGGTTTCTGAAGCATCGCGCCGCCGTCATTGGAGCCAACAAGAATTCCATCGCGGTGCTGCCCCTGCAGAACCTGAACGGCGATTTCAGCGTGGACTATCTGCGCTACGCCCTGGCCGACGAAATCGCTAATACGCTGACTTACTCCCGCACCCTGGACGTCCGCCCTTCCACTGTCACCAGAAAATACGTGAGCGCCGATCTCGATCCCCAGGCGGTCGGAAAGGAGCTGCACGTGGCCACCGTCCTGACCGGGCACTTTCAGAAGCAGGGCACCCGCCTGCTGGTCACGCTGGAAGCAATCGATACCGGCACCGAGCGGCTGGTCTGGCAAACCAATCTTACGGGTTCCACGCAGGACCTGATCGGCGTGCAAGAGCAACTGGCGAAAAACGTTCGCTCCGGCTTGCTGCCTATGATGGGCGCCGCCGGCGGATTCCTGGAAACCGGCACGCGGCCCAACAATCAGGAAGCCTACGATCTTTATTTGCGCAGTGTAGCGGTGCCCCACGACGCTACGCCCAACAAAGAAGCTATCCGGATGCTGGAACGCGCGGTGGGAATGGATCCTTCATACGCGCCCGCCTGGGAAGCGCTCGGCCTGCGCTATTACTACGATGCAACCTATTCAGACGGCGGAGAAGAACTGTTCCAGCGCTCGAACACGGCCTATGAGCGCGCTCTTACTCTCGATCCCAACCGCATGGTCGCAGCCGGCCAGTTCATTACCAACCGCGTGGAACGTGGGGAACTGGCCAAGGCCTATCAGGCCGCCCAGGAATTCGTGAAACGCCGTCCCGAAAGTGCGCAGGCCCATTTCACATTGGCGGTGGTCTACCGTTATGGCGGAATGCTGGAAGAATCCGAGCGCGAGTGCGATAACGCTCTGGCGCTCGATCCCGGGAACTATCAATTCCGTTCCTGCGCCTGGGCTTTCATGGAACTGAGCAAATTCGACCGGGCCCGGGATTACATCATGCTCGACGCCGGATCGGAATGGGCGGCCTACGTCACTCCTTCTCTTCTCCTGCGGGAAGGAAAAACCGCGGAAGCCCGGGAGGCCGTAAAGCGAATGTCTCAGACTCCCCACTACCATCGCGATCTTCTGGAAGCCTGTCTCGGGCTGCGGCCGGCCTCCGAACTGGACAAGCTGGCGCATGACGCGGAGACCGGCCAGCCCGCGGATCCTGACCCCGAGCTGGCCTATTACCAGGGAACGATCTTCGCCTCTTGCGGAAAAAATGCCGCCGCCCTCCACCTGCTCAAAACCGCGGTCGAGTTGAATTATTGCGCCTACTCCAACCTGTTGTCGGACCCCCTGTTACGGAGCCTGCACCGGGAGCGGGAGTTCGACGATATCCTGACCTCCGCCCATGAGTGCCAGCAGGCCATGCTGACGCCCAGCACGCCGCCGGGCCGCTGACTCAGGTAGGATTGAGCGCACGGTCAGCGGCTAACCCCTGGTTTCGCCCGCAGTCCATAGACATAATAAAAAGAGGACCATCAGGAAATATCTTGCTTCCCATCCCCGACAACTGCAATCGCATACCTATGACAAATGCTGTTCACCGACTCCTGCGCCGGTTCATGGAGGACGGGCGTCCCGCCTGTCCTGGCGTCGCCGATGCGACGACGGGCGAGGACACCCGTCCTCAACCAATAAATCGCCCGAGCCTGAAGAAATATCTGCCGCGGGCGCTGAGTGTCGCCCTGCTGGCGGTTTCAGCCACGCTGACCGTTCCCACTCTGGCCCAGGCTCCCGCGAACCCGCCCAGTGCGGTCGATCCTTTGCCCCCGGACACCGGCGCCGCCGGCTTGCAGGAAATGCTGCTCCGCCTGAAGACCACGGCCCGCCTCATGCAGACCACCGCGCATCCCGACGACGAAGACGGCGGCATGCTGACCCTGGAGTCGCGCGGCAAAGGCGGGGCCACGCTGCTGATGACGCTGACTCGCGGCGAAGGCGGCCAGAACAAAGTGGGAAGCAATCTGTTCGACGTGCTGGGCGTGCTGCGCACGCTCGAGCTCACCGCTTCCGATCGTTACTACGGAGTCGAACAGCGCTTCAGCCGGGTCGCGGATTTCGGTTACTCGAAGAATCCCGATGAGACCTTCCAGAAGTGGGGAGGCCATGACATCCCGCTCAGCGACATGGTGCGAGTCATCCGCACCTTTCGCCCCGATGTGCTGATTGCCCGCTTCTCCGGGACGGAACGCGATGGCCACGGACATCACCAGGCATCGGCCATTCTCACCCGGGAGGCCTTCCGAGCCGCGGCCGATCCGAAACGTTTCCCGGAGCAGATCAAGGAAGGCCTGCAGCCCTGGCAGGCCCGGAAGCTCTACATCGGCAACGTGTGCGGTTTTGGAGCGAACACTTGCCCGGCCGAAAACTATACCGTCAGGCTGAATACGGGGGTGAAGAATCCTCTGCTCGGCATGTCTTACATCCAGTTCGCCATGTCCGGATTGCGCCATCAACTCTCGCAGGGCGCCGGCGGCTGGTCGGTCGAGCCCGGCGATCGCTACACCTACTACAAACTGGTGGATTCGGTCCTGCCGCCGACTACGGACAAAGACGGTCACGAAAAAGACTTTTTCGATGGGATCGATACCAGCCTATTGAGCCTGAAGTCCGGATTCGATGCGGCCGGAGCCAAAGAGCTGGCTCGGATTCAGAGCGACATAGCCCAGGCAGCAGCCAATGCGGAGAAGGATCCGGGCAGGGCAGCGGCACCATTGCTGTCGGTGATCGACTCGCTCGGCCGCCTGGAAAGCCAGGTCCGCGGCGGCGACCAGAGGCAGGGTTTGCTGATGCGGCTGCGGGAAAAGGAATCGCAGGCCCGGGCCGCTCTCAATCTCGCGCTCAATCTTTCCCTCGAGGCTTCGCTGGTTTCGCCGCCGGGCTCAAGCGCGCCACCGGCGCCGGGAGACGATCCCCTGGCTGCTATTTCGCCGGGCCAGAAATTCACCGTCCGGGTCAAGCTGCACAATGGTTCGACCCACTCGGTGCAGTTGCGTTCCCTGTTTCTGGAAGGCCAGGTGAATGACAGCGCCGCCCGGGAGCACATTCCTCCGTTGCGGCCGGGGCAGGACTACCAGACCGATTTCCATGTGGATCTGCCCCTGAACACGCCACCCACTCGACCCGCACTGCACCGCGATGACCCGGAACGCGACGGCGTCTACACCGTTGACGAGCCGCAATACCAGACGTTGCCGTTCCCGCCTCCACCGTTCCGAGTCAGCGCCCGCTATGACATCCCCGAACTTGCCTCGCGCGCTCAGGGTCCTGCTGCCGGTCCGGCGAGCAAGACCACGGAAGCCCTGCCCGAAATCTCGGCGCCGGTGCTGGTGTCTTTTGCGGACGAGAAGGGCGCGGAGCAAAAGCGTGTGCTGGCCGTGGTGCCGGCGTTCTCCGTCGAACTGGAGCCGGGCGAGCAGATCGTCCCCATCGCCAATAGTTCCGAGCGTACGGTGAAGGTCGGCGTAAGCTCGAACCTGACTGGAGCTTCCCGCGGCAGTCTCCGCCTCGAGGCCCCAGCGGGCTGGGGCGTCGAGCCCAGGAATGTTTCCGTGGAGTTCGGCCGGCGCGGAGAAAAGAAACATTTTGAATTCAAAGTGATTCCCGGCAGCCTGAAAGAAGAGCACACCCAGATTCGCGCTCTGTTCGCCGCGGATGGAAAGAACTACAGCGAAGGCTACACCCTGGTGACCCGCGAGGACCTGGCCAGCGCCTACTACTATCAACCCGCGTTGCAGCGAGTCAGCATCGTGGATATAAAGGTTCCGAAAGATCTCAAGGTGGGATACATTCCCGGGGCCGGCGACGAAATTCCAACCGTGCTGCAGCAGATCGGGATTGATCTGACCGTGATCCCGGCGGAAAAGCTCGCCGCCGAAAACCTGGCGCAATACGGGACTATCGTCCTGGGCATCCGCGCCTACGATACGCAGAAGGAAGTCGCGGCCGACAACAAGAAGCTGCTGGACTACGTCTCGGCGGGCGGCACGCTGATTGTGCAATACAACGCCGGCGCCGGCGACTTCAATAATGGCCACTTCACCCCGTTCCCCGCGCAGATGAGCCGCGGCCGGGTTTCGGTCGAGGAGGCGCCAGTCGAGATTCTCGCTCCCGAAGACAGCGTCTTCCATTACCCGAACCAGATCACGGCCCGCGACTTCGAGGGATGGGTGCAGGAGCGCGGTTTGTATTTTATGGACTCGTGGGACGGCAACTTCCGGCCTCTGCTGTCATCCCACGATCCGGGCGAGCAACCCCTGAAAGGAGGGATGCTGCGCGCCCAATACGGCAAGGGCACGTATATCTACACCGGGTACGCCTTCTTCCGCCAACTGCCGGCTGGCGTTCCCGGAGCCATTCGACTGTATGTGAATCTGCTGGGCGCGGGACACGAGAGCAGTCACTAGGCAGCTTGGCCGAAAGGGCGTTGGACCTAAGTCGTGGTTGGTCGTTGGTTCTTGGTCGTTGGCCCCTCGCCACTGGGTACGATGCGGAAGTCAAATGCAGAGGGGCTTCCGCGATAGACGAAACTGGCGTTCTACGAATGCAGCTTATGGCTAAGGCCGACGACCAACGACCAACGACCAATGACGCCCCGGCCAACGACGCCACTCTCACCACTCACCCACCCCTGATCCGCGGCATCGGCGTGAGCAGCGCTACCGCCCTGAACATGATCGACATGATCGGAGTGGGGCCGTTCATCACTATCCCTCTGATCGTGGGCGCCATGGGCGGACCGCAGGCCATGCTGGGCTGGGTCCTGGGCGCAATCTTCGCCATGTGTGACGGCCTGGTGTGGGCGGAACTCGGCGCCGCCATGCCCAAGTCGGGTGGATCGTACAATTACCTGCGGGAGATTTACGGCTCGCGCCGCCTGGGGCGGCTCATTTCCTTTCTCTTTATCTGGCAGCTGTCTTTCAGCGCGCCGCTTTCGGTGGCCTCGGGAGCGATTGGGTTGGCCGGTTACGCGTCCTACTTCTGGCCCGGGCTCGAGCATCAATACGCCGATTATCTGTGGGAATTGCATGTCCCGTTGCTGGGACCGTTGCAGGTGCGCTGGCTGATGTCGGGCGCTACGTTTGTTGCCATTGGTATTGTCGTGCTGGCTGTAATCTTGCTCTACCGGAAAATCACCAGCATCGGATGGATGTCAAAGTTGCTCCTGGCCGGCGTTCTGATCACCATCGGCTGGATCATCGTGGCGGGATTTACCCACTTCGATGCGGCGCGCGCTTTCAGCTTTCCCCCGGGCGCTTTCACCTTGTCGCGCAATTTTTTCCTCGGGCTGGGATCGGCCATGCTGATCGCCACCTATGATTACTGGGGCTACTACAATGTTTGTTTCCTGGGCGACGAGGTGAAAGATCCGGGCCGAACTATCCCGCGGGCGCTGCTGCTATCCATTCTTTTGGTGGGATGTCTATACGTGTTGATGAACATCAGTATCCTGGGGGTGGTGCCGTGGCGGGAAATCACTTATACCGGCCACTCCAATCGCGGTTTGTATGTGGTTTCGATTTTCATGCAGAAGATTTACGGGACCTGGGCGGCCAATCTGGTCACTGCCCTGGTAATGTGGACGGCCTTCGCTTCGGTCTTCTCGCTGCTGCTCGGCTACTCCCGCGTGCCTTATGCCGCGGCGCTTGACGGCAATTACTTCCAGGCCTTCGCCCGGGTACATCCACGGCACCGCTTCCCTTACGTTTCGTTATTGGCCTTGGGCGGAGTGGCAGTGCTGTTTTGTTTTTTTTCGCTGGCCGATGTGATCGCCGCGCTGGTGGTGATCCGGATTACGCTGCAGTTCCTGGTGCAGGCCATCGGCGTCATCGTATTGCGCATCCGGCGGCCTGATTTGCCTCGTCCCTTTCGGATGTGGCTGTATCCGCTGCCCGCCTTGCTGGCGTCCATCGGATTTATCTTCGTGCTGGTCTCGCGCACTAACTCGTTGAAGCAGGTCCGCTATGCGCTGGTCATTCTGATTACCGGCACCGCTATTTATCTGGTGCGGGCGCGGCGCAATCGGGAATGGCCTTTTGCAGCCGGCCCGATGGCTGCCGAGGGGACGGCGGCCCACTGACCATGTCGGAAGCGATCAAGATTCCGGCCCCCACCAACCTGCCTCCCCACCCGGCACATTCAGCCTGGGCTCCGCTGGGCGAGCCTCTGTTCCGCTCGCTCTGGATCGCGGCCGTAATTTCCTACACCGGTACCTGGATGCAGAACGTCGGCGCGGGCTGGCTGATGACCCAGCTCACCATGTCGCCATTGATGGTCAGCCTGGTGACAGCCGCCACTACGCTTCCCGTATTTCTGGTGATCCTGCCCGCGGGCGCCCTGGCGGATATGGTCGACCGGCGGCGCTTTCTGCTCATCACCCAGAGCTGGATGGTCGTGGCCGCCGGAGCGCTTGGCGTGCTCACGCTCTACCACCACGTCACGCCGTGGACGCTTTTGCTTTTTACTTTCATCCTTGGCCTGGGCGCGGTCATGAACGACCCGGCCTGGCAGGCCATCACGCCGGAGGTAGTCTGCCCGGAAAATCATGCGCCCGCGGTGGCCCTGAATTCTGTGGGCTTTAACCTGGCGCGAGCTTTCGGCCCGGCGCTAGGCGGACTGGTGATCGCGGCAGCGGGTTCCGGCGTCGCCTTCCTGCTCAATGCCGCATCCTTTTTCGGCGTGATCTTCTTTCTCTACCGCTGGAAGCGCCCCGATATCGAGCACGTTGCGACCGGACGGGTGCGGGACGCTCTGGTGACCGGCCTGCGTTATGTTCAGGGCGCCCCCCAGGTGCGATCCATTCTGATTCGAACCGGAGCGTTCAGCGTGGCGGCCAGTTCCCTGCCTGCCCTGCTGCCGATCCTGGCGCGGCCGCACGGCGCGACCGGCTACGGCCTGCTGCTGGGATTCTTCGGTCTGGGCGCTCTGGCCGGCGCGGCTGTTCTGCCGCGGGTTCGCATCCGGCTGTCGGTGGACGGAGTGGTGGCTTTCGACATCCTGCTGTTTGCCGCCATGACCTTCGCCGCGGGACGCGTTCAAACATTCTCCCTGCTTTGTCTGGTATTGTTTACCGCCGGGACAGCATGGATCGGAATCCTGGCCTGCCTGAACGTGGCGGCGCAAACCATGTGTCCATCGTTCCTGCGGGCCCGCGCGCTGTCCATGTATCTGCTGGTTTTGCAGGGAGGGATGGCCGTGGGCAGCACGGTTTGGGGAGCGCTGGCGACTCGATTTGGAGTTCCGGCCGCTCTGTTATGCTCAGCCGTTGCGCTGGTGCTGGGATTGCTGGCCGTCCGCCGGCATCGCCTTACGTCCCAGCAATTGGAGTTAACGCCGTCAGTCGTCCGAGATTAAATGTGGGCGCGAGCGCCCACGCTGGTGCGGGAACCAGCAGAGACCACGTGGGGACGGCCGCTCTCGGCTGCCCGGCCGAGCGAAGCTCCGCTAATCTGGCACCGACAGAAACCGTCGAGCTGCGCTCGACCGGACAGCCGAGGGCGGCTGTCCCCACGCGGTCCGTGATAGCGATTTTTTCGTCACATTTCAAAGGAGAGATTTAATGAAGAGTCTTTACAAGATGTCTGCCTGTTTGCTCTTACTGAGCGGGATCGCTCTCGCTCAAGCCGCCAAACCCGCGGAGCCTCAGACTGTAAGCCAGGTCCTGGCCCGTTCCGTCGCTAACGTGGAACACGAGTTCGTCCCGGCAGCTGAAGCCATGCCGGAGGAGAAGTATGCTTTCGTCCCGGCCACTGGCGAATTTAAGGGCGTTCGCACCTTCGGACAACAGGTCAAGCACGTGGCCGCC
>DASQHA010000324.1:0-11720 GCA_035632335.1 Terriglobales bacterium
CGAGACCGACGAGTGCTTCGAAACCGAATTCACCGCCCGCACCAACCCGCACCGGGGCTACCTCACTATCATCGAAGGCTGCGACAAGTTCTGCGCCTATTGCGTGGTGCCATTCACCCGCGGGAAAGAACGCAGCCGCACCTCCGAATCCGTTCTGGCGGAAGCCCGTCAAATGGCCGACCTGGGATACACCGAAGTCCAGCTCTTGGGCCAGAACGTGAACTCCTACAAGGATCCGTCCAGAAAGAAGACGTTCGCCGAACTCCTGGCTGCGGTGGGAGAGTTGCCCGGCATCCGGCGGGTGCGGTTCACGACCTCGCATCCCCGGGATTTTGGACGCGACATTGTCGCCGCCGTTGAATCGGTTCCGACGTTATGCGATCACGTGCACCTGCCGGTGCAGAGCGGATCCGACCGGGTGCTCGACGCCATGCAGCGCCTCTACACCCGCGAGCAGTACCTGGAACGCATTGCCTGGATGAAGGCCGCGAAAAGGGAAATCAGCATTACATCCGATATGATCGTCGGCTTTCCGGGCGAGACCGAGGCGGACTTTGAGCAGACCTTGGCACTCATTGACGAAGTCGAATACGACAGCATTTTCTGTTTCAAGTATTCGCCTCGTCCCAATACTCCGTCGCTGCGGCTGGAGGACGCGATTCCGGACGAAGAAAAATCCCGCCGGCTGATCGTCCTGCAGGAGCGGCAGCGGGAGATCCAAAGGCGGCGGTATCAGCGGCACGTAGGGCAGGTTGTTGAAGTCATGGTTGAAGGGAAGAATGAAGCCCGCGGCCAATGGATCGGGCGCACGTCGCAGAACAAGACGCTGAATTTCACCGCGCCCCCGGCCGCGGCGCCTGAGGCTGGCAGCTATATTCCCGTGGTTACCACCGGGAGCTTTCCCAACAGCCTGTTGGGTGAAATGGTGATATAAGGAGCAAAGAAGGACGATCTCAGATTAAAGATTTCAGATTGAAGATTGCAAACTCGGTGAGACCGTAAATCTGCCATCTGAAATCCTCGATCTGAAATCGGTTTTCGCCCCGGGGGCCGCGATGGAAGTGGAAATGAAAATTCGGGGGCTCATGATGGATCCGGTTACCAACATGCCCATCGTGATCCTGAAAGACACCAGCGGCGATGCCGTTCTCCCCATCTGGGTGGGGATTTACGAGGCCAACGCGATCGCGCTCGAGATCGAGAAAGTCAGCACGCCCCGCCCCATGACGCACGATCTGATCAAGAATGTCCTGGTCGGTCTGGACACCCAGGTGCACAAAGTGGTGGTCACGGAGCTGCGGGAAGATACGTTTTATGCCGTGATCTGGATGGAGCGGCAGGGAAGCGTGATCAGCATCGATTCCCGTCCGTCCGACGCCCTGGCGCTCGCCCTGCGGGTGGACTGCCCCATATTCGTCGAAGACGACGTACTCAAAAACTCCAAGCTGGCGGCCAATGTTTCTGACCGCGTCACCAGCGAGGAACTGCGCAAGTGGCTCGAAGGTTTGAATGACGAAGACCTGGGCCGATACAAGATGTAAAGCGGCTGCCAGCTCCTGGCTCCTGGCTCCTGGCTCCTGGAAGCGTAAACCACTAAGCACACTAACGATCACGAAGGAATTCCCTTAGTGTACCTTTGTGTCCTTGGTGGTAAGGGCTTTGTATAACGGATCGCGTTCCGTGCTGCCGCGTTCAGCCGACGATGGCAAAACTCACGAGGTGCATCCGGAGCTGCGCCACGCTTTGTCTCTGGGCACTGTCCGCCGCCAGAAATTCCACCCCGTAGTGATAGCCGGTGCGATTGCAGATCATGGCGTCCACCCGGATGGGGGGCGTCGAGAAGGGCGGAGTAAACTCGACCGCCACCTGGTCGCCCGGGCGCAATTCCGCGCCGGCAAAAAGGGCCATGCCGCCCTCGCTCAAAGACGTTCCGCGGCCGTCGAAAATGGAGGCCCTCATGGCGCGACAAACGATTACGCGAATCGGGACGTTGACCTTGTAGCGCTGCCAGCGCCGGATAGAAGCGAAATCGTGCTGTTGGCCGAATGCGGTGGCTTGGGACATCAAATTGGCCTCAACTGAATCTATCGGCAGGACGGCCCGGTACTTGAGGAAGGCCAAAACGGAACTCGCCGGGGCTCCGGGACCGTAATGGACATAATATCTGTTATCGGACATTACTGCTGTCAGCGCCTTAGCCTTGACAGGCAACGACCGTCGCCCCAATATCTCAGTCCATGAAATCCCTGACCTTGGTTTTGACCCGCTGCATTTGCCTTGCTGCCCTTTTGGCCGGTTGGTGTCTGGCTCAGGCGCCTGGTGCGCCTGTGCGTCCCGCGATCGTGGGCGTGGCCCACATCGGACTGAAGACCGACGACCTGGCGGCGGCCCGCCAGTTTTACACCGGAATTCTAGGCTTCCAGGAGCCCTTCAGCCTGGACAAAGCTCCCGGTGAAGGCGGCGGCCTGCTGCTGACGTACTTCAAAGTTAACGACCACCAATACATAGAAATATTTCCCGAGCTCACCGATCCGAAAATGGACCGCCTGTCTCATATTTCGTTCGAAACCACCGACGCCGAACAGCTCCGCGCCTACCTGGCCAGTCGCGGGGTCAAAGTTCCCGATAAGCTTGGGCCCACGCTGGACGGCAACCGCAGCTTTGAAGTCAACGATCCTGACGGCCACGTGGTCGAGTTCGTGGAGTATCGCCCGGGCTCCCTGCACAGCCGTAACTTCGGAAAGTTTCTTCCTGACACGCGCATTTCGACGCGCATCATCCACGTCGGAGTAGTGGTGAAAGACCGGGCCGCGGCGGACCGTTTCTATAAGGACATTCTGGGATTCAAGTTGCAGTGGCAGGGCGGCATGAAAGACACGGACACCGACTGGGTCGCCATGCGCGTCCCCGACGGCACCGACTGGGTGGAGTACATGTTGAACGCGCACAATCCGGATCCCCACCAACTCGGCGTGATGCACCATCTCGCACTGGGTGTGCCCGACATTCAGGCGGGATACAAGCTCGCCCTCGCGCGCGGCTATAAAAATCCAGGGAAACCGCAGATCGGGCGGGACGGCAAGTGGCAGTACAACCTCTACGATCCCAACTTCAGCCGAGTGGAATTGATGGAGCCGAAGCCCGTCCAAAAGCCGTGCTGCTCGCCGATCATGGAATAACTTTGTCATCCTGAGCGCAGCGGGATCATTCGCCCACGAATGATGCCGCAGAGTCGAAGGCCCCCTATACCCGCAAGGCGCGAGTGAGCTGGGGATTTTTCTAAGAGACCAGGAAAGCGGCGAGGCCGCCGTGTCTCCGCTCAGGATGACACTATCGCTTGGCCAGTTGTTGCGCCGGTTCCGCCGCCAGCACGATCCTGGGATGGAACAGCGTTCCGGCAATCCGGGTGGCGATGGCGATCAGTTCCCTTTGCCCGGCGAACACTTTTACCTGCCGCGCCTGGGAAAATTCCGGCAAGTTCACGGCGCGGCCGTGGCGAATCAGCGCTGCCACTTCTTCGTTGGCGGTAACAGACGGAAATTCGGGAAGCAGTTGGCGGGGGTGGATGAAAAGCTCGTCGCTCCTGCCGGCTTGGCAGGCGGTGTCCAACTCTTCAAGGGTGCGGGCCTGGCTCAGGTCGAACTCGCCCAACCGGGTTCTCCGCAACGACTGCAGATGGGCTCCGTAGCCAAGTTGCTGGCCCAGATCGTGGGCGACGGAGCGCATGTAGGTCCCGGACGCGACCCGGGCGCGGAAACTGGCCTGGTCGCCGTCCACTCCTATAATCTCGAATTCCTTGATCTCCACCTGGACTGGCTTCAGGGCCACGTCCTGGTGTTTCCGGGCCAGTTTGTAGGCGGGCACGCCCTTGATCTTCTTGGCCGAAAACGGCGGCGGCATCTGCTCGATCACGCCTACGAAGCCTGTGGCCAGTTCCCGCACTTCTTCAAGTGACACTTTAACTATCTGGGTGGCTCCGCGGACTTCACCATCGGAGTCGTAAGTGTCGGTGGCAAAGCCGAAGCGGATGACGCCCTCATAGATCTTCTCTGACGCGCGGTAAAACTGGGCCAGTCGGGTGAGGTTGCCGGTGACCAGGGGCAACACACCCGTCGCCAGGGGATCGAGTGTGCCCAGGTGCCCCACGGACGGCTGTTGCAGCAAGCGGCGCACCCGGTTGACCACATCGTGCGAGGTCAGGCCGCTGGGCTTGTCGATGATCAGCACGCCATTCATGAGGAGGCCGGGTAATTTGGTAATTTAGTCATTGGGGAATTGAGAATTCTCAGGCGTCGTCGAAGCGGTTCGCCCAATTGCCCAGGTATCAAGCTATCAGATTGTTTGATCCGCCATGATTCCGATTCGCGACGATCAGCCTCGATTCAGCACACCCTATGTGACCTATTTCCTGATTGGGCTGAACCTCGTGATCTTCCTTTTCGAGGCTAGCCTCTCCCCTCAGAGCTTTAAAGCGCTGCTGTTTCAACTGGGGATGGTCCCGGCCAACCTCACCGCCGCTCTCTCCGGGGGCGGCCACGGCGGCCTGACGGCGGCATTCCTCCCTGCGCTTACGTCCATGTTCCTGCATGGATCGTGGATGCACGTGATCGGCAATATGTGGTTCCTGTGGATTTTCGGGGATAACATTGAAGACTATCTGGGGCATTTCAAATATCTGCTGTTTTATCTGCTGAGCGGATTGGCGGCAGCGCTGGCGCAGGTCGTCCTTAACCCGCATTCCCGCGTGCCCACGGTGGGGGCCAGCGGGGCCATTGCCGGGGTGTTGGGAGCATTCTTCCTGTTGTATCCGCGGGCGAAGGTGTTGATCTGGTTCCCGATTTTCTTTCTCTTTTATCTGCCGGCCTGGGTCACGCTGGGTTACTGGTTCGCCATACAATTTGTGAGCGGCGCCGCCACCTCAATCGCAAACTACAGCGATAGCCGCGGAGGCGTCGCGTTCTGGGCGCACGTGGGAGGCTTTCTCGCAGGCATCATTCTGATCAAAATCTTCCCGGAGCGTCCGCGCCGGTACCGGTACGGGACGTGGTGAGGAAGACGGCGTCGGGTGTCAGACCTCAGACTTCCGACCATGGAGGACGGGCGTCTCGCCCGTCTTTGTCCTTGTTCGAACTCCGACAGAACGATGGCTGACGCGCCGAGGGTAGGATGCCCTCGGGACAGCCGGCGGGACGCCGGCGCTACGAAGATTGACGTCCGAGGCCTGACGTCCGAGGTCCGGT
Source organism: Terriglobales bacterium (assembly GCA_035632335.1). Taxonomy (GTDB): domain Bacteria; phylum Acidobacteriota; class Terriglobia; order Terriglobales; family Acidobacteriaceae; genus JAIQFF01. Next base: position 5,241 of record DASQHA010000324.1, read on the forward strand.
TTTGGTCCGGTTTTAGATCCCGTTGGCGCGGTTGCGGATCAGCGACAAAAATTCCGTGCGGGTTTCCTGTTCGTTGCGGAAGCAGCCCAGCATGGACGAGGTCACCGCCGCCGAGTGCTGCTTTTCGACTCCGCGCATCATCATGCAGAGGTGGCGTGCCTCAATCACCACGCCTACACCCTGCGGCTCGATGGCTTTCTGGATGGTTTCCGCAATCTGGGTGGTCAGCCGTTCCTGGATCTGCAAACGGCGGGAAAAGATTTCGATCAGGCGCGGAATCTTGCTGAGTCCGATCACTTTTCCGTTCGGGATGTAGGCCACGTGGACTTTGCCGAAGAACGGCAGCATGTGGTGCTCGCACAAGCTGAACATTTCGATGTCTTTGACAATGACCATCTCGTCGTAGGTCACCGTGAACAGGGCTTTGCGGAGCATGGCATCGGGATCCTCCTGGTAGCCCTTCGCGAGAAACTCCCAGGAACGGCGGACGCGGTCCGGGGTGCGCAGCAAGCCTTCGCGCTCTGGATCTTCGCCGATGCGAACGATCATTTCGCGCACCAGGTCTTCAAAGGTGGCGCTGGTCAGCGTGGCTGGTTCAAGCGATGGCGACATAGGTTCTGGTTCCCTTCCCCTGCTGCCGGGTTTGCCCGGCCGGACAGCCGAGGGCGGCTGTCTTCACGTGCTGCTTCCTAGCGAGCGATCTCTGCCGCTCCGGCGTACTCGAAGGAATTCATCATGGTTTCTTCGATCCGTACCTTGTCCAGATGAGCCTGCGTGAAGCCGCGCTGCAAAATATCGTAGATGGCGGTGCAGAGGTTTTCGGTTGTCGGAACCGTTTGCACGAACTCCGCCCGGGTGTTCAGGTTTTCCAGGTCGAAGCGCTGCAGGATCTCGCGCTCGACAAAACCGTCCAGGTCGGCCAGGTTACAGACCATTCCGGTGCTTTCGTCCACCGGCCCGCTGACCGTAACTTCGAGCGAATAGTTATGACCGTGGCCATAGGGGTTGTTGCACTTGCCGTAGGTGGCGGCATTGTCGGCCTCGGACATGGCATGGCTGTGCAGCCGATGCGAAGCGGAGAACATGTAACGCCGGGTCAGGTGCGCCTTCATGCTTCACCATAAAAATCGACGAAGAGATCGGGAGTCTCATACACTCGCACGCGATGCAGCAGGGCCTGCTTCAACTTCGACGCCAGGCGCTGCCAGATGGCGATGGCAAGGTTTTCGGTGGTTGGAATCTGGGTGGAGAATTCCGGCACTTCCTTGTTCAGGAAGCGGTGGTCCATGGCGTCCAGAACTTCGCGGTGCAGAATTTCTTTCAATTGCTTGAGGTCGACCACAAAGCCGCTGCGAGGATCGACTTCGCCTTTGACCGTGACCTCGAGGGTGTAGTTGTGGCCGTGGCCGTTCGGGTTGTTGCACTTGCCGAAAATCCGCTGGTTCTCTTCCGGAGTCAGATCCGGATTGTGGTAGTAATGCGAGGCGGCGAATTCGGCTTTGCGCGTGAGATAGACCATTGGTTCCGCTTTCTTAGGCCGAGCGGCTCTCGGCCGGGCGCTGCCGCTCTATGATGACGGCATCCGCCTCCGGGTGGTTCGGGCGGTCTCCGTAGGTCCTTCCCTTCCAGCGAACGCTTCCCCGCTTATGGGAGATTCTGGACCGCAACAAAAGATACGCAAAGAGCGGAAGGCCAGCCAGCGACAGGGCGTTTGCCTCCCAGGAGAAATGAGCCCGGCGAATTCGCTTGAGGAGAAAACCGCAGACGGTGGCCGCCAAAATCGCCGCCGCCAGGGCGGGCTTGAAATGACCTCGCACCGCAGCCACCAGGGCCGCGGCAACGCCGCCTGCGATCAGCACAAACTCAGTCAAACGCAGCAGGGCCAGGCGCAAGGGGGAAGGAAAAAGCAACGCTAGGTTCTTGGTCCAGCCCTCGCGCAGTTGCGCAAAGTTGCGGTACATGCGGGTGCGGACTGCGTCGCCGCCAAAGCGAAAGCGGATTTTTCGACCCGAAGCTTTCACCAGTCGGGCCAGGGCCACATCCTCAAGCAGACTGGCGCGCACCGCTGCGTGCCCGCCGACGGCGTCGTAGGCCTCACGCGCGATCAGGATGTACTGCCCATTCGCCGCGGCGGCAGCTGACTTCGGATCGCTGACCAGCGCCGGACGATAAGTCGCCGCCAGTTCGGCGAAAATGACCGGCATCACGGCCTTTTCCCAGAATCCGTGAACTTCCTGTTCTGGAGAATAGGAAAGCAAAGCGGCGCCGCCGGTATTGGCTTCGGCAACCGCTCGAGCTAGCGACCCAGGTCGATGGATAGTGTCGGCATCGGTGAAGAGCAACCATTCGCCACGGGCCACGCTCGCCCCGGCGGCCATGGCGTTGTTCTTTCCCGTCCACCCCGAAGCCGGCGGGTCAGCGTCCACCAACCGTACCCGGGGAAACGACTGGGCAATCTCGCGCGTACGGTCGGTGGAACCATCGTTCACCACGATGATTTCGAAGTCCACACCGGTCTGTGCCGCGAGCGATTGCAGGCAGGCGCCAAGGCAGGTTTCTTCATTGCGCGCCGGCACGATGACCGACACGGTTGGCTTGCTCGCGACTGTAAGAGGCGCCACCATAGGCCGAATTAGGTATTATAGCTTTGTGCGACGTGCTTCGGTCTGGACCGGTATCCTAGCCTTCTGCCTCCTCCTGACGCTGCCGGGTTGTTACGGCGGCAGCCGCCCTGCCAATATCGGTACCCCCGCCCCTGACTTCACTGTCCAGGACAGCGACCGCAAGGTCAGCCTCGATCAGCTGCGCGGCAAGGTCGTGGTCCTGAATTTCTGGGCCACCTGGTGCCCACCCTGCATCGAGGAGATGCCGTCCCTGGTGCAGATGCAGCAGAAGATGAAAGGCAAGGGCGTGGAGGTCCTGGCGATCAGCGTGGATGCCGACCGGGACGCCTACAACGATTTTCTGAAGCAGCACAACGTCGACTTGCTCACCGTCCGCGATGCCGACCAGAAGAGCAACAACCTGTACGGAACCTTCAAGTTCCCCGAGACTTACATCATTGATCGTCAGGGCGTCCTGCGCCGCAAGTTCATTGGCCCCATCGATTGGGGCACGCCCGAGATCCAGGATTACCTCGGAAAACTCTAGTTCACCATCCGCAAATTACTGCATCGTTAAGGTGAGGGCTTCCTGCACGGCGGAGTCAGGGTTTCGCCGCAGCTCTGACGATTGCGCCGCCAGCTTTTTCTCCAGATCTTTGCCGGCTGCCGCGACCGAGTTGAGTTCCGGAGCGTCCTTGAAGGTCCGCATCATGGACTGCGACTTCAGGATACAGGCGTAGGCCAATCGCGGCGATAAACCGGAGTCGCGCAGAAAAAGCGCATAGCTGTAGAGATCGCTGGCGGTGGTTTGCGGGTCATCCAGCTTGCGATCAAGCTCGAGGGCGCGCTGATAAGCGTGAAGAGCGTTCGCGGTCTTGCCCTGTCCTGCGCTAAGTTCCGCCGCGGAGAGGCTGGCCACGCTTTCCAACTTGATTTCTCCGGCCGAGGCAGCGATTTTCTGGGCCAGCTGGTAAGTTGCCGCGGCCTGATCGAGATGCTTCGCCTGGATCTGGCATTGCGCCAGGCGCAGGACAATCGCGATCAGGTCACGCGCCGGCGGGCGACTCGCGGAGCCGGCTTGCGCCACCCGGTTCAAAAACATCATGTAGTAGGATATGGCGGCTTCAGCCTTCCCTTCCCGATCCAGTTCGCCCGCGATGTAGATGTAGGCGGCGACCTGCGACCCGTCCAGGGCAATCGCTTCCTTCCAGCTTTGGATCGCCTCATCGCCGTGTCCCAGTTGATTCGCCAGGATGCCATGGTTTACCAGCAGATTCACATCGCGGGGAGTACGCCGGAGCGACTCTGTAGTCAACGCGTAGGCTTCGTCAAAACGATTTTTCTGGGTTAGATAACTGAGCAGCGCATCCCGGGGAGCGGCGTTGGTGGGATTTACCCGGAGCGCCTGGTTCCAGGCCAGGGCTGCGTCCTGGAACTTCCCTTCTTTGAGCTGCTTCCATCCCAGATGGGTCTGCAGAGAACTATCATAGGCATTGAGCGCGGCGGCGCGTTCGAGATCAGCCAGGTTCTCCTGGTGCAGCGCCAGGTAATAGTGCACCTGGTCGACGCTTCCCCATGCCAGGAGGATGATGGCAGCCGCGATGCGCAGGGTGCGGGCCGCCGGTGTGGCGCCAACCAGCCAGCGCAAGCCGCTCCCCCACCGGCTTCCGGCGCCGCTTGCGGCCTCGGACAAACGCTCCCGCGAATTCAGCAACAGCTCGGCCACACGGCGATCACGCAACTTCCAGATAGCACCATCAAGAATGAAGTGGTGAATGTTTACCAGCGCGGTGAAAATCAGGAAGCTGGCACCGAAGTCGTAGTGAAAGAGCCGGCTGGCCAACCAGGGCCCGGGAACAAAGAGCGCGATGCCGCCCGCGACCAGCACCGCGAAGTATGCAAATGGGCGCCATCCGGCGGCGCCTCTTGACCCTGCCTCGCGGCGCGCGTAGTAACTGGTGATCCAGAGATACTGCGCGGAGTGCATCACGGCGAACACACCGCTGCTGTAGCGGCTTTGCGGAAGCCGCAATCCGGAGGCGATGGATAATCCGATCGGCAGTAGAAACCACAGGCATTGGGTGGAAAAGAGGGTGGCGGCGGGCAGCAGCCGTCGCCCGCCTACCTGGCCTGCCAATCCAGTCCAGCCATACGCCGAGCAGGCCATGAATGCCACGCCCAGCGTCAGGACGGTCACATAACTGACCCGTTGGGGAATTCCCAGCGAGATAAACAAAGGATCGTTCGAGGGACCAGTCATGAAGCTCAGAAACAGAATCAGGTAGGAAATCAAAAATGCCGAGTACAACGCTCGTCGACTGGCAGCCGATGGAGTGGCGCCCGCTCGCCGCGCGAACATCATGAACAGGCCGTAGTTCTGGCCGCTGTAGTGCCAGGGGCTCCAGACCAGGTAAAGCGTGAAAATCCAAGGGATGGCCCGCAACCAGAAATGCGACAGCATCAATGTGAGCGCAATGAGCGCGGTAATGTGAACCGTAAAAATCCGGTATTTCTGAAAGTCTTCCGCGGTGTGATAGGCGCGGTAAATCGTGGCCATGTAATGGGGATAGTTAAAGAACAAGGCCAGCCCATAAAACGCGATGGACCAACCCATCGCGCTCGATCGTGAAGCGTAGTAAGTCAGCAGGAGCGCGGGCGCAGACCAGGCGCCGCAGCCGACGATAAGGTCGAGTCCGGGGTTGTACACCCAGATCGAAGGGGCGGACGCGGCGGGCGCTCCGCCGGCGGATTTTTTGATTGCGCTTGAGGAAACGGGCACGGCTGTTTCAGTCCTGCGCGGATTATAAGTTGGAGATGCGCGGAGGCAGCGTACCCAAAAGGGTTCGGCTTTGCGTAACCAGGCTGCGCGCTGAACCTCCAGCAAGGAACGCAGGCTTAGCCGGAGCACCACCGGCGGCGCTTTCCCGGGCGCAACGGTTTGCTGTTCTACAATCGAACCGTGAAGACCTCGGACGTCATCATCATCGGCGGCGGAATTATCGGCCTCTCACTGTCGATTGCACTCCGCAAGCGAGGCGCCACTGTGCTGATCGTGGAACGGGGAGAGCCCGGGCGCGAGGCCTCGCAAGCCGCCGCCGGCATGCTGGCCGACTTCCCTCTGGAAATGCCGTCCGCCCTGCAGTCTCTCGCTACCGCGAGTGCGCGCATGTATCCCGAGTTCGCGCATGAGCTGCAGGATGAGTCCGGCATGAGTGTCGATTTGCGCGACCAGGGCACGATCCTTTTTGCCACGCCGGATCAGCTTTGCGAGCACCCCGGCCTGGCCGCGGACTGCCCTCTTCCCTCACCTCTGGATACGCTCGAACCTGCGCTCGGGCGCCTCGATCTTCCCGCAGTCTATCTGAAGGAACGCAGCGTGGACCCGCGGGCGCTCACCATGGCCGCCCTGAAAGCCGCTCGACATCGCGCGGTGGACATTTCCTCGGGAACAGCCGTCACCGAGGTGGTTTTGGAAAATGGACGCGCCATCGGGGTGGGCACCGGCAAGACCGCTTACTCGGCTCCAGTGGTCGTCAATTGTGCCGGCGCCTGGGCCGGGCAAGTGCCGCCTTACCGGTTTCCGACTCGCCCGGTGAAGGGACAGATGCTGGCGCTGGCGGGCGCCTCCCGCGACCTGCTGCGGCATGTCATTCGCGCTCCGGAGGTCTATCTGGTGCCGCGCAGCGATGGGCGCATTCTGGCGGGGGCGACGGTCGAGGAAGCGGGATTCGACAAGCGGACTGACACAGACACGATTCAGCGCCTGCACCGGGCGGCGATCGATCTGGTGCCGGCGCTGGCCGAGGCTCGTATGCTCGAAGCTTGGGCCGGGCTGCGGCCTGGGTCGCCGGATGACCTGCCGATTCTCGGGGCCACG
>DASQHA010000325.1:0-2403 GCA_035632335.1 Terriglobales bacterium
TAGGGGTGTTCGTCAACTGGACGGTGGCGGTTCCCACGGTAATCCTGGTGTAAATGTGAAAGGTGTAGCTTCCGATCCAGTAGTTAATCGTGACCGTTGCGTCGATGTTTTCTACCCGCATCGGGTCGATGGCGGAATTGACAGCCGATGAAAATTGATCCGTGAATCCGTCCCCGTTTAGAGCCAGGGCGAACTGGTCGTCCGAATGCAAAAAAACGTTCCGAACGCTGTCCGGGCTGGGGTCGTTGTGGGTCGTAACGTTCATCAGCATGCCGATCGCGCTTTCGCTGGGATAACCTCTGAAGTCCATCGCTAACACGTTGTCCGGCCGGGGCGTGCTGGAAGGCTCGAAACCGTGCTTCAGTACCTTCGACAGCGCCAGATCGATGGCTTTTTTGTCGGCGGCGTCCAAAGCCACCTCGGACCGGGCGGAGTCGAAATGAACGTTGCCCGACGGGCCGGCAAGGTCCACTACGATGTTGGCGCCGGCCTTGGAAGTGACGCTCTTCACGGCGAACGTCGTCACAATCTCTCCTTTCAGGAACGGCGAAAGCGAATCTGTTTTCGGATCGCTTGTATTTGCGAAATATCGGATCATCGCGGGCGTATGAATCTCGGCTTGATCGCTGTGGCCTTTGGGGAGCTTCATGCTGGGAGCGCCAAGCTGCGCTTGGGCTACGCCATAGACGTAGCTGTATTCGGTTTCGACCGGCTCGGGCCCGGGATTCACCAGGCCGCCGAGTGGGTTCACTACCGGATCCAGGTTGTCGACCACGTCCTGAGTCAAGACGCCCCAGCCGGACGCAACGCTCGCCAGAACCCCATTCTCGATGACCTTCGGGTTCACGACCGCGGACCCGTTTAGATCCACTACGCCCGCCACAACCGTCGGCAGAGTCCGGTTGGGCCGGTCGTCAATGGCCATGGATAGGCTATGAGGAAAGCGTTTCACGCTGTGAAGAGCCGCGGTCACACGGTTCACCGCGTCGAGGGAAAGTTGTACCGCCACGTCGTAATCACCGGTCAGATCGTTTGCCACTTGTGTTTCTCCTCTGCGGGCTTACCGGGGCCATTGAACGACGAGCATGGCGACGGCCGAGATCACCGTTACAACGGAAACCGCGTGGCCCATAGCGATCCTGCCCGCCCCCGGTTCGCGCTCGCGCATGGATTCGAGCACCAACCGTCCTGCGCCGTACAACCCGGCCACGACTAAGAATAACGCTCCATCGAACGGCAGCCGGCCCAGCAGAGCGGCCGCGGCGCCAAGCACCAACGCCGCCCAACCCGCTTCCAGGCACTGGACCGGGATTCGCTTTTCCCACGCGCCCCGGCTATTGGGCAGGGAAAGGGCGACGCGGCTCTGGGAAGGCCGGCCCGCACAACACCCGTTCAACAGGCAGCCAATCTTGGTGAAAACCATTCCCGTCATGATCGTCAACGAGGCCGCATCCCAAAACTCGCCAAAGCCGAGCCCCAGCGCTGCCACGAGAGGCACCGAAAGCAGCAGCATGATGGGCATCCCGCCATACATGGCCAGTCCTCCCTCCTGGCGGTTCCATATGCGTCCCAGGCTGTCCCGGTAATGCTTCCAGTGCGCCGCCACATAGAGCATCCGGGCGCCGGCGAGCGCCGGGGGAATCAGGATGAGCGTGGCCACGAAGACGCGGAACGCATCCGCTCCGGTCACGTGCGCCGCGAGGTTCCCCGCTACAACTCCCGCCACCAGGCCGAGGTACAACATGGCGGGATAGCTCCACACCGTGAGGCCCCGCCACCGAAACAGTATGCGCCGCATTCCAGATTCCTTCGCTAGCCGAGGAAGGCAGCGGCCAAACCTGCCAGGATGGCCACATCGGCGAGATTGAACACCGGCCACCAGCCGAGATCAATGAAGTTAATGACGGAACGGTGCTGCAGAATGTCCACAAGATTGCTCGCGGCGCCGCCGAACGCCAGCCCCAGACCCGCAAGCGACGTGCCGCCCTGAAACCACGCGCCGAAGCGATACAGGATCACCGCGCACGCCAGCGCCAGAACCCACGTCAGCACTAGCGCGGCTCGGGTGCCGGTCCGTTCATAGGAATTGTCCCGATGCGGCACGAATTTGAACCGCACGATCCCCAGACTGCGATGCGCTCTGTGTACTTGGACGGTTCGCTTGCTCCACTGGTCCGCCAGCAGGATCCCAATGCCGCAGGCGAATGACATGATTGCGCTATTGTACATGGAAGTCCGAGCCGCAATAGCTCGCTGTGGTCTGGCTGCGCGTCGCGCACCCCGGAAGTCGCCTTCAATTTCTGCCACGCACGACACCAGCGCCCGGGATCTGCCTGCGTTCGCCAACGAAATCTCGGGATTCAGCCTGCATCCGGATGGCAAGCGCTTCCTCACCTCCATCGC
>DASQHA010000326.1:0-5107 GCA_035632335.1 Terriglobales bacterium
AACGGTCACAGATCGTGATCTTCTCGCTTTCAGAGTAACCACGAATGATACGCGCGTAGACGCAGCTATCGCATTGGGACGTTTGCCCCACCGGAGTTCCGCCATACACCTTTCGTAAGTCCATACATGAACTTTCTAACAGCCCGCAGGCTGAGGAAATGCCGGGGAACAACCGATGGAGGACACAAATTGGCACCTCCACCTACACCACCGACTAAGTTCAAAGTTTTGCCCGGCCAAACGGCGGACCAGGCTGCGAAGTCATTACCGGGGAACCAGCGATTTAGGTACAGTGGCGTTCTGCCCTGAACTACACCGGCCAAGGCCGGCGGCAGGAATCGAACCTGCGTCTCCCGCTTAATTGGCGAAGTAACCTAAATCTTCACCACCGGTAATTCCAAAAGCAAAAATCAACCAGTCGGGGAATATTCGCCGGGAGCATGCTTTTGTTGGAGGAAGTATCTCCCGCCTCCACCACCGACTGGTTCAGTTCCTTCGCTTACGCTCAGGATTTCGGCAGCAGGCTCAAACGCCTGCTAGCGCTTCAAGGTCAGGGAACAATTCGGCTGCGGTGAACTGGTGGGTTCGAACCACCACCGCCTTGCGGCGGTTTCAACCAAAGAAGTAACCGCACCCTTCGCCACTGACCGTATTAGCCGTATTAGACCCCTCGCTTACGCTCAGGATTTTGGCAGCAGGCTTTCGCCTGCTGGCGATTCAAGCTGGGGGAACAGTCGCAACGGCACATGGTCGATTTAACAGTCGAAGTAGCCGTGGCATACGCCACCCAGCGTTTCTGGTTAAAAGGATTCGCGCAGGACAGAAGCCCTGGACTTAGCTGAAAAGCGTTTTACCGAAAAACTTGGCGAGGAGAGTTAACTCAGAGAATCGGCGAACGCCCAAGGGCCGTCCAGGCAGACTTCTAGTCTGTCCGGCCTACGCAACGGGATTTGCGTGTTATATGTCATAAACGGCGTTCTCCTAATGCATAGCCAGAATAACAAAAGTTCTCGATTTTCGGAACCCACAGACGCTGGACGGCGGAAAATCGTGAGTGAATTGGGCAAAAGAGTAGTCGAATTGAAAATCAGAACATTTCCCGATGAAGATGAAGTTGATGGGATAACTTCCAAGTTGCGAACAATCCGCCCGGAAGCGTCAGAGACACTGGAGTGACACCTGTATCTTGCGATACGATCGGTCCTTCGTGCCACCTTCGCAAAAACAGGAGACAATGTGGGAACGTTGATTTGGGACTTGCGTTACGGGCTGCGGATGTTGCGCAAGTCCCCCGGTTTTACTGCCGTAGCCGTCCTCACTCTGGCTATCGGCATCGGAGCGACCACGGCGATTTTCACTCTGGTTCAGCAAGTGATGCTGCGGTCGCTGGCGGTCACGCGGCCCGAGCAGCTTTGGCGCATCGGCGATTCTGACCGCTGCTGCTTCTCAAACGGGTATACGCAGGGAAGCGGCGATTCCCTGCAGCAGGACAACTGGAATTTCTTCTCGTGGGAGGCGTACAAGCACTTCCGCGCCAACACTCCCGCATTCGAGAACCTGGCGGCGTTCCAGGTGGGTGAAGCTAACGCATACCTGGCTGTGCGGCGCACCGGTTCCTCGAGCCCGGTCGAGACGCGAAATGGCGAGTACGTCTCCGGCAATTTCTTCGAGACGTTTGGTATTTCGGCCTGGCGTGGGCGTTTGTTCACTGACGCCGATGACCGGGAAGACGCGCCGCCGGTCGCAGTTATGAGCTTTCGCATCTGGCAGGGGAAGTATGGATCTGATCCGTCAGTGGTTGGAGCGACGTACCAGCTCAACGGCCACCCATTCACGGTTGTCGGTGTCGCCGCGCCGGGCTTTTTCGGAGCGAAGATCGACAGCGGGAATATGCCCGACTTCTGGCTGCCGCTGGCGACCGAGCCGCTGATTGCCGGCGCAACTTCGCGCCTCAAGAATCCCCGGCTCGCCTGGCTTGATCTGATCGGGCGGGTTCGCCCGGGCACGAATCCGCAAGGCCTGCAGGCGCAGCTCAACGTGCAGCTGCACCAGTGGCTCGCGAGCCATGTGCCGGACATGACCTCGCAGGAAAAGACGCTCTTACAAAACCAAACTTTGCGCCTGACACCGGGCGGGGCCGGCGTTTCCCCGATGCGCGAGAAATACAAAGACGGTCTGCGGCTGCTGCTGCTGGCCGCTGCTTGTGTCCTGCTGGTGGCTTGCGCCAACGTCGCCAATCTGCTGCTGGCGCGCGGCCTCAAGGACCGGCAACAGACGGCGATACGTGCAACGCTGGGCGCGCCCCGCAGCCGTCTGGTTCGGAAGGCGCTCATCGAAAGCCTTGCGCTGGCTGTGATCGGCGGCGGCGCTGGGATTTACGTCGCATACGCGGGAGCCGGACTCATCCTCCACCTTGCTTTCGCCCGGCCCGATGCATGGGGCCCCGTGGATGCCACTCCGTCCAGCCCCGTTCTGCTCTTCGCGCTGGCACTTTCGGTCATCACCGGACTCATCTTCGGCATTGTGCCAGCCTGGATGACCTCGCACGCCGAGCCGATCGAAGCGATTCGCGGAGCCAGCCGCACCGTGGGAGCCAATCGCGGCGTTTTTGGGAGCGCTGGAGCGCAGAAGATGCTGGTGATCGTGCAGGCGGCGGTATCGCTGGTGCTGCTGAGCGCGGCGGCGATGCTCGGCCAGAGCTTGCGCAATCTGGAGCGCCAGAATTTCGGATTCGATACCAGTGGGCGCTACCTGGTCACGATCCTTCCGAAGCTTTCCAACTACAAGCAGGAGCAGCTGTTGCCGCTCGTTCGCGACGTTGAGGACCAACTGCGGCTGATCCCGGGCGTGCATACGGTTGGCTCTGTGGTCACGGCGCCTCAGAATGGATGGGTTTGGCCTCATGACATCCGGGTTGAGGGCAAACCCGAGCCTGGCCCGCAGGATGATGTCTCATCCGGTTGGACCCGTGTGACACCGGGATTTCTCGAGACTCTCGGGGACAGGATAGTAATGGGACGGCCAATCACCGATGAAGACAACGCGAGCACCCGGCCAGTGGCCGTCATCAACCAGGCGTTTGCTAAAAGGTTCTTTGGGAAGGAGAACCCCATCGGGCAGCACTTCGGCCCAGCTCCGGGAAAAAACGCGGGAATGTACGAGATTATCGGCGTCGCGTCCGACGTAAACTTCGGGGATGATCTTCAGCCCATGTATTTTCTTCCAGAGGCGCAGAGCACATCCTTTCTTGATGGAGAGGCGGAGGAGCGTGAGGTACTGTCGCATTACCTCTCCAATGTGGTGATCTGGGCGCCGAGAAATCCGGCGAACCTGAGCATGCAGGTGAAGAAGGCACTGGCGAATGCGGCGCCGAACTTGGTAGTGAACGGCATTCAGCCCTACTCCGAAATCGTTCATGCCAATTTTGCGCAGCAGAACATGATCGCCAGCCTGACCTGGCTCTTTGGAGCCGTCGGGCTGGTGCTGGCCGCCGTCGGCCTCTACGGTGTGACCGCCTATGGCGTGGAACAAAGGACGAACGAGATTGGCGTGCGCATGGCGCTTGGAGCAGACCGCGGTTCGGTAGTGCTCATGGTGCTGCGCGAAGCTTTCTGGCAGGTAGGCATCGGGCTGGCGCTGGGGATTCCGGCGGCAATCGGCGCAGGATATCTCATTGCGAGCAAGCTTTTCGGAGTAAGGCCGTGGGATCCGCTCATGCTGTCACTAGCCACACTGTTGCTCGGCGTGGCCGCATTGATAGCAGCAGCCATTCCCGCGCGCCGTGCGACCCGTGTGGAGCCCATAGTCGCGCTGCGTTACGAATAGCCCTTCTCCGATGATCGATACCACAGCCTCCGTGTTAATATCACCAAGCGCGCTAAGGGCGCATCCGGTCCGCGGAAAGGACAGAAGTCCACCTGATCGCATCAAATTCATTTTTACGAGCTAACTTTCTGCCCATTCATGCGGACCTCGGGCGTGCGAAAGGAAGTTCGTTATGCCGGTAAGACCTCTCCCCCCGAATCCCAACCTCGATCACCTCAAGTACCAAGCCAAGGACCTGCTCAAGGAGCACAAAGCCCACAGTCCCGGTGCAGCCCAGCGGATCCGGGAGTTTCACCCGCGTTTTGGGCGCGCCACGGACGCTGCGATCTTCAGCGCCCCGCTGAAGCTGAGCGATGCGCAGCTCACCATCGCCCGCGAGTCGGGATTTCCCAGCTGGGCAAGGTTGAAAGCGCATATTGAAAAACCAACGCCTGCTGACCGGCTGGATTTGCCTCATCATCAACGCATCGAAGACGCAACCTTTCGCCGCGCGGTAGAGCTGCTCGATGCCGGCGATGTTGCTGGCTTGCACGAACACCTGAAGCAGCATCCGAAACTGACGCGTGAGCGCGTCATCTTTGAAGGCGGAAACTATTTTAGAAATCCGACATTGTTGGAGTTCATCGCAGAGAATCCGGTCCGCCGTGGCAAGATGCCGGACAACATTGTTGATCTGGCCAAGGTCATCCTTGAGGCCGGCGTTGAACAATCCGCGTTGGATGAGACGCTCATGCTCGTCGCGACGGGTAGTGTGCCGCGGGAATGTGGCAAGCAGCTCCCACTCATCGATCTGCTTTGCAACCGCGGAGCCGATGCTAATAGCGCTGCGCACGCAGCTGCGTTGCACGGCGAGTTTGAAGGCTTGCACGCTTTGCTCGCGCGCGGCGCACAAGTTGACCTGCCGGTAGCGGCTGCTCTCGGCCGCACCGAAGACGCCAGCCGGCTGCTTCCTTGCGCCTCTGGCGAAGACCGCCACCTGGCGCTCACGCTGGCAGCGGATTATGGCCACGTGGAGATCGTCGGGCTGTTGCTTGATGCAGGGGAAGACCCGAACCGCTACAACCCGATCGGGGGCCACTCCCATACCACACCGCTGCACCAGGCCGCGGGCGCCGGCCATGCCGAGGTCGTCCAGCTTCTAGTCGAGCGCGGCGCACGATTGGACCTGAGAGATGTTCTCTGGCATGCGACGCCGGCCGGCTGGGCCAGATATGCGGGCAAGAAAGAAATCGCAGAATACCTTGAGCGCAAGATGAAGGCCGATCCACCCCAAACTGTTTGA
>DASQHA010000327.1:0-3750 GCA_035632335.1 Terriglobales bacterium
CCGACCAGCGAGAGGTCGTTCGTAGGCTGGTTCGAAGCAAAGCGGGCGCCTTGCAAGGCCACGTTGCCCACTTTCTGCTTGACCGTGAATGCCGAGCCAAAATCGAACACGCCCACCGCCACCACCAGCAGCAAGGGAAGGGAAATGGCAAATTCCAGAATCTCAGCGCCTTCGTTCCCGCTGAGCGCCGCCACCATCGCGGAGATGGGTCGCGCGATCAATCGCGGAATCGAGAACCGCCTCAGCCGGAATATGCCCGCCCCTGACACCGCTAATCCTCCTGCCGGGCTTGCGCTCGCGCCGTCATGACAATGCCCGTAGTGATCGGAGTGAGTGTCGGCGGGCAGCACGAGACCCCGTTGAGCTTGAAGCTGTACGGGTATTGCAGGCTTACCACCGTGCCAAGTTCGACGGGGGGAGTTCCGGGGTTCAACGGTTGATCCCACAACACGGTAAAGTTCTGCACTTGAGCCGGATCAAGATGGGACGCAGTCAGGATCGGGTTCACTACATTGGTCTGAATGTTGGCCAGGGTCTGACGAGTGTTTCCACAAGTCGCGCAGTTGTTTGCCGCCGCTGCCAGCGCGCCCTGCCGTGCCGCCCGGTTGATCGTCGTATAAATATTGAACGCCCGCGCAAACCACATGATCCCAAACAGCAGCATGAACAGCAGCGGCAGCACCACGGCCGCCTCGGCGATCTCCGCCCCTGAAGTTTCGCGGCCGAGCCTTATCGCGGATTTCATTTTCTGCCAGGTTGTGCGTTTCATCCCAGGCCCCACGCCTGACCCACAGTATAAAGAACCACCGTCACTGCCATCGCCACCCCAAACGGTACCTTCGAAGATTCCGGATTATCCAGCGAAACCTCCGGCCCCGGCAGGTGCAGCGTAAACAGCGCAGCCAGCATGTGTCCCAGGTTGCGCACGGTCCGCCCCACCCGTTTCTTCCAGATGATCAGGACAACCGCCATCAGACCTGCCACCAGGACCGTTCCCAGTAACACGGTAACCATCCGCGACGGCCCCAAAAAAGCGCCCAGCGCGCCTGCCAGCTTCCAGTCCCCGGCGCCCAGGCTTCGGATCAGAACGAAGGGCAGCAACAGTCCCAGGCCGAGTCCGGCTCCTAGCAAAGCCTCTTTCGCGCCCGCCCATCCCGTCGCCCAGGCGTTCACTGCGATTCCGAGCAGCAGCGCCGGCACCGTCAGCCAGTTCGGAATCCGCCGCCACCGCCAGTCAGTGATCCCTGCAATCAGCGCCGGAATGGCAGCCAACATCCACACCCCCTGTTTCAGCATCGGCTCAACCACGCCGCAGGGGATTGGGCGCGGGCAAAACCAGCCGGAATGTGGCTACAGGGGATGGCCATCCGATGTCCGGAACTGGCGGCCGGCGAGGGTCAAAACCAGCCTCAACTGCGGATTATGCTAGGTAACTGCCGCCAAGTCAACGAGAAGAAAGGCCACGGGTAACCGCGAGAAATTCCCTCGGGACCATGTACTTTAACCCTCAAACAGGCCTCAATAAGTAGCGCCGGCGTCCCACCGGCTGTCCCGAGGGCATCCTGCCCTCGGCGGCCCCGCAAAAGAAAAGAGGCCCGAAAATTCGGGCCTCTCTCAAAGCTAAATCCGCGTTACTGGTTCAGCGGATGTCCGCCCGTCCGTTCCGCCACAATCTTGCGGGCATTTTCCGCCAGTGACTTGGCCTGCGGCAAAAGCTCCAGCGCCTTGGTCACCTGCGGATCCGTTTCCGCCCGCACCTTCAAGCCTTCCTCCTGCCCAAACACATCCACGAAAATTTCGCTTTTGATGTTGGACCTCACCCAGGCGTCATTGTCCATCAGCTCCGCCTCGGTATACGGAACCTTTTCGTCGTCCAGGAACTTGCGGAAGTCCTGCAGGACCACATCATCCACTTCAAAACTCTTGGCGGGATGATGGGTGATCGCGTAATGCTTGGCGAAATTGAAGAATGCGTAGTGCTGCAGCAGCGAGTCCTGAAAGTGATTGCTCTTCACCGGAGCGATCGGGACGTCAGGCGTAATCCCGCCGCCACCGTAAACCGTACGACCGCTGTCCGTGAGCTTCACTTCACGGCTGGCATTGTGCGCATTCTCCTCGCTCTCGCGATTGAAGTAATAGTCATACAGCGAAACATTGGAGTAGTCGCGCTGAATCAAACGCATGCTCGGGGTGTAGTACTTGGCGGTGGTCAGCGCCAGTCCGGTGTTCTCTGACAGCGGATACACCGTCTGCACCAGCCCCTTGCCGAACGTGGTTTCCCCGACAATCAATCCTCGGTCATGGTCCTGAATCGCGCCCGCCACAATCTCCGCCGCCGACGCTGTCCCGCGGTTCACCAGCACCACCAGCGGATAATCCTTGCCGCCGTTGCCGTGCGCCGCCGTGTACCGCTTTTCGGGTGACGACCGTCCGTGATGCGAAACGATCAGCTGGCCCTTGTGCAGAAACTTGTCGGCCACGCCCACGCCTTCGTTCAACAGCCCGCCGGGATTCTGCCGCAAATCGAGAATCAGCCCCTTCAGGTCGCCCATCTGGTCGAGCGCGTCCGCGACTTCGTGTTCGGTAGTCTCGTTAAAGCCGGACACGTGCATATAACCGATTCCCGGCTTGATCAGGAAATGCAGGTCCACGCTGTAACGCGGAATCTCATCGCGCACCACCGCGAACTCCAGCGGCTTGTCCGCGCCTTCGCGCAGGATCGTGATGTGGACCGTGGTCCCCTTGGGTCCCTTCAGCAGGTCGGCCACATCGCCTGTACTCATGTTGTCGGTGGGCTTGCCGTCCACCGCCGCGATGATGTCGCCCGGCCGGATTCCCGCGCGATACGCCGGCGTGCCCACAAACGGCGCAATCACAATCACCTTATTGTTGCGCGGCCCCACCGTCATCCCCACGCCGTAGTACTTCCCGCGCTGATCTTCGCGCAGCAGGGAATAGGCTTTGGGATCGAAAAAGTTCGAGTGCGGATCGAGCACGTGCAGCATGCCCGGTATCGCCCCGTTGTAGATAGCTTTGTCCGGGTTCACCGGCTCAGCGTAATTCTGTTCGACCAGGTCATAAACCGTGGTGAACTGCCGCAGACTGTCGCGGACATCCGTATCTCCGCCGGGAGCGGCCGAAGGATTGATCTTCTGCCCGAATACGATCCCGAGGAATCCGCAGGTTACGAGAATGAATACAACCAGGAAGAGTGCGCGACGAGAACTGCCTACCATCATCATTTTCCTTCGCCGGGGACGTAGAAATCACCCCGGCCAGCGCGTCTGAGCGAAGTATAGCGCTCTCCGTCCCACTTAGCCACTGTTTCGGTTACCCGGAAGTAACCCGTGGGCTCAGGAAGTCACTAGTCCAATCGCCCTTAATTGGATGCGGCGAAAGAGGTTGCGGTTCCGCTCGGGCAGCCCGTGGGGGCGAGAAGGGTCACAGCCCCCACACCGATAACAAGGTTTGTGCCTCCGCGTCCTCCGTGTCCCCCGTCGTTAATGGATTTGTCGCCGCCCTCAGATTGCCGCCAATTCCCTCCGGCAGTATCATGGACACATGAACCTGGGCTTCCCAGAGATGATCTTCCTTTTCCTTTTTGCCCTGATCCTGTTCGGGCCCAAGAAGTTGCCCGAGATCGGACGCCAGATTGGAAGGGCCCTCAATGAATTCAAGCGGGCCTCGAACGAATTCAAGGCGCAAATCGAGTCCGAAATCTCGCAGCTGGATCTCGAACAGAATCGCCAG
>DASQHA010000328.1:0-11560 GCA_035632335.1 Terriglobales bacterium
ATGCAGATTCTCGGCGATTGGCGATGCGACCTTGATCTGATGCGGATTGCTGGCGGTGCCGTTGGTCGATACCACCACCGGTCCCGAAGAGGCGCCGGGCGGCACGCGCGCCACCAGAAAATCGTCGGAGCTGATGACCACCGCGCCTTCGACGTCGCCGAAAAGAACTTGCGGCCGGCGCAGC
Source organism: Terriglobales bacterium (assembly GCA_035632335.1). Taxonomy (GTDB): domain Bacteria; phylum Acidobacteriota; class Terriglobia; order Terriglobales; family Acidobacteriaceae; genus JAIQFF01. The sequence goes on from DASQHA010000328.1 coordinate 185, forward strand.
TCGTGAGGTCGAAGACTCTTTCCCACGATGCGCACTTCACCGCCGGGCAAAGCGGCGCCGGGGTGCACCGCCTCAATATGCGGGTGCCCATTGACGTTCTTCTTGCCCAGCAGTCGATCGGAAATTCCCATGGACTCCAGCTTCCTGAGGCTGCGTGCGGCGTCCGCTATCGCGGCAGCAAGCCGAAATGAAGCACGACTTGCATCACAGCCAAGGCGTAAAGCCCGGCCGCCACGTCGTCGACCACGATGCCCACTCCCTCGGGGAGGCGTTCGAGTTGGCGCACCGGCGGCGGCTTGACGATATCGAACGCTCTGAAAAGTATAAAGCCCAGCAGCAGAGATTGCCATGCGATCGGCGCCGCAATCAGGGTAATAAGCTGGCCGGCGACTTCGTCGATCACCACAAACTGCGGATCCTTGCGCCCACACGCCCGGGCGACTCGAGTGGCCGCCGGAATTCCGAGCAGAACCGCAACGAGAGCGATGAGGGCTGCCACCTCGGGCTGTGCGGCGGGCGCGATCCAGCGCGCCAGAAGCCACCAGAGAACGACCGTGGCCGCCGAACCCCAGGTGCCGGGCCCGGGACGCAGATTTCCGATCCCGAAGAACGTGGCTACGAGCGTGGCCCAGAGCGGGGCGCGCGGGCGAGACGCCCCCGCGACAGCCGGCGGGACGCCGGCGCTACGGTCGGATGGTTCTAGCGCCGCTGTCTCACCGGGTGTGGCGGAGGCGTCCTGCCCGCCCTCAGAAGTCTTCATCGGGCTCTCGCGAGAGGTCTTCGACTCCGTCGCCCGTGTCCTGCACCGGCGACGAAATCACGTACGCGCCGCTGGCCCATTTGCCCAGGTCGATCAGGCGGCAGCGGTCGCTGCAAAAAGGGAACTCGGCATCCCGGCTGGTTACCAGCTTTTTGCAGATGGGGCACTTCAGCTTGAGCTTCCGAGCCATGGGACTTCCTACTCGATCTTATGTTCAGAGGATCGATCGTCAGACGATCCGGGCCACCAGATCGTAATCCTGGGCTTCGGTGATCTGGCAACGATAGAACTCGCCGGTCTTCGGCTCCAATCCTTCAGGAACGTCGTTGACGAACACTTTGCCGTCGATTTCGGGCGCGTGCATGGGGGTTCGGCCTTCGAGCAGGAGGTCGGTTTCGTCCGACACGCCCTCGAGCACCAGATCGAATTCCTTTCCCACCAGGGCCTTTTTCTTCCGTTTGCTGATCTTGCGCTGGATGCCCATCAGGTGTTTGCGGCGGCGCTCGATTTCGCGATCGGGCAACTTCTTTTCCTCGGAGAACGCCCCCGCGCCTTCCTGATCGGAGTAACCGAATGCCCCCATCCAGTCGAATTCTGATTCGCGCACGAACTGGCAGAGTTCTTCAAACTCTTTTTCGGTTTCCCCCGGAAAGCCGACGATGAACGACGTGCGCAGCGTGACCCCGGGGATCGTAAGGCGCATTTTCTCAATCGAACGCAGGAAGATGTCGGCGCCCGCGCCCCGCTTCATGCGTTTCAAAACACTGGGAGAAGCGTGCTGCAAGGGCACGTCGATGTAGGAACAGATCTTTTCGTGGGACGCGATGGTTTCGAGCAGGCGCCCGGTAATCTTGTTGGGATAGGCGTACAGAAAACGCACCCAGCGCAGCGGTTCGATTCCCGCCAGCTTTTCCAGCAGGAGGGCGAGGCCGTCTTTGAGGCCGAAGTCCTCGCCGTAGCAGGTCGTGTCCTGGCCGATGAGGGTGATTTCGCGCACCCCGGAAAGCGCCAGGCGCTCCGCCTCGGCGATCACGGACTCAAACCGCCGCGACCGGAACTGGCCGCGCAGCTGGGGAATGATGCAGAAAGTGCAGGGATGGTCGCAGCCTTCCGCAATCTTGATGTAAGCGGTGTGGCGCGGCGTGGCCAGCACGCGGGGCGTGGCTTCGTCGTACAGGTAGTTGGGCAGGTCGGCGATGGCGCCGTTCCAGCTCTCGCGCGAGAAGCGGCCCTGAACGGCCCGGGCATCGCCTTCCGCCCGCGATTGCAGAATCCTGAACGGAGAGTCGGCCGCGGGCGCGGGGGCCACTCCGGTGGCCGCCAGGATGGCTTCCAGCTCTCCCGTTCCGACCACGGCGTCCACTTCCGGAATGTTCTGCTGAATATCGTTGCGAAAGCGTTCCACCAGGCAGCCTGCGACCACCAGCTTCCGGGCATGTCCAGTGGTTTTGTGTTTCGCCATTTCCAGGATCGTGTTCACCGACTCCTGCTGGGCGCTGGCAATGAACGAGCAGGTGTTGACCACGATTACGTCGGCATCTTCGGCACCGGAAACCAGCCTGGCCCCGGCCCGCTCGAGCAGCCCCATCATCACTTCGCTGTCCACCAGATTCTTGGGACAGCCCAGGCTTACGAAACCCACGCGAGTGGGTCCCCGAGACCCGGATGTCGCAGCTTCATCGGCCCCCTGGGGCGCTACAGATAGGGTTTTGGTGACCATGCAATCCATTGATTTTAACACTCTTGCCCGAGTGTCACCTGGGCCCGTCCGGAGGCAGAGGAAGGGACCCTTTCCCAAATCCGCCCCGCATCGTGCTTGCCAACCTTTTCCCGAAACCAGGCCGGGTTTCGCGTGCTAACCTTGAGGCAGGGTTGGTCCGGGGAACTTCGCGGGAGGTGAGATGAAGCGCACACTGTTTTTCGCTGCGGTTCTGGGGTCGCTGCTGGGCTTGCTTTCCGGCGCCGGCGCCCAGGAAAAGAATGAGCTGAGCGGCTTGATCGGCCGCGTTTTCGTCAGCGACCACGGAGTCACGGGCACCAGCCTGCCCAATGCTCTTCTCACCACCGGGGCCGGCCTGAGCGTTGAAGCCAACTACGGACGGCGACTGTGGGACCTGGGCCTGGTGGGGCTGACCGGCGAGGTCCCTTTCGTGGTCACTTTCAGCGAAAAAACCCATTACGACCTGAACCTTGTCCCCAAGGATTACAAATCATTTTTTGTGACGCCCTCATTGCGCGCCAACCTTTTTCCGCACAGCGGAATTTCACCCTGGGTGAGCGCGGGCGGAGGATTTGGCTATTTCAAGGAGAATTCCACACTGGAGTTTGGCGGGGCCAACCCCGGCAAAACCGGCACCTCCACCGGAATTTTCCAGATGGGTGTGGGGCTCGACGTCAAGTTGTTCAGCCGCCTCAGCGTCCGGGGCGAAGCGCGCGACTTTTTCTCGGGTATACCCCAGCTCAACGTGGACACGGGAAAAAGCCGCCAGCATAACTTCTTCGTCGGCGCCGGAGTGATCTGGCACTTCTAGGGAAATCCGCAGCGGCTCCGTTCCATCCAAAGAGAGCCGGGAACCATGGCGGCCCGAGACTCCTTTAGCGGCCACTCTCTGAAATTTCTTCGTAGAGGTCCGGCAGGCGCCGCGCATCCTCGATGGAATCCGCGAAGCGCGCGCTTTCGTAGTAGCGGGTAAATTCCGCCACCTTCCGGCGGACGCCGGCATGGTCGATCCGGGCGACAAACTCATGGGGTGTCTGGGTGGGCGATTTCCGCCAGCCCCGCCGGGCAACGCTCTTGGTCATACGCTCGTACCAGATCGTGGCCGCCCGCCGGGGAGATCTTTCCGGCCGCGCCGCCAGCCGCGATTGGCTCAGCCACTGCAGGAGCCGTGGCGCATTGACCAGGCAGAGCAGCAAAGCCGCGATCAGCCCTCCTCCCAGACCCCAGCGCAATGGGGACCCGGCCGCCGCGCTCCCGCTGTGGCGGGCCGCCGCCAGCAGGAGTTCATAGTGGCGGTGCCACCAACCCTGCAAGGTGCGGAGCAGTTCGCGGCCGCGGCTGCCTGCGCTCACTGCGAGAGATTGCTGGTGACCCACGTCGTAGTTGACGATCCACTCCCGCCAGAAAGAGGCCAGCGCATCAATGTATAACGACACCCGGCCCCAGCCGGTTCGCACCGGAATCGACGCGTCCGGCGTGGGATCGAACGCCACCCAACCGTAGGGCGGGAAGTAAGCCTCCACCCAGGAGTGGGCGTTACTGGCCCGCACGACATATTGTGACGTCAGGTCGTTGAATTCGCCCGAACGAAATCCGTTCACCACGCGCGAGGGAATCCCCAGGGTCCGCAGCATGACGGCCATGGAGGACGCGAAGTATTCGCAGTGTCCCTGTTTGCGCTCGAAAAGAAAATTAGCCAGGGGATCGTGCGGCACCGTGCGCGAGAGTTGCAGGGTATAGCCGAAGTGACTGCGCAGATAGGTTTCGAGCGCCAGCGCCTTGTCATAGTTGTTGTTGGCCGAGGCTGTAATCTGCTGGGCGAGACGCGGGATGCGACCATCGAGCACGGGCAGTTCGAGGTAGTTCGAGATTACGTCGGGCGGATAGGTCCCGCTCGCCGTGCGCAGGTCTCCGGCGGCGGGCTGCTCAATGTCGGACGCTGCCTGGTATCCGTTTACGGGATGTTCCGGGTCGAGATCGAAAACCGCCCCGGCATCGTCGATGGCCACGCGCCGGTAGTGGCCTTCCACGCTTTCCGGAATGCCGGCCAGGAAAAATACATTGATTCCCACCGGCTCCATCAGCACGTGGTAGGAAATCAGATGAAAGGCCGTCCTCTGATAGCCGGCGCGCGGCGGGGGCAGCACGAAGTGACCTTCGCCTTGCGGGAACAGGGGATGCTGGGCCCGGTTGTTTGACCAGGTGCGGCCGTCGAACTGGCCCAGCGCAATCCCGCGCCATTTCAGGTCGAAGCTGCCCTGTTCATCTCCTTCAATCTGAATGTGCATGACCACCGAGCCCGACTGCTGGATCTCGCCGATGCGTCCCAGTTCCACCGAGTCGCCGAATCCGGTGCTGATCTCGCCGCCCGGAGCGTACGCCCCGAGATAACCGGCCGAGGCCCGCGGCAAGAGGAAGAAAATTGCGGCCGCGCCCAGCAGCGTACATAGCACCAGCACGGGAGACGCTAAAGCCAGTGCCGTCGCCATATGGCGATAGGCCAGTCCGGGGAGCGGCTGGCACGAATGAACCGGGGCCCGGGCCGAGATATGGCGCATCTCCATCAGGATGAAACAAACCACGGCCACCAGCATGAAGATGGCGAAGGCCAGCAGGAAGAGACTGTCCACGGTGAGCAGTGCCGCTGCCAGCACCATGAGAAAGGCGATCACCGCCAGAAAGTAGAAATCGCGATCGCGCTGGGCGGAAAACACCCGTACCACCATCACGAACAGGACCAGGTGAACGGTCGCGTTGAGAAACCCGCGCGAAATCACGAAATAGTCCGCGGCGTAGAAAGCTACATATGCGACCGTGAGAATCGTGGTCCAGCGCTCGGGAATCAGCCAGGCGCGGCGCTTGAACAACAGGTATCCGCGAAATACCAGGGCCGCGCCCACCAGCAGCACCGTGGCGACGCCCGCTCCGCCGGTAGAGGCGAGGGTGCCAAACCCGGCCAATACCATGAGATAGAGCGCGACCTCAAAGTAGTGCTGGAGGGCTCCGGGCAGCATAGGGGTCGCGGGATGCAGCTTGCCGGCTGTAGCCATGGCTGCTCCATTGTTCGCTAAGCAGATCTGAAAGGAAAGAGTACGGAGGTCAGGTGGCAGTCTTCAGTCGTCAGTCTTCAGTCGTCAGCCAATCGCTTAGCCTTCGAATCCTGGGCTGACGGCTGACGACCGACGACTAGCGACTGCAACCCGATGTTAGAATCGAAAGCGGTCAGGCATCGGTCCCGCGCGACGCATTCTCGCCAACCCCGCCAGGTCCGGAAGGAAGCAACGGTAACGAGCTCTTGCGTGTGCAGTGGGTGTCCGGTGCCTGACTTTATTAGCCGGGTCTCTCACCGGATTTTTTACTACCCCACTGCTACCACCCCACCGTCCTACCCAACTGGAATACCAAACTCGGTCAACCCACTGGTTTGACCCACGGGTTCAACCCACAAAGTTCAGCAACTGGTTGGAGAAGTTGGGCAGATTGGTGAAGATCGTCGGCAGGTCCGCGGTCGGAACCCCAAACCAGTTGGCCAGCGTTCCCGCGTATTGGTCGAGCGAGGTCGTCGGAATCCACCGGCCTTCGTCGGTGGCATCATCCGGGCCTCCCAGGGCTAGCGTGGGGAAGGTGCCGTAGAAGTCGCCGCCCTTGACGGCCCCGCCCATGATCAGGTGATGGCTGCCCCAGGCATGATCGGTGCCCGAGGTGCTGTCCGGGGCGTAGGTGCGATTGAAATCCGACAGCGTGAAGGCCGTAACATCTGCGGCTGCCCCAATTTCGACAGTCGCCTGGTAGAAGGCATTCATGGCCTGGCTCAGTTGGGCGTACAGACTGTTCTGCGCGTTCAGTTGATCGCTGTGGGTATCGAAACCACCGATCGAAACGAAGAAAATCTGGCGTTGCAGTCCCAGCGCCGAACGCACCGAAATAATCTGCGCTACCTGCTTGAGCTGGCTCGCCAAACCGTTATTTGCGGGGAAGGGAGTTGCGAGCGCGGGCGCCCCGGCCAGGGCGCTGGCCAGTGCATTGCTGTCCTGCAGGGCATTCGTAGTGGTGCTGCTGGCTGCCTGAATCAAGGAAACTCCGGTATCGAAAGTCAGCAGGCTTTGCAGCGCCGACAGCCGGGCCTGGGATTCGGCCGAACTGCCGAAGCCCGACAACAGTTTGGTGGGGTCACCGCTGGATTCGATGGAACGTGCCGTCAGGCCTTCGCAGAAAATGTTGGTTCCCGCCAGCGAAATAATGACGGGGAATGTCCCGCCATAAATGGATTGGATCTTGTCCGCCGTCCGCCCGGCCCATCCTGTCTGCCCGTTGCTGTTGAGCGTGGCCGTCTGCATTTGCGCCTGCTGGTCTTCGTGCGAGAACAGGTTCTGCGGTAGATTGGCCTGGCCCTGCTGAAATTGGGCCCGGGTCGTAGGCCGGACGAGCGTACCCACATTGGCCAGCACCGCCAGATGCTTCTGGTTGAACAGCGCTTGCACCTCGGGGAACTTGGGATGGAAGCCAAACGAACCCGCACTGGGCGGAGCGATCGGCAGCAGGCTGTTCTGGGGGAGGGCCAGCACGGAGCGGATCTGCTGATACGAAGCGTAGCCGCTGCTGCTGAAAGGCACGACCATGTTGTTGCTGTCATTGCCGCCGAAGAGGAAGACGCAAACCAGGGCTTTGTAATCCTGCGCGCTCTGCGCCAGCGCATTCACCAGCCCAAACCGGTTGAAGCTGGCGGCGGCAAATCCCGCAGCTGCCGTGCAGCAAGTCCGTTTCAGAAAGTCTCGTCTCGAAAATGCCATGGATGTTCTCCCTTTAGTGTTGGACCTGTTAGTGCTGGACCTGGAACTGCGATGAGCTCCCAATCAGATAGAAAGCCGCCTTGGTGCGCCGCGTGTTGTCGGAAATTGAAGAGAGGGTGCTGACCAGCGTGCTGCGCATGCTGTCCGAAACCTGACCGTGCAGCATCACCGCCGCAACCGCGGTCACCAGTTGATCGGGATTGGCCGCCAGCGGCACGTATCCGGAGAGGTCGACGGTGGTAGTGCCGCTCACCTGCCCGTACACCAGGGAGTTCACGAAATTAATCCTGGCGATGGCGGTGCTGGTATTGAAAATCTCGAACTCGGGCCCGAGCAGCGTGCTGCCCTGAATCACGTGATCCGGGTGGTAGAAGTTAAAGACAGTGGGCGAGAAAAACGGAGGCTCCTTCATGTCCGAAGCCCGGTCCGATAATACGGCGCCGTCGGACACCGCATTCATGGCCCGCAGCAGGTGGGTGATGAACAGCACAGGCTCTTTGAGCTTCCCGTCATCGGGCTGCGCCTGGGTAGCGTCGTCGCCGCGGCGCGCCTCCGGGTCCAGCAGAATGGCGCTGACCACGGCCTTGAGGTCGCCACGCACGCCGCTGCCGTTATCCGCGAACACTGCGGCTATGCGGCCCACATACTCGGGACTGGGATTGCTCGTCACCAGGCGCTGGATGAGCTGCTTGGAGATGAATGGGCCTACATTCGGGTGATTGAAAATGTTTTGCACCGCCGCGGTCGTATCCGCTTGCGTGGTTCCGCCGGCCGGCAGGGTCACTCCATTCAGCAGCAGCTTCGAGCCGGTATCGTGATGGCTGTCGAAGGGAATCATTGGCCCGCCGTAGTACTCGGGATTGCGGAACTGGGCGTTCGCGCCCGGTTGGGTGGGGTACGTCCATCCCGTGAAGGTGTGGGAGAAACCCTCGATCGTGTCCTGGGTATAGGTGGGAATCGGATTCCCGGAGCCATCCAGTTGCCGGGTGCCGTCCTGGTTCAACTGCTCGACTCCGATCGAGAACAACTGCATCACTTCGCGGGCATAGTTCTCGTTGGGGTCGACGCCGTTGTGGGGCTTGTCGTTATTCACCATGTCGAGATAGTTGCCCATCACCGGGCTGAGGGTGACATCGGTCAGCAGAGTGGAGAAGTTGCCGAAGGCGTCGTTCTGAAACATGTTCTGCCACAGCACAAAGGCGCTGGGATTGTTGATCTTCACCGCTGACGACACCATGATCTGCGAAAGCCCCCAGGCCACGCGCTGCCTCAGCTGGTCCTGTCCGGTGAGCGCGTTGGTGAAAAAGCGCTTCTGCACAAATGTCATGTCATCGGTCGAAGCCGGCGCCGGATAGGTCGAAACCGGGGCCGTGAACTGCTCATTCAGGAAAGCCTGCATGCCCACCGCCTGCACGTGCGACAGCAATTGGGGATTTACGCCCCAGGTGGACTGTTCCAGCAGGCGAGCCGCCGCCGAGGCGCTCAACGCGTTGGCGGAGGTTCCTACCTCCAGCGCAAACGCGTTGGAGGTTAGCGAACCGGGATCGGGATTGATGACGGTCACCTGGACCGTTCCCGCTTGCGCGCTGGTTGCGGTACCGGTGGCGGTAAGTTCAGTGGAAGAAACAAAGGTGGTGGGCAGGAATGTGCCCCCGAAAGCCACCACCGCGCCGCTCACGAATTTCTGGCCGGTCACCACCAGGGTAAAGTCACCCACGGGAATGGTCGTAGGCAGCACCGTATTCAGCACCGGGGCTGGATTGGTAATCGTCATGGTGCCGCTGGCAGTGGCGGTGGTATCCGCCAGGCTGGTGGCTTGTACCTGGATGGTGTTGGGATTGGGTACGGTAGCCGGCGCCCGGTAGACGCCGTCCGCGTCAATGGTGCCCAGCGTGGCATTGCCATTGGGTATTCCGTTAATGGCCCACTTCACCGCGGTGTTGCTGCCCACATTGTTGAGAGCTGTGCGGTACTGGAAAGTGGAGCCGGCGGTGGTCTGCGCCGTCGCCGGGATTACCACCACGGAAGCCTTGCCGGCGGCGCCTACCTGCACGTTCATGGAGGCGGCGGAGACCGCTTTGCCGGGGTCAGGATTCGACACGGTGATCTTGACTGTTCCTATCTGAGCGCTGGTGGATGTCCCCGTGGCCCTAAGTTGGGTGGGGCCCACGTAGGTCGTGGCCAGGGCGGTTCCACCAAACATCACTTTGGATCCGCTGATGAAGCCTGCGCCGCCCACCGAAAGCGAGAAATTGCCCACCGGCAGGAAAGTCGGGCTTAACGTTTGCAGCACCGGGATGGGATTCTGAAGGCTCACGGAGCTGGTCGCGGAAAGGGATTTGTCAGCCGCGCTGACGGCCTTGATCGTGACCGACGGCGGCGCGGGAAGAGGGCTTGGCGCCTTATATTTTCCCGTCCCGTCGATGAAGCCCACGGAGGCATTTCCGCCCGGCACGCCATTCACCGACCAGGTGACGGACTGGTTCATGTTTCCCGTCACCGAGGCCGAGAATTGGGTGCTGTCTCCCGAGCGTACCGTGGCTTTCGAGGGCGTAACCGTCATGCCGTTGGAGGTGGAATCGGAGCCGCCCGCGCTCAGGCCGCCGCCGCAGCCTGACCAGGCCAGTATGACCACCGAAAGAACGATAGCGCCCGCGAATTTTGCGCCTGCAGACTTTGTGGTTGCGATCATCTCTGATCCCCTTTCCCGAAGATCCGAGTACAGAAGAAATGTTTATGGGCGCGTCGCACGGGCGCGTCGCAAGTTTTTTGAGTGGCTGATTCGAGTGGCTGATGAAGAGTAGTGAAACGTTGCCCGCAAGCGTAGGTCTCTATGGTTCTATTACGGGACTCGTGCCAATTCGGCTCTGGACCAGGCTTTCGGAAGCACCAGTGGCCCAGCACCGTCGCGCATTTCCTTTCTGCCGGGACATGTACCGGGGTAACGTCGGGCCTGGGCTCGAGAGCAGACGCTTTCCGGCCCAAATTCAGCAACCCTCTGGGGCACATAGAGTTGGACATTGCCGCGGGGGTGCGTCAAAATACACGGTTCGTCTTCGAACCGAGATTCGACTTCTGGAGAAATGATCGAGTGAGCCAATTGGTACGCGCGAAGATTACTGCCCTGGGTGCCTATGTCCCACCTCGCCTGCTGACCAACGACGATCTGGAAAAGCTGGTGGAAACGTCCAATGAATGGATTGTCGAACGCACCGGCATTCGCGAGCGGCACATCGTGGACAAAGGCGTGGCTACCAGCGATCTGGCCACCGAGGCCGCCCGCCGGGCACTGGCCCAGCGCGGCCTGGAGCCTTCTGACCTGGACGCAATCCTGGTGGCTACCGTCACCCCGGACATGTTTTTTCCCTCGACCGCCTGCCTGGTGCAGCACAAGCTGGGCGCAAAAGGGGTGTGGGGATTCGATCTTTCCGCGGCCTGCTCGGCGTTCGTCTACGCGCTGCAGACCGGGGCGCAGTTTATTGCCACCGGCGCCCACAAGAAAGTCATGGTGATCGGGGCGGACGTGATGTCCTCGATCATCGATTACAACGACCGCGCCACCTGCGTGATCTTTGGCGACGGCGCCGGCGCCGTGATCCTGGAACCGGCTGAAGACGAGGCCGAGGGCTTGATCGACTTCATTCACGAAGTGGACGGTTCAGGCGGCTGTTCGCTCTACATGCCGGGTGGTGGCAGTCTTCATCCCGCTACCCAGGAAACCGTGGAGAAGCGGATGCATTACGTTCATCAGGACGGGCAGGCGGTGTTCAAATTCGCCGTGCGCAAGCAGGCCGAGCTTTGCGAGAGAATTCTGACCCGAAACCATCTGAAGGGCAGCGACATTGACACCTTCATTCCCCACCAGGCCAACCTGCGGATCATCAAAGCCACTGCGGACCGTCTGGGCATGAAGCCAGACAGCGTGATCGTCAATATCGATCGCTACGGCAACACCACGGCCGGAACCATTCCCCTGGCCATGGACACGGCCCGTCAGGAAGGCAAGCTCAAGAAGGGCAACCTGGTGCTGCTGGCATCGGTGGGCGCCGGCTTCACCGTGGGCGCAACCCTGCTGCGCTGGGCGTTCTAGTTTTAATGCAGGGCGG
>DASQHA010000329.1:0-5761 GCA_035632335.1 Terriglobales bacterium
GCATCGCGAAAATACTCGATACTCGCTCCCAGGGTAAGGACCACCTGGCCGATGTGAACGATTTCCGCCGCCCGATCGCCGATAGCATGCACTCCCAGCAGTTTCAGGGAATCGGGATCGAAGACCAGCTTGAGCAGGCCCTGCTCGTCTCCCAGCATCTGCCCCTTGGCCAGCTCCGCATAACGCGCCAGGCCGACTTCATAGTTAATGCTCTCGTTCGTGAGCTGTTCTTCGGTCTGCCCCACCATCGAAATCTCCGGGATCGTATAAATCCCGTACGGAATAAGGTTGGGAGGCATTTTCCCGGGCTTGCCGAACATGTGGCAACTGGCCAGGCGGCCCTGTTCCATGGACGTGCTGGCCAGCGCGGGAAATCCGATCACGTCTCCCGCGGCATAGATGTGAGGGACAGCAGTCTGAAAATGTTCGTTCACGGAAAGCTTGCCCCGGCCCTCCGCCTTTAGTCCGGCGGATTCCAGGTTCAGCAGATCGCCGTTGGCCTGTCGGCCGATGGTGTAAAGCAGCCCCTGTCCATGAACGTTCTTCCCGCTGGCCAGTTTGGCAAAAACCCGGTCGCGCTCCTCGTCGAAGCCGACGGAAACGACTTTTTCCCCGAGTCGAAATACGGTTCCCAACTGCCGCAGCTGGAAGCACAGGCTTTCCACAATTTCCCGGTCCACGAAATCGAGCAGGATGGGACGCTGGTCGAGCAGCGTAACCTTTACGCCCAGCGCCGCAAACATCGAGGCGTATTCCAGGCCGATAATGCCCGCGCCCACGACAATCAGGTCGCGGGGAATTTCTTCCAGGCAATGCACCTGGTCGGAGTCAAAAATTCGTTTGCCGTCGACCGGAATCTCGGCGCTGTGCGCGGGCCGCGTGCCGCAGGCGATCAGGATGTGTTGACCGCGAACCAACTGCGCCCCATCATCGGTTTTGACTTCGAGGGTATTCGCATCCAGGAAGCGCGCGTCGCCTTCCATGATGGTCACATAGTTCCGGCGCAGCTGCGCCCTGATAACTTCCACCTCGCGCGCCATGACGGCTTCCGCCCGGAAGATCAGGTCGGCCATCGCGATCCGGTCTTTCAGTGCATAACCGCGGCCATAAAAAGTGCGCTGCCGGAAACCGCTCAGGTATAAGACCGCTTCCCGCAGGGTCTTGCTGGGGATCGTGCCGGTGTGAACGCAGACGCCGCCCACGCTCTTCTTGCGGTCAATGATCGCCACTTTCTTTCGCATCTTGGCGGCACAGATCGCGCCCTTCTGCCCCGCCGGACCGCTTCCGATCACTACCAGATCGTATTCGTTCGCTTCCATAAGCGAGGAAAGTTACCATTACCCGCTCTGAAACAAAAGCCAAATACGAAGCTGTAACCATCCATTCACAATCGGGGAAAGTCACGACGCGCCTCGCAGGCCAGCAATTCCCGGCCGGGCCGGAGCGGGAATCGCTTCAGCGAGCACGAGAAAAATTTGTCGATCAGGCGGAGAGAAAACCAGATGGATGCTACCGGCCGAAGAATCAAAAGAACGCTAAATGGGATGACAACCGCAAGCCCCTGAAAGGTTCGCGAGAGCCTGGCGTGACACCAGGGTTCTAAGCCGCCGCCGGCTCGGGCGCCCGGTTTTCCGCTTCCGATATCTTCTTCTGGAGGCGAATCCTGAGCTGCTCCAGTTGCAGGTCCTCGCTTCGACGTTCGTAGAGAATCGCCGCAGCCTTGACTTCGTACGGGGTCCAATTAGGAACTGGATTGGTGGAGTGCATGAGGGCCTCTTCCTTGATAGAGAAATGACCGCCAGTATACCCGCCCGACCGCCGCCGCACAACCCGTCCGACCCGGCGGATCTAACTACTCTCGAATCAGGCCATGGTTGCGCCATTTCCTCTGCCGTTTGCCAGAAGTGGGGCGCGTCTGCGGCGACAGGCGCGGATTACCTCTCGCTTATCGGCCCATTCGTCCCAGATTTACCAGTCAGGTACTGTGTGCAATTGTGTATGGCCAATATTGACCATCCGAGCCAAATCCTTGAGCCGTATGATTTAGCCTCTTTTTCTAGGCATGGAGAATGCCGTTCCGGCATAAACGAATCGTGCCCAGGAGCCAGATGGCGAAACAAGCTCTCGGTTTCAGTTCCGGGGATTTCCGCAAGAAGTTCGGCGCCGGGACGACAGCGCGGAACTACCGGGACAACGAGATCATCTTTTCGCAAGGGGATACGGCCGATGCTGTGTTCTACATCCAGAGCGGCACGGTGAAGCTCACGGTGGCCTCCACGCGTCGCAAAAAAGCTATAGTCGCAGTCCTGCTGCGCGGGAGCTTTTTTGGTGAGGGCTGTCTGGGAGGGCAATCCCAGCGTATGTATACCGCGCGATCAATCGGGCCCTCCAATATCACCCGCCTGCGGAAGGAGAGCGCGCTCCGCACCCTCAAGCGAGACCCTCAGTTTGCGGCGCTCTTTGTAGCCTATCTGCTGGCCCGCGTCATGCGAGTCGAGGAAGACCTCATGGATCAATTCTTCAATTTCAGCGAAAAGCGGCTGGCCCGCGTCTTGTTGTTGTTCGGAGAAATAATCAAGGAATCAAAGCCGGAACACCCCTTGAAAGTCAGCCAGTCAACCCTCGCGGAGATGGTGGGAACGACCCGCGCCCGGGTCAGTAAGTTCATGAGTGCGTTCAAGAAGAAGGGTTTCGTTCAGTATAACGGCGGCTTGCAGATAAATAGCCCGCTCATCCGAGGCTTTCTGCAGAGTCGGCCTATGTCGGTTCTCACCAAACCGTAACCGCCAACATCGGCAATCGGGCTTGCCAGGCACATCTTGTACATGGAGGCTTCTGTGACAAAAGAATTCAGCCCGAAGCAGGTACTCGCGGTTCGCTGCCCGACTTGTGGAGCCGCCCCGGGAGAAAAGTGTGAACTCAGCACCGGCTTGTCGCGAACCAATCCGCACCGCGACCGCCGATGGATCGCAAAAGACAAGGCCGTCGGACGGACGGTCCGCGTTCCGCACGAAATATTGCTCTGAAGTAAGGATGACAGTTGCCCATCCCGGGGACGAGTGGGCCATCGCCGTAAGCAGTAAGCGGCTAAGAAATGGCTCCTCAGGTAGGACTCGAACCTACAACCCTTCGGTTAACAGCCGAATGCTCTGCCATTGAGCTACTGAGGAGTGTGGAGGGGCGCGTCGAGCTGACGCGTCGCCTGCGCTGTCGTCATTTATATTAGCATCCGGGCGGAGTTGCTCAAAACTGCCCGGTTTGGATTTTGATACCCTAACCCCTGGCGCCGATGTACGTCTGATTCTGTGAGGTGCTTTATGCCAGGAGGTCCCCGTTTGCTCTGGATCGTCGCTTGCCTTTCCCTGATGGCCGCTCTGGCGTGGGCGGCGGATGATAGCGCTCCCAGCACTGGCCCATCCGCGGGGCCGCCCCCGGCCAAGGTGGACACAGTCGTCGATACCATCCATGGGCACAAGATTGCCGATCCCTACCGCTGGCTGGAAGATGCCGGCAGTCCCGACTCGCAGGAATATGTGCGGGCGGAGATGGCGTACACCCGCAGCCTGCTCGATCCGCTGCCAGGGCGCGACCGCATCCACGATCGGCTGACCCAACTGCTTTCGATTGGCACCATCGGCACGCCGCAGCTCGCCGGGCCTTACTTCTTTTACATCCGGCGCGAGGGCACCGAGAACCAGCCGGTGCTGCTGGTGCGGGAAGGCCTGCATGGAAAAGACCGGCGGCTGGTGGACGCCAACCAGATGTCCGCCGACGGCACCGTGGCGCTCGACTGGTGGTTCCCTTCCGACGATGGCAAATATGTCGCCTACGGCACCTCGGCCAGCGGCTCCGAAAACAGCACCCTGTACATCATTGAGACCGCCACCGGCAAGCTGCTGCCGGACAAAATCGGGCAGACTCGCATCGCTCAGGTGGCGTGGAAGAAGGACAACTCCGGCTTCTATTACGGACGCAATCCCAACAAAGGCGACGTTCCCGAGGGCGACGACGTCTACTATCTGCACATTTTCTATCACGCGCTTGGGACCGATCCGAAAAACGACCCGCTGATCTGGGGCGAAGGCCGCAAAAAAGAAGAGATCCTGGTCTCGCAGCTGCCCGACGACGATGACCGCTGGCTGCTGCTGACTTCGTACCAGGGCTCGGCCGGCAGGAACGAGCTCTTTTTGCAGGACCTTAAAGCCGGAACTCCTCCCGTCGAACTCACCAGCGGCAAGGATTTCCACTACAACGGCGAGATTTTCCGCGGCAAGATTTACATCACCACCAACGAAGGCGCGCCGCACTTCCACCTGTTCGTAGTCGATGCCGCCAATCCCGCGCGCGCCAACTGGAAGGAAATTATTCCAGATGCGGACGGCATTCTGAAGGGCGCCGGCATTGTGGACGGAAAAATCCTGGCCCAGTACGAGCACAACGCCAGCTCACAGCTCAAGCTGTTCGATCTCGAGGGCAAGCCGCTGGGCGACGTCGAACTGCCGGGCATCGGCTCGATCGAAGGGCTGGGCGGGCGCTGGGACCGCAAGGAAACGTTCTTCGGATTCCAGTCATTTACCGTGCCGCCCTCGGTCTATCAGGTCGACCTGGCCTCGCGCAAAACTTCGCTGTGGGACAAAGTCGCCACGCCCGGCATCGATCCCTCGGCGTATGAGGTGAAGCAGGTCTGGTACACCTCGAAGGACGGCACCAGGGTCCCGATGTTCGTCTTCCACAAAAAGGGAATCGAGCTCGACGGCAAGAACCCGACGATGCTCACCGGCTACGGTGGATTCAACGTGAGCCTGACTCCGGCGTTTTCCGGCGGACGCAATCTATGGCTGGAGCACGGCGGCGTTTTCGCGGTCGCCAACCTGCGCGGCGGATCGGAATTTGGCGAAGACTGGCATCGCGCCGGCATGCTGGACAAAAAGCAGAATGTGTTCGACGACTTCATCGCCGCCGCCGAATTCCTGATTGCCCAGAAATATACCGACAAAGATCACCTGGCCATCCAGGGCGGATCGAATGGCGGCCTGCTGATGGGCGCCATGATCACGCAGCGTCCTGACCTGTTTCGCGTGGTGGTGTGCCAGGTCCCGCTGCTCGACATGCTGCGCTACCAGAATTTCCTGATCGCCAAATTCTGGGTCCCGGAATACGGCTCCGCCGAAGACGCCAAACAATTCGACTGGCTCTACGCCTACTCGCCCTACCATCACGTGAAGCCGGGCGCGGAATATCCCGCAATCCTGTTCATGACCGCAGACAGCGACAGCCGCGTCGACCCCATGCACGCAAAAAAGATGGCCGCGCTGATGCAGGCCGAAGCCGCGAATGGGAGAAGCCGCGAGCGCCCAATTCTGCTGCGCATCGACAGCAAAGCCGGCCACGGCCAAGGCAAGCCGATCACCAAGCAGATTGAAGATGGGACGGATGTTTATTCGTTTCTGTTTTGGCAGTTGGGAGTGAAGCCTTGAGGGCGGTTTACGGCCATGCCTTCGTCGTGATCCGAAATAATACTTTCGCCGGGTGCCCCACTCATTCGCGTTCTTTGCGGATGAGTGGGTCTTCCTCGCGATCTGACGGAGAGTAGTGGCTCAATTGTGTCGATTGATGCCTCCATAGCGGCGCAAGCCCCACACATCGCAGAGTGCGCGATGTGTGGGGCACCCGGCCACCCGTCCTCGCTGGGATTTCCCAGCCTTGCCGGTACCTTTATCGGCGAAAAATCCCCGCCCAAGCGAAGCTTGGACGGGGCACC
>DASQHA010000330.1:0-4412 GCA_035632335.1 Terriglobales bacterium
GTCTCTTACCCTCGTTCTGGGTGCCCGCAACAACTCAAAATCCAGGTCAAAGGCGGCGGACAAGAGTGTCCGCCCCACACCACTTCTGTGCTGGCTTACAATACCGGTCTGAGCGATTTCAGGAGCCACGGGTTCCGCTCAGGCTGGAGGCCACATGGGTCCGCGAAGAATCATGTTTATCCTCGGGGTGATGGTTTTTGGCGGTTTGCTGATGGGAGCGAGTGACGATAGCCCCAGTCCTGCCAGGGAAGTCACTTTCAACCGGGACGTGGCCCCGATTTTCTTCAAGAATTGCGTGGTCTGTCACCGCCCCAACGATATTGCCCCCATGTCCCTGATGACCTATAAGGACGCGCAAATGTGGGCGCGGCCGATTCGAGAGGCAGTGGTGAGCCGAAAAATGCCGCCCTGGCATGCTGATCCCAAAGTGGGCGATTTCATCAACGACCCGCGGTTATCCGATGCGGATATCGCCACCATTGACGCCTGGGTCAGAACCGGGGCCAGGGAAGGCGACGCCAAAGACTTGCCGGCGGCCCCGGTGTTCGCGGCGGGCTGGCACATCAAGCCCGACGTGGTGTTGAGCATCCCCGAGTTCCTGGTGACCGCCTCCAGCATGGACGATTACGAATACATCTATGTTCCGACCAATTTCACCGAAGATAAATGGATCCAGGCGGCAGAAGTGCTTCCCGGCGACCGGCGCGTCGTGCATCATGCCACCGTCTCCGTGATCGCGGCCGACAAAGTGGCAAAGAAGGAAGAAGAGCACGCCAAGTCCGACGCGGGAGAAGACAAGTACCACTACCGCACCGGGAAAGTCCTGCATATCAGGAAGGATGCTCCGGTGCTTGACGATGGCTGCGCGTCTCCCGATGGCGGTGGGTTCCCGGGCGAGGGGGCCGGATATTTGAATATCGTACCGGGGATCTACCTGCCCGGGCACCTGGCGGAGACGCGTCCGCCTGGCTTCGCGTTGCGCATTCCGGCGGGCTCTTACCTGCAGTTTCAGGTGCACTACAGCAACCACAGCGGCGAGGATGTAAAGGACCGCACCAGCATCGGCCTGGTGTTTGCCAAAGAACCGGTCAAGCACGAAATCGCGCAGTACGAAATCTGGAACAACCTCTTCCTGATTCCGCCGAACGACGACAACCACCGCGTGACCTCATGTTTCACCCTGCCGAAAGACGTCACCGCGGTGGCCTACACCGCGCACATGCATTTCCGCGGGAAGAGCATGAAGACGGAAGCTTTCTATCCCGATGGCCACCACGAGGTGATCCTGGACGTGCCGAAGTATGACTTCCGCTGGCAGGAAACCTATTTCCTGAAGCACCAGTTTCTATTGCCGAAAGGGACAGAGCTGGTGACCACGGCCTACTTCGATAATTCGTCGAACAACCCGCAGAATCCCGATCCCACGAAAGCGGTTCGCTGGGGCGAGCCCAGCAATGAAGAGATGATGGGCTTCTGGCTGCAATTTGCCGATCCTAAACCAGTGGACGCGAAGCCGGCGGTGGCGCAGAAGTGAACATTGAGATGTAGCACGTCAGCCTGAGCTGGCGAAGGCTCTGGTGTGGGGATACTGTTCCTCCACAATCGTGACACCGCGCGCAAGATCCTTCGGGACTGAAGTCCCTCAGGATGACGCCGGTGTAGAGGCAGAGATCAGGAGCGTTCCCTATGAAAGTTACACGCCGAAGTTTTGTCGTCGCGGCCGGGGCCGCAGCTGTGGCTCCCGTTCTCCTGGGCGTGACCGACAAGGCGGGCTCTCGGGCGCCCGTCCTGGGGGAAGGCGAGCACAAGTACGAGGCGCTGCATGACTGGGGCGAATTGCCCCGGACTATCCGCTATGGCAACACGCACGGCGTCTGCGAGGATTCGCAGGGGAACATTTATATCCATCACACGGTCAACGCGAGCAGCGAGAGCCTGGACACGATGGTGGTGTTCGACCAGTCAGGGAAGTTCGTCCGCTCCTGGGGACGGCAGTTCAAGGGAGGCGCGCACGGGCTGTCCATCCGGAAGGAAGGGAACGAGGAGTTCCTCTATCTCTGCGACTACCAGCACGGTATCGTGACTAAACGGACGTTGAAGGGCGAAGAGGTTTTCACCCTGGGGTATCCGGCGGAATCGCCGGCTTACAAGCCCAAAAGCGACGGATCGGCCATCGCCTACCGCCCCACCAACGTGGCCATCGCTCCGAACGGTGATATCTACGTGGGCGATGGTTACGGCTCAAGCTTCATCAATCAGTACAACCGGAAGGCCGAATTCATTCGGACTTTTGCCGGGTTGGGCAAGGGAGACGAACAGGTCGATTGCCCGCACGGCCTCTGGGTGGACACGCGCTCTCAGACGCCGTCTCTGGTCGTGACCGACCGCGGCAACAGCCGCCTGCAACGCTTTACCCTCGAGGGCAGGCACATCGACTTCATTCTGGGCACGTCGAAGATGCCGTGTTTCCTCGACGAGCGCAACGGCGACGTCGTGATCGCGGACCTGCTGAGCAAGGTGACCATTCTCGATCGGCAAAATAAGGTCGTCGCCAGCCTGGGAGAAGGCGAATACTTGAAGACGGATTGGAGCACGGTTCGAAATCAGCCTCCCGGGATATTCGTCCCCGGGCGTTTCGTTTGTCCGCACGGCGCCTGCTTCGATCATGCAGGCAACATCTTTGTGGTGGAGTGGGTGGAGGCCGGCCGTGTTACCAAGCTTCGTAAGGTCGCATAGTCCCGAGCGCGGGATCGAGCCGTTCATGTCAACAAATTAACTAGTCAAGTGGGGTCATCTGGGAGGCGGACTATTGTGGAAGTCCGACTCGCCGCACTAAGCTTTGAAATCGTGGGTCGCTCCGCAGCGGGTCCCAGGCCGGGTCGACCTTGAGAGTGACCATAACATTGGAATGCTGCGCGTAGGCCTTCTCCAGCCAGGCCAATGCCTGTTCCTTGTTGCCCATGCCCATGTAGGCAAAGGCAAATGCCGCGGGATCGGTCGGGTGGCGCTGCTTCAGTTCTTCCAGTACCCGCTGAGCTTCGGCCGGGTGGCCGGAGCGGCCGAGAACGTAGGCTAGATCCCAGGGTGTACTGTGTGGGGTATATTTTTCGATATCAGCGAGTGCCTTGGCGAACTGTCCCTTTTCTACATACACCAGCCTTACCATATGAGCCCGCGCGAATCCTGGTTCCATCTCCAGCACGGCGTTAAGCTTTTCTTCGGCACGGTCGTACTGGCGCGAGAAATAGAAGATCATTCCGTTGTCCGAAGCAATAATCAGCGAAAAGGGATCGAGCTGGCGGGCGCGTTCGCTCTCCCGCAGGGCCTCGTCGAAACGGCCTAGCCAGGTCAGGTACTCGGCGTACCAGTGGTGTGCGGTCGCGTAGTTAGGATTGAGCTCGATGGCCCGGCGATATTCCTTCTCGGCCGTCTGCCAATCCCAGTCGTAGTTTTCGGTAATCAGGGCCAGCGAAGTGTGCGCTTCCGCAAGCCCCTCATCCAGTTGGAGCGCTTTGAGCGCAGCCACGCGTGCTTTTTGCAAGTACTCAGTTTGGGGAATCCCGCTATAGCCGGGCTGAAGTACGTAGCAATCAGCCAAACCGGCGTAGGCACGGGCATAATCCGGATCTTTCGTGATGGCCTGCTGGAAATAATTGATCGCTTCTTCAAATCCTTCCGGCGTCCTCTTGTTCCAGAAGTAGCGGCCCTTCAGGTAAAGATCGTAAGCCTCGTACGATCTGGCCGTCCGCGGCGGGCCGGCGGCGAGAACGCGCTTGTCTCCGCCCAGCGTGAGCTGAATCTCGTCCGCAATCTCCTGGGTGATTTCGTCTTGCAGGCCCAGCAGACCGCTCAGCTCCCGGTCGTATTGCCGGGTCCAGAGATTCGTCTGGTCATTCACTTGAATGAGCTGGGCAGAAACCCGTACTTTCTCCGCATCACGGCGAACGCTGCCTTCGAGCACATATTGCACTCCCAACTCACGGCCAATCTGACCCAGTTGCTCCTGGCTGCTCTTGTAGCGCATGACCGATGTGCGAGCAATTACGCCGAGACGATTGGGATCGACGCTCCCTAGCTGTGAAATCATTTCTTCGGTCAGGCCGTCGCTGAAGTATTCCTGGTTCGGATCGCCAGTCAGATTCTGGAACGGAAGGACAGCCAGCATAAGGCGTCCACTTGCCTTCTGCTGCTGAGTGCGAGAACCCGGCCAGCGGAGATAAGCCGTCAAGGCAGCAACCAGGACAAGGAACACTGCCCCAGAAACCATCCAGAATTTCTTGCCGGAGGGGCGATCTGCTTGCATCGCCACGGACGTCCCCATCCGGGGGGGAAGGTCCGAAGGGACCGCGCTAACATGGCCATTCCCGGGGCCTTCTTCCAATCGCTCGGAACGAATCGGGGTTCCTGCGGTT
>DASQHA010000331.1:0-7288 GCA_035632335.1 Terriglobales bacterium
TCGGAATTCGATTCGCCCAAGATCACGCCGGATGGGTCTAGAGTGGCCTATGCAGTTTCCAGCCCCGCGTGGACGATCCATTTCGTTTCCACGCAAGGCGGCGACGAGAAGGTGTTCAAGAACGGCGGCCCGCCACGCGACTTCTCGCCGGATGGGAGCAAGCTCCTGTTTGAAGCGAAAACGTGCTCGCCGTACTGCGTGGGATTGCTGGATCTGAACCAGGGCACGGCAAAGGAGCTGATCAAGCATCCGAAACTCGCGCTCTATCCGGAATCGTTTTCTCCGGACGGGGAGTGGATCGCGTTTCAGGCACGAAAAGTGGATAACGATTCCACCCGGACGATTTACGTCACACCATTCCACGACGGAGCGGTGGGCGGCCCGGAGACGTGGATTGCAGTAACCGACGGCAACCAGATGGATCGGGAAGTGAAATGGTCGCCCGACGGCGCACTGATCTATTTTCTTTCGGAGCGCGACGGCTTTCGCTGCATCTGGGCCCAGCACCTGGACCGCAAGACCAAGCACCCGGTGGGCACGCCGTTCGCAGTCGAACACTTCCATCATTCGCGGCAATCGCTGACCAGCCTGGGGAGTCCGGGGAAGGTCGGCTTGTCGCTAGCGAACGGGGAACTGCTCTTCAGCCTGGCGGAGACCACGGGAAACATCTGGATGGCGCGGCGGCGACGGTAGCGGTGCGGTACGGTGGGCGCGTGAGTTATTTAGAAAACACTCTCTCACCCGCCAACGGTGTTTCCAGCGCTGGCAAACAGTGCGGCGGAGGCGATGCACAGGAACGCCAGCAGCAGCGTATATTCAATCAGGTCTTGGCCCTGTTCATGGTCAAGGAAGCGTCTCAGTGCCGGCACCTTCTCTAATCTCCTGCCCCGCAGAAAGCACGCGTAGTGCCAGCATCAACGAAAGGAATAAAACTTTTGATATCAGTGTTGAAGGACTTGCGGCACGGCGGGCCTTGTGACAAGGTGTCACCAAAGAGAAGACATGACAACCGGAATGACCTGCGGGTGTATCTGACTGGGAGATCGTCTTTCCGATCATGACTCACGCCGCCAACCGGCGATGGACGAGGGAATTCTACATCACCGCGGCGGCATTCGTGTCCGCACCAAGGCAGGCCGGAAAGATATCTGGTGTCACCCGCACGGTCAACGCTTTTGCGCCCGAGCCGCGTAGACTGCTCGTCCCTGCACAAACGCCTGGATGGAGGCTTTTTTGTCAGCCGCCCGTGCGAACCTGGCCTCAGTCTCGAGCCACTGAATGGCATGATCGAGATAGCGCACGAAGTACTCGGCATCCTCCCAATTCCGGATCGGCGCTCCGTCCCGGATCACGTATATTGGCGATGAGTGCGCAAACACGGTCTCCGGACGACGGGTGCCGTAATGGTCGCTCAAGCGCGTACCCTGCGAAACGTGAACTTCCCGGAAGTCCACGCCCCGTTTACGATAAGCGGTCATGTCTTCGCACACACGGGATGCAAGCCAGCAACTTCGCTCGACCGGATATTCCAAGTGAATTTCCGAGCGGTGGCGCGGCCCGCTTGGAGTGGCTTGGGCGACCACTGTACCGCTGGCCACGATTTCCATCCGGTCATACGGCAGTTGGGACTCTGCGACAGCATGAACCTGAGCCACGCGATCTTTGGGCGAATGGTACTGCAGAGTGGCGCCGGGATCGCGGCCGTTGACGGTGAATGTCAACACTGGACTGTTGGTCACAAAGGTCCGTCCCTGCTTTAGAGCGTTGATCCAGTTCTGATACGTGAACTCTCCATCGACGCGCGCAAATACCCGATTCGCACCCACTGTTACAAAGGTCGTCATCTTGTCGGTTCCGGCAGTGGCCGCGAGCCGGAAGCCGCAGTTCAGGTAGCGGTACCAGAGATGCAAGCCGTGATTGGCCTCAAACTCAGGAACCACCTGCTTCATGAAGACCGGAAATTCCCTGGGGTCCAGCACGCACAGAATCTCGAGGCCATCCAGTTTCTCCATAGCGATATCCAGCGGGCTCTCCACACCGGGCCAGGTCGGAAAATGCGCCCAGGAGACGTAGCCACCCTGCGCGCGAGTCTCATCGCAGGCGCGCAGGTGCAGCGGGTATTCATATGGCTGCATGGTCTTGACCGGCTCGATGAGCCGTTTCAGGTTTAGCAGGCACATGTGCCCGAGATGGTTGTTGCGGAACTCCTGGTTTACGTAGATGAGGCGCCGCCCGCTTGAAAAACCGTTGAGCCCGCCTTCAAACTCGGCTTGGTCGAGCGTAAAGTCCGACGTCAAGATATTCGCGACATCCAGGTCTTCGGCTTCCATCTCGAGCCGGCAAGTCTTCGGCGAGATGTGGTGAATATGAATGTCACCACCGTACCAACCCCGGCCGGCAAGTGACGACCAGCGGGACAGCGGAATGGTGATCGCACCGTCTCGCAGTTCGCCCGGAGAAATTTCGCCCTCGGCAATGATGAACTCATACCCCTTGATCACCTGGTAGCGCAAAGGCAGCGAGTTTGGATCCACCGAAAAGCTCCCGTCGACATACGCGAACCGTTTGGATTGAAAACGCACGTCACCTTGCTGCGCATCGGGCGCCAGTTCGGAGGGATGTCCGAGCGGAACGACATCGTTGCCACGTGCGTCCGTCAAGCGCACTCTGGCGGAAAGCGCACGCCCGGAGTGTTCTTCGACAATCCTGCACAGGACAGCATTCGCGTTTGCAGCAAAGCCGCGGGAACCGGCGAGATACGCGCCGCCAACTGCATCCATGAGAAAGCGCCTGCGATTCTGAGTCATGATCCTTGATTTCGCCTAAACGATTCTATCCGCGCCATCAAGCGTGGTCACGGTTGTGGTAGTTGCGACTGTTACCCGCGCTTCAGTAATCCGATGGTATTGCCATCGGGATCGGAAAACCAGGCAAAGGTTCCGGTCGGGATTTTGATGGGCGGGACCAGGATCTTGCCACCCAGCGACACCGCCTTGTCCAGATAGGCTTGGACGTCGTCCACCTCCACATAAAACATCGTGTAATGCTGCGGCTCGTGGCCGAGCGAGGTGATGTGCCCGGGGATTCCTTGCTGGCTGCCGGTGTCGATCATCGCGGCGGGACCGTTTCGCTGAGTGTGCCAGCCGAACAGCTCGCCGAAAAACTGCTCCGTTTTGGCGATGTCCCGGCAGCCGATCTCAAAATGAACGACGGGGTGTCCCATGTCTTTTCCTCCGGGTTGAGTTTGTGACCACAACGGCATCGCCGCGCCGGCGAGCATCAGAGCCGTGCGACGGGTATACACGCCTGCAAGTCGAATGTCCTCCATCAATTTTCTCCGGAATTGGTAGGCGCGGGGAGACTCGAACTCCCGACCCTCAGCTTAGAAGGCTGATGCTCTATCCACCTGAGCTACGCGCCCGCTGGGTTGCATCTTCAATTTAGCAAAACGTCGAAGAGCTGATGGCTGCGGCGACTCGCTGACGCTCGCGGTTCGGGGCTGGAGGCAAGAGGGCGGCTGAACGCTGAGCGCTGGGTGTGGTGCTGGACGAGAGAGCACAGGCAGGAATGCCTGTGCCACTTCTGCGGCGTGGATGTTGCTGAAGCCGATAGCTGGAAGCTGAGCGCTGGGTGGGGTGCTGGACGAGAGCACACAGGCAGGAGTGCCTGTGCCACTGCTGCGGTGCGTGGACGATAGCTTACAGGACCGCGGTTTCTTCTAGCGCGCGGCCTTCGGCGAAGCGCTCGAAGTTGAGCGAGCGCGTGTCGACGAGATCGCAGGCGCCGTTGAGGATGAGGTCGGCCAGGATCTTTCCGGTGGCGGGCGAGTGCATGACGCCGTGGCCGCTGAAACCGTTGGCGAGATAGAAGCCGGGGATGCCGGGCGCGGAACCGAGGATGGGATGGTGATCGGGCGTCATCTCGTAGAGGCCCGCCCAGGCGCGCTTGGAGTTGACTTCGGCGTGCTCGAGGCAGGGCAGGCGATCGACGCCGCGGGTCAAAATTTTCTCGATGAACGCGGGATCGAAATCGGTCTTGAAGCCGGGTGTTTCTTCGGGATCGTTCCAGGCCATCAGCAGGCCGAGGCCTTCGGGCCGGAAGTGAAAGCCGGTGGTCATGTCGACCACCATGGGAGCGGTGTGCGCGATCTTGTCGAAAGGCTCGGTGGGGACCAGCATGCGGCGCAGCGGCTCGACCGGAAGATCGAGGCCGGCAAGCCGCGCGACGTTGCCGGCCCAGGCTCCAGCTGCGTTCACCACGGTGCGCGAGGCGATGAAGCCGCCGGCGGTTTTGACGCCCGTGATGCCGCGCGCGTCGCGCTCGATGGCGATGACCTCGGCGTTGCGCAGGAGCCGCGCGCCCCGATCGGCAGCGCGCAGCAAGAAGCCGGTCATGACGCTGTGCGGGTCGACGAAACCGTCGGTCGAGCAGAAGCTGCCGCCCAGGATGTCGTCAGAGCGGAGCTGCGGCACCATGCGGACGATGTCTTGGGGTTCGAGAAGCTGGACGGTATCGAGGCCGAGCTCGACCTGGAGCCTGTAGTTCGTTCGTAGATATCGGAGATGGGACTCGCGTGTAGCAATAAAAAGGTAGCCTTGCCCGCGGTAACCGGAGGGATGGCCCATGGCCTCTTCAAAGGCGCGGAAAAACGGGATGGAGTAGAGCGACATGCGGATGCTCGAGGGGGTGGAGAACTGGGCGCGCACGCCGCCCATGCTCTTGCCGGTCGAGCCTTTTCCGGGCTGGCTCTCGCGCTCGAGCACCAGGACGTTGCGGCAGCCGGCCTGGGTCAGATGGTACGCGATGCTCGAGCCGACGATGCCGGCGCCGATGATGACGATGTCGGCAGATTGCATGGCGAAGAGATCAGTGTAGCTGGAAACGCCGGGCGGGGGCCCATGGTTTGTCAGATCGGAAACATCGACGTCAGGGTCTCCCAGTCTTTATCGGACCGAGAAGAAGCGCTGCGCCACCGGCAAGCCATCATGGATTCGATCGACCAGTCGGGATTGGCACTCTTGCGCTCGCGAGCCGGTAGAAACGGCAACGGGGTTACTTTCCAGGGAAGGGCAGCAGGCCGCGCGTCACGACGTCGGTAAGCGTTAGCCAGAGCAGCAAGGCCAGCCAGGCAATACCGGAAACCACCACCAGTTTGTTGAGCCTGGTCGACCAGTAGATGTGCATGAAGAACAGCACCACCAGCATGGCTTTGACGACGGCGATGGTGAGCGCGACTACCACGTTCAGTTTGCCGAGGTCCATCATGCCGATGACCGTGGTGGCGAACGTCAGCACCAACAGCGTGCCGAAAACGTAGGAGTATTGTTTCTTGGTGACGATGTGCTCAGCCATTTTTCATCCTTGCAGGTGCCGCGCAATCAAGTAGTAGAGCGGGAACAGGAAGATCCAGACCAGATCCACGAAGTGCCAGTAGAGGCCGCTGACCTCGATGGGCGTATAGTACGCCGGCGAGAAGGCGCCGCGCGCGGCCCGGATGGCCATTACCGAGAGCAGCACCACGCCGATGGTGACGTGCGAGGCGTGCAACCCGGTCATCGCGAAATACATGCAGAAGAAGAGCTGAACGTGGCTGGGATCCGTCTCGTGATAAGTAAAGTTAAAGCCCGGCATCAAACCTTCTTTGTAGAGCATGTGCCACTCGGACATTTCGATGACCAGAAATGTTGCGCCAAACAGAATGGTGGTGGCCAGAAAGCCGATCAGGGCGTTCCGGGCCCCGGTGGCCGCGGAGTTGACGGAGCACGCCATGGTGAAGCTGCTCACGATGAGCACGGCGGTGCTGACGGCTCCAAGGATCAGGTTGAGATGATTGCTGGCCAGCCCGAAGGCGGCAGGGTAAATGGAACGGTAGACCGTATAGCAGCAGAACATGCCGCCGAAGAAAAGGACCTCGGTGGCGAGAAATAGCCACATGCCGAGGGTGGAGGCGTCTTTTTGCTGCTCGACGTCGTCGAACTGGTGGCGGAGCGCGAGGGTGTGATCAGCCAACGGTCATTTCCTCCAGAGTCGAATAATCGTAGGCTTCGGTGGTAACGACCGGGGTGATCTCGAAATTATCGGGCGGCGGCGGGGACGTGGTTTGCCACTCGAGGCCGGTTGCGCCCCAGGGATTGGCAGGCGCGCGCATGCCGTAACGCATGGACCAGACGAAGTAAATGGCAGGGATGACATAGCCGACCGCCAGCACGGAAGCCCCGGCGCTCGAGAGCACATGGTAGATCTGGAACTCCGGCGGGTAGGCATGATAGCGGCGAGGCATTCCAAGATAACCCATGATGAACTGCGGGAAGAAAGTCAAGTTAAAACCGAGGAAGACCACTAAGGCAGAAAGCTTGGCCCAACCCTCCGGGTACATACGCCCGGTGATCTTCGGCCACCAGTAGTGCAGCCCGCCTAAGTAAGCCATCATCGTGCCGCCTACCATGATGTAATGAAAGTGCGCCACGACGAAGTAAGTATCGGTAACATGCACGTCAAAGCCGAGTGTAGCTAGGAAGGTACCTGTCAGGCCGCCGATGGTAAATAGCCCGATAAAACCAAATGCATAGAGCATGGGCGTGTCATAAGAAATCGAGCCTCTATGTAAGGTAGCGGTCCAGTTAAAAACCTTGATCGCCGAAGGAACTGCGACCAGAAAGCTCAGCAATGAAAACACCAGGCTGGCGTACACCGACTGGCTGCTGACGAACATATGGTGGCCCCAGACCAGGAAGCTGAGAACGGCGATGGCTACGCTCGAAAACGCCACGAACTTATAGCCGAAGACTTTCTTGCGCGAATAGACTGAGACCAGCTCGCTGATGACGCCCATGCCGGGCAACACCATGATGTAGACCGCGGGGTGCGAGTAAAACCAAAACAGGTGCTGGAACAGGACGGGGTCACCGCCGAGGGCGGGATCGAAGATGCCCAGGTGAAAACCGCGCTCGAGCGCGACCAGCAACAGCGTGACCGCGATCACGGGCGTGCCGAGCACCTGGATGACGCTGGTCGCGTACATGGACCAGATGAACAGCGGCAGGCGAAACCAGGTCATGCCGGGCGCGCGCATGCGGTGAATCGTAACAATGAAATTCAGACCGGTCAGGATCGAGGCAAATCCGGTAATAAATATGCCTACAGCAGTCAGGATGACGTAAGTATTGGCGTAAGAGGTGCTGAAAGGCACATAGAAGGTCCAGCCGGTATCCACGCCGCCAACTAACATCGCGTACATAACTACTGCGCCGCCGGCCATGAAGATATACCAGCTCAGCAGGTTGAGCTT
>DASQHA010000332.1:0-16686 GCA_035632335.1 Terriglobales bacterium
ACAATGTCGGGGCGCTGCTGTCGCTCGATCATGCGATGGAAACCCTGGCCGCGCGGGTCACCCCGGCAATCGTGAACGTCACGGTGACGTCGCGGGCAAAAACCAATGTAGCGAATGGCGAACTGCCGGATGGCCTGGAAGACAGCCCGTTCGGGCAGTTCTTCGGTCAGCAGTTCGGCCGCCAGTTCGGCCGTCAATTTGGCCAGCAGATGCGGCCGCAACAGCCTCGGGTTGAGCATGGGCTGGGCAGCGGTGTGATCATCTCGCCCGACGGCTACATCGTCACCAACAACCACGTGGTCGAGGGCGCGACCGACGTTCGGGTTACCATGAGCGATCGCCGGATTCTTCCCGCCAAGGTGGTAGGCACGGACACGTTGACTGACCTTGCGGTCATCAAGGTGGACGGCCACAACCTGCCCAACGCGCCGTGGGGCGACTCCACAAAGCTGCACCCCGGGCAGACCGTTCTGGCATTCGGCAACCCGTATGGCTTCCGCTTCACGGTTACGCGCGGCATCGTCAGCGCGCTGAACCGTCCCAATATGTCTTCGGATGACGCCCGCAAGCCGGGAGAGTTCATTCAGACCGACGCCGCCATTAATCCGGGAAACTCCGGCGGCCCGCTGGTGAACGCGCGCGGGGAAGTGGTCGGGATCAACACCTTCCTGGTCTCGCCCTCGGGTTCGTTCTCGGGCATGGGATTTGCGATTCCGACTCAGATTGTGCGCCCGACGGTGGAAAAGCTGATCCAGTATGGCAAGGTGACGCACGGCTACATGGGCATCGGAATTGCCGATGTCACGCCTGACAACTCGAAGTTCTTCCACATGGACAGCGCGGTAGGCGCAGTGGTGAGCCAGGTGGAATCGGGTTCGCCGGGAGCCAGGGCCGGCCTGAAAGTCGGCGATGTGATCACCGGGATCGACGGCAAGGAAGTGAGTGACGCGAGTGAATTGCAGGTGATGGTGGGCCAGCAGAACCCGGGGACCACGGTGCATCTGCAGGTCATGCGCGACGGCAAGAACGTCGCGGTTCCAGTCACCCTCGAAGCCATGGGCAGCCGGGACAAGTCGGGCAGCGAAGTCTCCGACGCCGGCAGCGGCAAACCGCGCTGGGGAGTGGGCCTGTCGGACATGACTCCGGAAATGCGGGAGCAACTGCAGGCGCCCAGCGATCTGCATGGAGCGGTGATCCAGCAGGTGCAGCCGGGCAGCCCAGCTGACAATGCCGGATTACAGTCCGGCGATGTGATCGTCGAAGTCGATCGCAAGCCGGTGCAGAGCGCGGCCGATGTTCAGAAGGCGCTGAGCAGCGTGCCCAAGGGACAGGACGCGCTGGTGCTGGTCTGGTCAAATGGCGGCAATACGTTCCGGGTGCTGCATCCGGCCGAGGAAACGGCGAACAACAGCGGGATGTAACAGTCGTTGGTTTCTCCCCGAGGGAGGCAGGGCAGTGGTGCCTGCCTCCCCTTTTTTGCCCCTACCACAGGCCACGTGGTGGCTCTATTTGTGCTGGCTTACGGACAGGACGTTTCCGTCCGGATCTTTGAACCAGGCTACCTTGTCGCCGCCCGGCGTGGTCCAGATTCCCAGTTCGCGATCCTGAACGAAAGGATACTTTTCAAAGGCTACGCCGCGCTGGGTGAGCCATTTGACAACAGCCTCAACGTCGGACACTTCCCAGCCCATTACGGTATAGGGCGCGGGGGTAAAGTCCTTGGCCTTGGCGATGCGAATGCTGCTTTCGCCGGCTTGCATGACCAGGGCGAAAGGGTCGTCGCTGACGAACCGGAAGCCCAGCTTGTTTTCGTAGAAGGCGCGGGATTGTAGAGAGTCCCGAGTCGGCACAAAGCCCATGAGCTTGCTTGCAGCCAGCATTCTTTCCTCCTTCGGGTAGTCTCTCAAAATAGCGATTGCCCGAGGTGATAATTTCCCCTGCCAGGGGTGAAAAATTGACCTATAATTCCCGCCTTGACCATCGGTTGGCCCCACCGGGGCCCCGAAGCCGAAAGGCCTGATCTCTGATCTCCGGTCTCCGATTTTATGGCGATGGACACTATACCTACGGGCGCGGCGCCGCGCATCGCGATTGTGACCACCGATGAATCGGTACAGCATCCGGCCCAGGAAGTGTTGGCCTCCGTCTTCCACACCACGCTCCTGGGTTCCGGTGAACAGGTTCTGCCGCTGCTGGCCGAGGTTTCAGTCGAAGCCGTCATTCTTGACCTGGAAACCGCTTGTGCCTCCGACGATGAAACGCTCGGGCTGGTGCGCGCCCTGCGGGAACGGGATGAACACCTGGTCCTGCTGGGGTTCACCCGGTCGCACAACAAGGCTGCGCGAAACCGGTTTGAGCTCGCCGGAATCGGCCAATGCTTCGTCGCCCCTGTGAATTTCGAGGAACTGCAAGCCGCCCTGCACTCGGCGCTGGAGGCACGGTCGGCGGAAATCAAGAACCGCAGTCTGCGGGAGGAGGCGCGGGCAAGAAACTCGTTTTGCCAGATCATTGGCGGCAGCGAGCCCATGCGCCTGGTGTATGACGCCATCAGCCGCGTGGCCGAGAGCAATGTGAATGTGCTGGTCCGGGGAGAGAGCGGGACCGGAAAAGAGCTGGTGGCGCAGGCCATCGTCGCCAGCGGCCCGCGCCGGGACAAGCCCTTCGTCAGCGTCAACTGCGCCGCGCTGCCCGAGAGTTTGATCGAAGCCGAACTGTTTGGCCACGAAAAAGGGGCATTCACCGATGCCCATGAGTCCCGCGCCGGCCATATCGAATCGGCCAATGGCGGGACCCTGTTTCTGGATGAAATTGGCACGCTGGGGCTGGCCTTGCAGAGCAAGCTGCTGCGAGTTCTGGAACAGCGCATGGTGCAGCGCATCGGCAGCCGCACCAGCAAGAAAATCGATTTCAGGCTGATTGCCGCCACCAACGAAGACCTGGAACAGGCAGTCCACACCGGCCGCTTCCGCGAAGATCTTTATTACCGCATCAATGTGGTTCCCATCATTCTTCCTCCGCTGCGGGAGCGGTTGGGGGATGTGGCCATCCTGCTCGACCATTTTCTGCGCATGTATTGCGCCGCCAACAGCGTTCCGCTCAAGCGGCTGGATGCGGATGCGCTGGAGATTCTCGAGGAGCATCACTGGCCGGGGAATGTCCGGGAACTGGAAAACCTGGTGCAGCGGCTGGTGATCATGGGATCGGGCGCGGTGATCACCGCCAAACACCTGCCCCAGCAGATTTTGTACCACAGCACGGCCAAGCAGGAGGCGCTGCTGATACCGGAGAAGGGCATCTCGTTCGACGAAGAGATTGCCCGGATCGAGCTGGCCTACCTGCAGGCAGCCTTGCGCCGCACCGGAGGCAAGAAGGTAGCGGCCGCCGCCCTGCTTCAGATCAACGCGCAGAAGATGAAGTATCTATGCCGGAAATATGGGCTGCAGGGTTAATTATTGACCTAACATAGGTTAATTTTTAACCTTAAGCGGATTGACTTCCGCACCGGCTTCGATTTCCACAGATGCCTCCCGGCCTATCTCATTCAATTGATTCATTCCAGCTGTCACCAGGCTGTCGCCCTGATTTGGCACGGCTCTTGCTTATTGCAGAGTCGTAAGGCAATCGGGACCCTGCAGTTCAGGCCTTAAAAAATTCAACTTCGATGGAGGATGTCATGTCAGTTCAAAAGAAATCTCTGATCAGCCAGCGATCCGCAGTAAAGAGCGCCATTCTGGCAACGCCCGAGACTTCCAGTTTGGCCCCGGCCGCCCGTCAAGACGTGAAGCCGGCGAAGGCGCCTCTGGCGCACGCAGGGTTCAAGCCGACCAAGAGGGTTACCAAGAAGATGACGCGCCGCATCGGCTAGTGAGCCGGAGCTCCCGCGGGGCAACCTCTGGCCGAGACAGGCGCCCTGGGACTCGACAAGACCAACTTCGGTTGGCCAGGCAAGAAAGAAGGGCTGCAGAGATCCTGCAGCCCTTTTCCTGCTCCGCTGAGTGCTCCGCACGAGCCTCACCACATGCGTCGGCCCACCAGGTCCCGGCCAAAGCGCCAGATAAACTCCGCCACGCTGCGACGGCCGACCAGAATCTTGGCGTCGCCGCTCATCCCTTCCCTCAACTCGCCCCGGTTTTGCAGCTCCACGTTGCCAACGTAAAACCTGGGAGGACGGATGCCTTCCAGGTTCTGGGCTTCGATCAATCCGGCCTCGATGGAAGAGGGCGCAGGCGCCAATGACGCCAAAGTCCCAGACCAGGGTTTGAACGCCGACTGGGCGTGAAGCCGGACCGGGGCTCCCGGATGAACATCTCTCATACCGAATTCCGGAACGTAGATGCGCGCTGTCATGGTGGAGAAGTCGGCGACCTCTGCGACTTCAGTTCCCGGCCTTAAGTATGTGCCCAGGAGATCATTGAGCCGCGGAGAAGTTACCGTGCCATTTATGGGACTCACAACCTGCAGGCGCTTGGTCTCTTCGGTGAAGCTGCGCTGTCGTTCACTCGACTGCTGGCGTTCGTGCTCGGCGGGCCCGAAATTTTCGTAGCGCAGGCTGGCCTGGGTGGCGCGGGCAGAAGCGCCGCGCAAATCGGCCGCGGCCAGGGCGGTGGCCGACTCCAGTTCCAGATTGCGTAATTGCAGGATGGATTCGCCGGTGGAGACGGGCTGCCCTTCGCCGATGAGAACTTTCGTCACGGTTCCGGGCACTTCGGTATGAACCAAGACCCGGCGAACTGGCTCCAGCACGAAGCGGCCGCTGACGAACGCAGGCCAGAGAGGCAGGAACAGGAAGACCAGGGCCACGGCACTCAGAGCGGCGGTCCGGAATGGAGTGAACCACGCGACAATTCGTTCCTTCTTGTCGAGGTAAGCGGTTTTCATGAATCTCTCCAGCATGATGATCCGGGTCTTGAAGATTCGCAGAGCCAGGAGGAGAGCGGGCAGCCAGGCCCACTCGGGGGTATAAGCGCTCAGGATGTGGTACGCGAACACCACCACCAGGATCATCAGCAGGTAGCTGTACACCCCTGAAATCAGGGAATACACGGCGTACAACACCCGCCGGTGCCGGGGAACCCATTCAACTTCGGCGGGCAGCCGAAAAATATGCTTGCGCGTCCAGCTGGAGACGTAGCTGGTGGAGCGCTCCTTCAAGTCGGTTTCATCGATCAATTCCGCCAGGAGGTAGTAGCCGTCCAGCTTGATCAGCGGGTTCAGGTTCAGGAGGGTCACGCCAATGCCGGTAATCATCATGACTTTGTAGGCAAAGTCGTGGATGAACATCCCGGTGGCCGTGCCCCACCATATGGTGGTGGCTGCCATGCAGAGGATAAAGTCGATCCAGATTCCGGCAATGATGGTGGAAATGCGGGCTTTCTTGTCGCCCACAATCCAGACCTGGGTGCAGTCACAGACGAAAGTAGGCTGAAAATACATCAGGATGAACTGCATCTTCTCCACCCGGGCGCCAAAATGCTTGCAGGTGAGTCCGTGGCCGGACTCGTGAAAGAAAGCCAGGGCGCCAAACAGAAACCACACTTCAACCAGGTCCCAGACGCTCTTCTTGGTGAAGTTGAAGAAGGCAAAGCTGTCATGCCAAATCTCGCCGAATTTATCCGCCCACATCCAGCCCATCACGCCGAACAGAAAAATGGTGAGCACAACAAACCAGGTGGAGTAGATGAATTCAAAGTAAGGCTGAATCCGGGTCAGGTAATCGTCAGCGTGGGGCCAGTTGTAGATAGTTATGTCGGTCACATCGGCGATGTGAAACCGGCCGCGTTTCTGGCGTTCACTGTTCAGCTTTTGCCGGAGGGTAATGTTCTTTTCGAGCGGCGTCTGGTAAAAGAGTTCGCCCTGCCCTTCCAGGTGGGAGGCAAACTCCTTCACCTGCTCTTCCGTATATGCCACGTTGGCTTGCTGCAGAAACAGATCTGCAATCTGTTTGTACGATCGCTCTCCATTGAAAAGCTCGAGCAATCGCCATTGCAGCGGGCTGAAGCGAACGTAAACCTCGGTTCCCGGCATTTTCGCCAGCACCACGCGCTCACCCTGCTCGACGTGCTCACGGGAAATGACACGCGGATCGAGCTTGGGGTAGCGGCGCTGGGCTGTCTGAGCGGGAAGATCGGGCAGCGCCACCTCAAGAGCTTCGAGGATGTTCATTTCGGATTCGCCAGGCGGATGGTGGTAAGCATCCCGGGCCTCAGGTCCGAGACCTGGCCCTGGAGCCGGGCCAGCACTTCAATGGTTCCACTCGAGGGGTCCACAACCGGGCTGATCTGGGTGACGGCGGCGATGTGGTGAACCGGGGGTGAGCCGTCGGACAATTCAACGCTCACGGTCTGCCCGTTCTTTACTTTCCCCAGGAAACGTTCCGGCAGTGTGAACCTGACTTCGAGCGGCGCCACCGCGGTGACCCAGAATAAGCGATCGCTGATCCCGACTTTTTGTCCGACCCGCACATAGCGGCGGGCGACGATCCCGTCGAATGGGGCGGTGATGCGGGTCTTTTCTTTTTCCAGTGCCAGCGAGCGCTCGGTGGCCTGGGCATTGGTCAGCAGTTCGGTCTGGCGGCTGATCTCGAACCTGTCCGCCTCCACTTTGTATTGCGCGTGCTCCAGAGTCTCCCTGGTGAAGACTCCTGCTTCCCACAGTTTTTGAGCGCGGGCCAAATCGGATTCGAGGACTTTGGTCTCTGCCTGCCAGTTTTTGAGGTCGGCCTGGATGGAGCGGGTCTTGGCGGAAGCGGCGTCGAGGTCAGCGGAAATCTGGCGGTCGTCCAACTGGGCGAGGAGTTGTCCTTTGCGCACATGGGTATTGGGTTCAGCCAGGATGGAAACTACAACTCCCTCTCGAAGCGCGGCTACATCCACCTGGTTCTCGACCACGATGGGACCTGAAGCGACGAAGACGCGGTCGTCGGAGGCGGCAGGAGTCGACGGAGCGGGAGCGGCGGGCGCGGCCGCAGCCACTTTTGAAGTGTCGCTGGCGTCGGTGCAACTGGCCAGGATGAGCGCGAGGACCATGGACAGAGCTAACGTAACCGCGCGTTTCATGGTTTCTCCACCAACCGAATGCCCGCCGGCCGATCGGCGGGCAGGATTTCATTCTCCCGCCCCTTCGGGGCTATGCAGTTTCCCGCGTCTCGGACCCACAGCTTGCGCCGTGCCACATTCTTTGCGCCGCTTCGTCGCTCTTCTGATCGACGCCGCGGGTTTCACGGCGGAGGTACCGAGTTCACCATCTAAACCCGGTTCACCATCCGAACCACGACCATAGCTTGGACCAGATCCAGGTGGCGGGCCGCCGGAACAGCACTTTCCCGGCAGGACTCCATCCGGTTACAACTTTGCCTCGACCCTGCATGCCGTCGCGAATCGCGCCGTCAGGGTTCGGCACCGCAACGCGAGCGAAAAAGTACCGGTTGTCCGCCTGGGTCTTGCTTTTGGGACTGACCACGGTGACCACGCCATGAAAAGTGCGGGTCGGAAATCCGTCCAACTTTATGGAGGCTTTCTCGCCGGGATGCAGCAGCAGGACATCGTCTTCGTCGATGGCAACATCCACCACGGCGCGTGAGGTGTCCACGACTTCGGCAAAGGTGTCGCCGGGCAGCAGCTTGCGGCCCGCCAGGTCTTCCACGTGGGCGGTGGCGACCACGCCGTTGATGGGTGAACGCAACTGGGTGTGATCGAGGCGTTGGCGAGCCCGCTCCAGTTCCGAGGCCCAGTAGTCGGCCTGGATACGCTGAATGCCGGCCTCGCCGCCGTCATTACTGTTCAACGCCCGGTTCATCTGCGAAACCGCGGTTTCATACTTGGCCTGCGCGGCCGCCAGTTGAGCGCGATACTGCCAGTCCGAAAGGCTGGCCAGCACGGTTCCAGTGCTGACCGCATCGCCCTCGCGGACCAGCACCCGCTGCACTACGCCTTCCACTTCAGGTTGTATAAGGACGCTTTGCGCCGGACTGACCGAGGCGTCGCCCACCACGCGCAGCGGCAAGGGGAAGATCAACAGGAACAACAAGACCGCGACTGCCCCTGCGACCAGCAAGGCCCGGCGACGCTTCTCGAGGGCAAGGAACTTTCGTTTCTTGTCCAGCACCGGCTTCAAGAGGTCGATGAAAGGAACTTCCCGGTAGAGCGAAGCGTTGCGCAGCGCCACGGTCGCCTGGGCCGATAGAATCTTGATCATCTCCAGGTGCGCCGGGCCGAGAAAGTCGGGGTCGCTGCTCTCGAACGACAGCATGCCGACACGGCCATCGTCGTCAGCCAGGGACACGGCGTAGAACCCGCGCTTGCCGCTTTCGGCAAAGTATTTGCCCAGCTTGGCCTGGGTTTCCGGGCGCGGATCTTCGAAGTGTTCGCCGGGCTGGGAGAACCACACGTCGTCCCTGGACAAAGAGGCCCATTCCAGCAACTCCTGCAGCCGGACTACCTCCGGATCCTGCGGGTTGATGCGGGGCATGCCGGTGATGGCGCGGATCTTAAGCCGGCCTCGTTCTTCGAGAGCGATGGCGGCCCTTTCGTAAGGAATCACGGCGCCGGGACCGGTAACAATGGCGTCCAGCACCCGGTCGAGATCAAGGGTGGAAGTGATTTCGGCGCTCACCTTGACCAGGGTTTCGAGGATCGCGACTTTGCGCTCCGCCTGCAACAGTCCAGCGTTGTTCAAAGCGTTGGCCGCGGTTTCGGCCACGGAATTCAGCATGAAGAGGTCGTCGTCCTGGAAGGGGGCGCCGTCCAGCCGGTTGATGACTTCGATCACGCCGACCTCAAATCCCTTGGCAACCAGGGGGGCAAGGATGGCGGAGAAGATTCCTCCGTCCCGGCCTGCGTTTCGCCGCTGCAGGCGCGGGTCGCCGGCATCCGCAATGATCAAGGGTTCGCCGGAGTCGGAGACCGCAGACACGTAACCCTCACCACTCTTTTCCAACGCGCCCACGGGACAGGTGCCGTCGCGCCCGGCCTGGTCCATCAGCAGCAGCTCACGTTCGTCTTTCACCATCCAGAGGTTCACCGCCTGGGCCACAAACAGTTCGCGCACCTTGGCGGTAATGATGGGCGCAAGCTCATTCATTTCCAGAGTAGCGTTGAAGACTTTCTCTACATCGTAGAGCTGGGTCAGGCGGGTGACGGATTCGAGTTGCGAGTTGCGTTCCGCTTCATAGCGGGCCGCGCTCGAAAACGCGGGGCTGGCATACTCGACCAGTTCGACTACGGCGGCCAGATCGGCCTGGTTCATGACTTCCGCAAAGGTGCCGACTTCCACCGCCCCGATGAGGGTCTGATTGACGGTGATCGGTGTGTAAGCCAAAGACAGCAGGGTGCGCCGGGCATGCAGGTGGGCGTAATCTTCGCGGACCAGCTTCGTCCCCGCCAGGACGAATGGCTGGCCCTGCCTGGAGAGCAGTCCTAGCGCGCCCACGTCGAGCGGGATCAGCTTGTCGTCGAGTCAAAGATCGCCGGCCGTGGCCTTGGCCGACCATTGCGTGGCGCCTCCATGTTCTTCCAGGAGGTAGACCACGGCGGCAGCGTCCGGCAGCATTTCCGTAATTTGCTGGGCCAGCAGGAGGGCACGTGGCTGGGCTTCGTGTTCCTGGAGCAGGGCGCTCAGGAACCGGGCCTGCACATCGACAGAGGTCGACTTCGGCATTGCGCGCTCAGGCAGCCACCCGTTGCCGATCTCAGGACAACGATGCCAAAAGGGGAGGGCGAGGGTCCCGCGCACTTGCAAATTCGCGGCGGCTCCCGTAACTTGAGCGGGCAATCTAACAAATCGCCCTCCACCTGTCAATTGTGGGCGGGCGGTTGGCGCGTTGGGCGCGGATTGGCCCTAGAGGAGCACGATGGAAATCAATGTCCGCAGGCTATCGGATGTTCAGGTGGTGCAGATTCGCGGCGCCTTACGGCTGGGTCCTGGAGTGGACAGCTTTCGTCAGACCATCGACGATGCCATGACGGCCGGAGACACGCGCCTGGTCATCAACTTCGCCGAAGTGCCGATGATCGATTCCAGCGGCATCGGGATCCTGGTCAAGGCCATGGCGTCGGCCAAGCAGCGGGGCGGTGGTGTCAGACTGGTCACGCCCTCGAAATTCGTGGTGCAAACCTTGAAGCTGATTGGGGTGCTGAACCTGTTTCAGGTTTTTGACGACGAGAATGCAGCGGTGCAATCGTTCGCCGCTCACTGAAGCTTCCGGCTGAGCGCGCCCGCGCTAGTAGAGATGGATATTGAAGGTGTTGAACAGGCTGAGAAGGTAGATCGCACTGCCCAAAGACAGCACTGCCAGGGTAAGGACCGCCAGACGTGAGCTGAAAAGGCGCCGGCGGCGGGGCGGTTGCTGGTCGAGCGCGGCCCGATACTTGTCAATCCACTCCTGGTCCTTGCTGACTTGACCAAACGACGACTGGATCGAATCGTGGAGCCGCCGCTGGTCGTCTTTTTCAAGTCCCACGAAACGAAAAGGCTGCTGGTTCCAGGAAACCGGCTTCAGCATTTCGGCGGTGCCCAGCACGGGCCCGGTCGGAGTCACAAACATCAGCTTCACCCGGGACTCTCGCAGCACCGGTTTGGGCAGGCCAAGCACGCCCCCGGTTAGCGAGATGACTTCCAGCTGTCCCTGGGTGCGATGGCCATCTTCAAATCGTAGAACCGCGGGAGTAAGGTCGGACAGACTCAGTCGCGGAGCCCGACGGTCCTGGCTGCGGCGATCTGGGCTGCGCAGGTCCTGGTTACGCAGGTCCTGGTTGGAACCATCCAGGTTGCGATCTTGGTTCGTGCGATCGTACTTAGGAAAACCCGAGTTGGATTGGGGGAGGGCGTCCACAGCATGAGTATCCTCTTTGTCTTTCCCCATGAGGAGGTCACGGAAGGACATGGGATGGTCCCGTTACCTGGAGCTGCGATGTAGGCCTGGCGCCCACATCGCCGAGGGTGCCTTCGGAGATAATATCCAGCGTACAAATCTGTGGCAGCATGACGCATGCTCGAAAAACCGGAATTGATTGCCCGGCTCCAGGTTGGATTGGCGGCTTCTGGCGAATGCTCGGTGTGCCATGAAGTCTTCGTGGTCAAAGGCTCGAGCAGCAAACCGGAACCACTGAGCGACCGGCTCAAACAGATCTTCGAGGAGCACGTTCGCGGCGTCGATCTATCGAAAAAAGCGATACGCCAAAGCGGCAATTTGGATTGACAGGGGCCAGGGACGCCGCTACCCTGTCATATACAGATCAGGCCCAGTTCCTAATGGATCGTATAATCATTGTCGCTAGCCGTGCAGCCCGGGAGGTGCGAGTGCGCCTTCTCGCCCTTAGCGTGGCCATTCCTGGCCTGGTGCTTGCACCTCAAAAAAGCGGCGGATGATTTAGCATAATCAGGATCAGCAAGAGGCCATCATCCACCGCATCGGATGATGGCCTTTTCAGTTTCTGGAGTTCAGAGTAAGAGTTTGAGGGAACCGGTTCAGGGGCCGCCTGGGCGGCCGGGGAGGAAGACTTGGCTCAAGCAGAGCACGTAACCATATTCGATACCACCCTGCGCGACGGAGAACAGTCGCCGGGGTGCAGCATGAACGTGGCCGAGAAGGTGCGCATGGCGCACCAGCTCGACCGCCTGGGCGTGGACATCATCGAGGCCGGATTTCCCATCGCATCCGAGGGAGATTTTGAGGCGGTGCGGGTGCTGGCGCGGGAGCTGCGCCGCCCTATCGTCGCCGCCCTGGCACGCAGCTGTCCGGGCGACATTGAGCGCGCCTGGCGCGCCCTCGAAGGAGCCGCCCGTCCCCGTATTCATACCTTCCTCGCCACTTCCGACATTCACCTGCAGCACAAGCTCAAGATTTCGCGGCGGCAATGCCTGGAGCAGGCCCGGGACGGAGTGAAACTGGCCCGATCTTTCTGCAAGGACGTGCAGTTTTCGGCCGAAGACGCCAGCCGCACCGATATCGGCTTCCTGTGCGAAGTGCTGGAGGCGGTGATCGAGGCGGGCGCGACCACCCTCAACATTCCGGACACGGTTGGCTTCAGCGTGCCTCATGAATTCGCCGAACTGATGCAGACTCTGCGGCGCCGCGTACGCGGGATCGGCGGCGTGACCATTTCGGTTCACTGCCACGATGACCTGGGATTATCTGTGGCAAACTCACTGGCAGCTATAGGAGCGGGCGCCCGCCAGGTGGAATGCACGGTGAATGGCATCGGCGAGCGGGCCGGAAACACTTCCCTGGAAGAGCTGGTCATGGTGATGCGGGTGCGGGCGGAGCACTATCCGTATGAGACCGCGGTCGTGGCCGAGCAATTGTTTCCCTCGAGCCAGCTGCTGTCTGAAATCACCGGGGTGTATGTGCAGCCGCACAAGGCCATCGTGGGACGGAACGCGTTTGCCCACGAAGCCGGCATCCACCAGGATGGAATGATCAAAGACCCGTCGACCTATGAGATCATAGCGCCGCATTCCGTGGGCGCTCCCCGCAATTCCCTGGTGCTGGGCAAGCACTCCGGCCGGAACGCCCTGCGGGTGCGCTATGAGAAGCTGGGCTTCACTTTCGAGCGGGCGCAGCTGGATGACGTTTACCGCCGTTTCGTGGCCCTGGCTGACCGGATCAAGACGATCGAAGACGGGCACTTGCTCGACCTGGTCCGCGATGTGCCCAGCCGGACTGCCATCCTTCCGGACAGCGCCGGCAAGACGGCATCTACGTGGATGGCGGCAGTAAGCAAAGAAGACCAGCCGGCACATCCTGAGGCGGTGAGCGCGAAAGAAAAGGCCCATGCCGCCCACGCAGCGCACGAGGGCGAGCAGGAAGATTATCTCTGGGGCGTATGATGTGGGCGCGAGCGCCCCGCACGAGCGGCAGTGGCACGGATACAAACGAGTTTCGCAAACCGCAAGCGGTCGAGTTGAAGCGTTTCGAAGAATATAGGTTGTTGGCGCCGCCGCACGAGTGGGGCGCTCGCCGCCTACATTGATTGAGGACAGGGTCGATGACAAAAACGGGAGCACAAATTCTGTGGGA
Source organism: Terriglobales bacterium (assembly GCA_035632335.1). Classification (GTDB taxonomy): domain Bacteria; phylum Acidobacteriota; class Terriglobia; order Terriglobales; family Acidobacteriaceae; genus JAIQFF01. Next base: position 13,016 of record DASQHA010000332.1, read on the forward strand.
ATGCCTGGAGCGCGAAGGCGTAAAGCACGTCTTCGGCTATCCGGGAGGCGCAATTCTGCCGGCATATGATGCGCTGAAACACAGCGATATCCACCACATCCTGGTGCGCCACGAGCAGGGCGCCACGCACATGGCAGACGGCTATGCGCGGGCCAGCGGCGAAGTAGGCGTCGCGGTCGCGACCTCCGGACCGGGCGCCACCAACATGGTCACCGGCATTGCCACCGCCATGCTGGATTCTTCTCCCATCGTCTGCATTACCGGCCAAGTAGGCAGCAAGCTGATCGGCTCCGACGCCTTCCAGGAAACCGACATCACCGGCATCACCCTGCCCATCACCAAGCACAATTACCTGGTTACTCACGCCAGCGAATTGGCCCAGGTCCTGCGCGAAGCATTTTATGTGGCCCGCTCCGGACGGCCCGGCCCCGTGCTGGTTGACATCACCAAGGACGCGCAGCAGTCTTCGTGCGAGTTCGATTGGGACGCCGCCCGGCCGCAACTGCCGGGGTATCGGCCTGATCTTTCGCCCGAGGAGTCGGAATATGCCCATGCGCTGGAGTTGATCCACAAGGCCAAGCGGCCCCTGATCCTCGCCGGGCACGGCATCATCGTTTCGGGCGCGATGGCGGAAGTTCTGACCCTGGCAGAAAAAGCCGGCATTCCGGTTGCCTTGACTCTGTTAGGCCTGGGAGCGTTCCCGGCTTCGCATCCTTTGAACCTGGGCATGATGGGAATGCACGGCGAAGCCTGGGTGAACCATGCCATTCAGGAAGCTGACTTGCTGCTCGCGCTCGGCATGCGCTTTGACGATCGCGTCACCGGCAATCTCAAGACCTACGCGCAGGACGCCAAGAAGATTCACATCGAAATCGATCCGGCCGAAATCAATAAAAACGTCAAAGTCGATGTGGCGCTGGTCGGAGATCTGCGTGAAGTCCTTAAAGAACTGCTGCCGCGGGTGCAGTCTGTCGATCACACCGAATGGCTGGATTCCATCGACAAACTCAAGGGCGACTCGGCGGTGCGGGACGTCCAGAAATTGCCCGACAACGGACATCTATACGCCGCCCACGTCATCAACGACCTGTGGCGCGAGACTCGCAACAGCAACACCGTCGTCGTGACCGACGTCGGCCAGCATCAGATGTGGGAAGCGCAATACTTCAAGCACGAAAAAGCGCGGTCGTTAATTACATCGGGCGGACTGGGGACCATGGGCTTTGCCCTGCCGGCAGCCATCGGAGCCAAAGTCGCGCGGCCGGAAGCCGAAGTCTGGGTCATCGTGGGCGATGGAGGCTTCCAGATGACCATGTCCGAACTTGCGACCATTCAGCAGGAAAAGCTGAAGATCAACATTGCCATCATCAACAACGGATTTCTGGGCATGGTGCGGCAGTGGCAGGAATTTTTCTACGAGCGCAATTACGAAGCTACGCCGCTGCTGAACCCCAATTTTGTGAAACTGGCGGAGGCGTACGGCATCCGCAGCATGGCTGTAACCGAACGTTCGCAGGTGTTGCCGACCGTGCGGGCGGCGCGTGAGCACGACGGCGCGGTGCTGATTGACTTCAAGGTAGAACAGGAAGACACCGTGTACCCGATGGTCGCGGCCGGTGCTTCGTTGAACGATATGATCCGGCGGCCCAGCCCCATCGTCGAAACCGCCGCTGATGAATAGTAAAGACGAATAAAGGTAAAAATGCTGAATATCTTTGTGGTGTACGTAGAAAATAAGCCGGGCGTGCTGACCCGTGTGGCGTCGCTGTTCCGCCGCCGCGCCTTCAACATCGATTCGCTGACCGTGGGGCGGACGGAAAAGCCCGAAGTTTCGCGCATGACCATCACGGTCGATACCAATCCCGACCAGGCCAAGCGCATCGAGGCCAATCTCTATAATCTGGTGAACGTGCTGCTGGTCGAAAACATTACCCACGAGCCCGCGATCGCCCGCGACCTGGCCATGATCAAGGTGGCTGCGACCCACGAAGCCCGGTCGCATGTGCTCGAACTGGCCAGCGTGTTCCGCGCCCGGGTGGTGGACGTCGCGCCCGAGTCGCTCACCATAGAAATCACCGGCGGCGAAGACAAGATTGACGGCCTGCTGGAAGTGCTGCGTCCTTATGGGGTCGTAGAGATGGTGCGCACCGGGATCGTCGCCATGCGGCGCGGCACGACTTCCGTTGCGGCCAATCCGGCTCAGACCAAGGCGCCGCAGGTTGCGGCTGACGAAGGCGTGTCATATTCTGTCTAGTCCCTCGGGAAGGGCACGGCTTTAGCCGTACCGCAAGAAGACAGCCTCGGGAAGGGGCTTCAGCGGCACGAGTGAACTCGTGCCCTTCCCAACTTGTGCCCTTGCTCCGCACTCAGTGAGCTTCACGAAAGTTCCGTGTGATTTTAATCTCTGCTATCTATCGAGAGGAATACCAATGGCTAAGATGTATCACGAGAAAGACGCCGATGTTTCGTTGATCCGGGGAAAGAAAGTAGCCATCATCGGCTACGGGTCCCAGGGACACGCCCACGCCCTCAGCCTGAAGGACAGCGGCGTGGACGTCCGAGTCGGATTGCCGGCCGGCAGCGAATCGCGCGCCAAAGCCAAAGCCAGCGGCCTCGCCGTGGGCACGCCCGCGGAAGTGTCGGCCTGGGCCGACGTGATCATGGTGCTGGTGCCGGACACGGTTGCGTCTGAAGTTTACAAAAAAGAAATCGCGCCTCACCTCACCGCCGGAAAGACGCTGATGTTCGCCCACGGCTTCAACATCCGCTTCGGCACGATTACGCCTCCCGCCAACGTCGATGTTTCGATGATTGCTCCCAAGGCGCCGGGGCATCGGGTGCGGGAAGTGTTCGTCGAAGGCGGCGGCACGCCTGCGCTGCTGGCCATCCACCAGGACGCCACGGGAAAGGCCAAGCAGCTTGCGCTTTCCTACGGCAAAGCGATCGGCGCGACTCGCGCCGGCGTGATCGAAACCACATTTGCCGAGGAAACCGAGACCGATCTCTTCGGTGAACAAACCGTCCTCTGCGGCGGCGTAAGCGCCCTGCTGAAAGCGGGATTCGAGACCCTGGTCGAAGCCGGCTACCAGCCCGAAATTGCCTACTTCGAGTGCCTGCACGAACTGAAGCTCATCGTGGACCTGATCTATCGCGGCGGCCTCAACTACATGCGCTACTCGGTCAGCGACACCGCCGAATACGGCGACTATACCGCCGGGCCGCGCATCGTCACTGAGCAAACCCGAGAGACCATGAGGCAGTTGCTGCGCGAAATCAAGGACGGAACCTTCGCCAGGAAATGGATTAAAGAGAACGAGACCGGCCGCGAATGGTTCGAAGCCACCCGCGAAAAAGAACAACAGCAGCAGATCGAGAAAGTGGGCGAGCAACTGCGCCCCATGATGACCTTCCTCGACCCGGTCACCATCAAACAAACCAGCAAGCGCACCAAAGTCCCGGCATAGATTTTCGTAGCGCCGCCGTCCCGGCGGCTGTGGCGGCGGGCGTCCCGCCCGCCGCGTCTTAATCCAACCCTTAGAATCACAAAATAAAACCAGTAGTCAGTTTCTAGTTGTCAGTTCCCAGTTGACATCCTGCCCTGTCATGGTCAAAATTTGATGGCGAACAAAGAGCGAAACTATCCTCCCTCCGGCCCGGGGCGATGTTTATCG
>DASQHA010000333.1:0-10566 GCA_035632335.1 Terriglobales bacterium
AGCCGGACCTATTGGGACCTCTTTCTCGCGGCTGGATTCTCGGTCGGCGTGTTTTATCTATTCGCGGCGGTATTAGCTTGGCAGCTAGGTGGCCTTCCGGCAGAGACTTTGGCGGCGATGCGCGTCACCCGGTGGGCTCTCGCTCTTAGCTTTGCCGCCATCACGTTGGTGAGCTGGAGATACCTCTTCATCCTCCCTATTGTTTTTTCAATCGTGATTACAGTGTGTTTGACTGCGGCGGCATGGCTTTCAGCGAAGCCAATCTGAAGCCGTTGGTGCGCGTCTATTCCAACCTGCCTGGTGAACCGCAGCCGTACTCCACGATTAACCGATCATCGGGTCAAGTCAAGCTTCTATGAACGCCAGCAGGTCGTCATTCAGTTGGTCCTGGTGGGTCGTGGCCAATCCGTGGGGGGCGCCCTTGTAGACCTTCAGGGTAGCGTTCTTGACGATCTTGGCGGTGAGCATGGAGGAATCGGCGATCGGCACGATCTGGTCGTCGTCGCCATGCACAATGAGCGCCGGCACGTCAATTTTCTTCAGGTCCGGGGTGTAGTCCACTTCCGAGAATTCCCTGATGCAATCGTATTGGCCCTTGATGCCGCCCATCATGCCTTGCAGCCAGAAGGATTCGCGCACGCCCTCAGAAACCTTGGCACCCGGCCGGTTGTAGCCATAGAACGGGACCGTCAGGTCCTTGTAGAACTGCGCACGGTTCGCGAACACGCCTGTGCGAATGCCGTCGAAGACCTGCTTGGGAAGGCCGCCTGGGTTCGCATCTGTTTTTAGCATCAGCGGGGGTACTGCGCCGACGAGGACGGCCTTGGCCACGCGTTTTTGGCCGTGCCGGCCGATGTAGTGCGCCACTTCGCCGCCCCCGGTGGAATGGCCAACCATAATCGCATTCCTAAGGTCGAGGGCATCCATCAGCTCGGCGAGATCATCAGCGTACTGGTCCATATTGTTGCCGTTCCAGGGCTGACCGGAGCGGCCATGGCCGCGCCGATCGTGTGCAATCACGCGGTATCCCTTTTGCCCCAGGAACAGCATCTGCGGGTCCCAGGCATCGGCGCTAAGCGGCCAGCCGTGGCTGAATACGATGGGCTGGCCATTGCCCCAGTCTTTGTAGTAAATTTCCGTACCATCTTTTGTTTTGATCGTGCTCATTTTGTTTTCTCCTCTAATTCCGGGTTTGATCAAAGTTCGCTGACAATCTCGGTCAGGAACCATGTGCGGCGCTCGGCCTGGTCAATCCAAACCTCAATGACGCTTGTGGTGGCAACGTCGCCGTGCCGCCCGCAGATCTCGTGTGCCTGGCGCAGGAAGTTCGTTAACTGGGAGTTGTCGTCCCGAAGCTCCGAAAGCATTTTCTGCGGCGCCACGTTCTCCCGATCGTTGTCTTTGAGGCGCTGATGCCGCGAGATATCAATGATGGAACGCAGCGTGGAACCTCCGATCTTGCGGGCGCGCTCGGCGATTTCATCGGTGATCGCAAAGATCTGGTCAGCATGCTCATCGAGCAGCAGATGGTAATCGCGGAAGTGACGGCCCGTCATGTGCCAATGGAAGTTCTTCGTCTTTAGGTAAAGGCTGAACACGTCGGCCAGCAAGTTCCGCAGCGCATCCGAGATCTCGGCCACCGCCTGCCGGCTCAAGCCTGCCGGCGTTTCAAAAACTGTCGTGCTTGCATTTTTCGTCATGATCTTCTCTCCTTCTATTACTTTCCGTAGGCGTGGGCGATCTGACCGACAAGCGTGGCCCAGCCCATGTCCATGGCCGCGTAAACCTCGCCAGCCTCCGGTCGCGCATTATCCTTGAGGATTTCCACCATCAAGGTTGCGTAGTCCGAGACGATGACGCCCGCCTGTAGCATGCGCAAGAGTCCAGCTTGCCGCTTGGTCTCGCTGAATGTTCCTGAGGCATCGACCGCCACGTACGCGTCGAACCCCTTACCGACGGCGATGATGGCCGGAAAAGCCGCACAGACTTCGAGCGAAATGCCGGCGAAGATCAGCTTCTTGCGGCCCGTAGCCTCGATCGCGCGAGCCACGCGCGCGTCATCGAAGGCGTTCACCGACGAACGGTCGATGATCTCGATGCCCGGCAGCGCTTTGACGAGTTCTGGGAACGTCGGACCCCACATGCTGTCGCGCGCCGTTGTGGTTACGACAATCGGCAGTTTCAATGCTCTTGCAGCTCTGGCCAGGGCCACGACGTTATGTTTCAACTCGCCGGTCGAATAGTCACGGACGCCCGTCATGAGGCCGACCTGATGATCGACGAGGACGAGCGCCGCGTTCTGGGAAGTCAGGGGTTCGTAAGATCTGGTTTGATTTGACATGGTGTTCTCGCTGGATTATTGCGTGAGGATCTGAGGAGTTGTTTCCCCGAATTGCCTCTGAGACTTTCCGGCAGATGGAGGCTTCGCCGGTGCACCCGGCGCCCCCCGCAACGCGACCGGCGTTGCCGCGAGTTGCTGAAGCACGAGGGCGCCGCCCCTTTCTACGGCCCTCACTTCCAACTTCATCGCCTGCTCCGTCTGCGACGGCGCCACGGCGCGCTTCAACGGTCCGAGCGCCTGCGCGATTGCGACCCCCCCGATACCGGCGCTGAACGTGACAAGCTCCTGCGGTTCCGCGCCTCCAACTAGCAGCACCCGATATTTCTTGCCAGGCTCCAGGCCGGTTGCGGCGATCTGCAGGTTATCGATTGGGCCCAACGAATTGATCGAAACGCTGGCATGCGCCCCTGAATTCGCTCCGGGCGGCGGCGTTAGCTCCAGATGTAACGCCTGTTCCGCCAGGCCAAGCGGCTTCAGGTTCGCCGTGCCCTCATCCGAGGCGACTGCGTTCGGCACATACACCAGCGCCTGCGGCAACTGGCCTACCGGAATCGTGGCAACAACCTGATTCGTGGCCGTATCGATCGCCTGCACGCTATCGCCGTTTTCCAGACCAACATAAACGCGGCTGCCATCGCCGGAGCCCCAGATGCCGTGCGGCAGATCCCCGGTTTTGATGGTCGCGACCAGCCTCGGCGGAGAGCCCGGGTTGCGCCGGTAGGCCAGTACCAGGTTCCGGCCGCCGACCGTCACGTAAGCAAACCGTCCCGCCGCATTCGTTACGAAGGTGACGTGATTCGTTATCGGTCCGGTTTCGAGCACGGCGAGCGTCCGAAAAGGCGGCTTGGCGCTAACAACCTGTGTCTTCCCCGAGTCCTTCAAAGTGAACCAGACCTCATCCTGATCGACAGCAAGATTCGGCGAAAACGGACTCGCCTGCGGCACGCGCGCGATTACTTTGTACGTGGTTGTGTCGATCACATCCATCTCGGGAGTAAAACTGGATGGCACAAAGGCGAACTTGCCGTCCGGACGAAATAGAACCATGCCCGGACCGTTTGCGGTTTCGATCCGGCGCACCTCTTTTTTCCGTGCCGGATCGATCACGCTGACGTAGTTCTCGCCGCGCACGGCTACCCACAGCTCCCGGCCGTCCGGGCGGAAGAAGGCCTCGTGCGGGGAACGGCCCACATATATCTTGCCTTTTACCGTGTTCGTTTCGGTGTCGATCAACGTCACGGAGTTGGACCCAATCGAAACAACATCGAGTGTCTTATGGTCCGGTGAAAAGCCGAGACCGTGCACCAGCAGTTCGCCACGATACAGCGGACTCAGCGCCGCAGGAACGTCTTCGCCCAGATGGATTGAGCCGAGTAGTTTGTCCGCAGCAGGATCGATCACCGAAACCGTATTCGAGGTCTGGTCGGCAGTGTACACTCGGTCGCCGGCTTGCGCGGGCATGACGATCGCGCCGGCGAGGAAAAACATCAGTCTATAGAGCTTCATTTGACTACGTCTCCTATTTCCTACGGGCGGCCGAGTTCTTGGCCAGCCAGAGTTGCATGGCGTCGATCTCCGATTTTTGGTCGACGATGATTTCTTGCGCCAGGCGGCGTATCACTGGGTCCTTACCGTAGCTCAGCTCCGCCTTTGCCATGTCGATCGCACCCTGATGATGCGGGATCATCATCGTCGCGAAATCGTGATCGATAGCGCCAGACATCGGGGCTGCCGCCATCTCACGATCCATGTGTTTCATGCTTGCGTTCATCGCCTGCATGAATTGTGCGGTTGAGGGTATCATCTGCGCCCCGGCTGCTACCGCGATCAGAAGACCCAAGATCATTCCTGTGTTTTTTGGTGACATATTTCCTTCCCTGGATGATTTTTTCCAAAGTCGACCAGTGGCCCTTCGTCGGGAAGGGCACGCTGGGATTCTGCGGCGTTCGCTGTCGGAACAGGGTTCGCGAGCCACGCGGCCACGCGAGCCCCACCAGTGGCGAGCATCGAGGTCTTAAGGAAGCGCCTGCGGTCCATAGTGGGCGCTAGCCTGCGAAGCCGCCGACGTCGACCACAGCCTGGGCAAACGCCTGCGGCGCTTCTTGAGGCAGATTGTGCCCCACGCCACCGTTGATAATCCGGTTTGCATATTTACCGGAGAACTTCGTGCGGTAGGCTGCCGGGGCCGGGTGTGGCGCCCCATTGGCATCACCTTCAAGGGTGATCGCCGGTACGGTAATGACCAGACCTTCGGCGAGCCGTTTTTCCAGATCGTCATATTGCGACTCGCCTTCAGCAACACCGATACGCCAACGGTAATTGTGAATCACGATGGCGACGTGGTCCGGGTTGCCAAACGACGCTGCTGTGCGATCGAAAGTGGCGTCATCGAAGTCCCACTTCGGCGAAGCGAGCTGCCAAATGAGCTTCGAGAAATCGTGCCGATATTTCTCGTAGCCGGCGCGGCCGTTCTCCGTGGCGAAATAATATTGGTACCACCATGCGAATTCCGCTTTTGGCGGTAACGGCATCTTGTTGGCGGCAGTGCTGCCGATCAGGTAGCCGCTTACGGAAACGATCCCCTTACAGCGTTCAGGCCAGAGCGCGGCCATGATATCGGCCGTCCGCGCTCCCCAATCAAAGCCGCCGATGATGGCCTTCTCGATCTTGAGAGCGTCCATCAGCGCGATGATGTCCAGGGCGACTACCGATTGCTGGCCATTCCGGAACGTTTCACTCGAAAGAAAGCTCGTGCTGCCATACCCGCGCAGATACGGGACGATCACCCGATACCCGGCCGAGGCCAGCAGAGGCGTGACATCGACAAAGCTGTGAATGTCATAAGGCCATCCGTGCAGAAGAACTACCGCGGGACCATCGGCGGGGCCGGCTTCAGCGTACCCAACGTTCAGGAGGCCGGCATTGATCTGCTTCAGCGAGCTGAATGAGGTGTTCGTTCCGGGCCTAATCTGGGGCACCTGCGGGGGGCTTGTCTGGCTGGATTGTGGGTCCGCGGAGCCGATTGTGGCGAGTTCAGCGGCAGCGAAAGCCACGGTCGCATTGCGCAAAAAGCGGCGGCGATTATGATTGAGTTCTTCGAACATTTTGATCGTACTCATTGGTGAGTCTCCTCTGTTTGATTGATTAGTTGGGAAGTGACCACGTTGAGCCGACGCATCACCGGGTCCTTTCCGTAGATCAGTTCGACTTTCGCCATATCGATTGCACCCTGATGATGCGGGATCATCATGGCCGCGAAATCGTGATCGACATCTCCGTTCATCGGTGCGCTTGCCATCTGACGATCCATACGTTCCATGCTTGCGTTCATCGCCTGCATGAATTGTGCGGCTGCGGGCCGCAGTTGGGCCCCAGCTGCTATTGCTGCCAGAAAGCCCAAGACTGTTGCTGCACTCCTTAGGAGTTTTGATGAATGGTCGTGAGCATTTTGCAGCAGTAAGATCCGGTGATTTGACATGGTCTCCTCCTTGGATTGTTGCGTGAGGATCTGAGGAGTTGTTTCGCCGAATTGCCTCTGAGACTTTCCGGCAAATGGAGGCTTCGCCGGCGCGCCCGGCGCCCCCGGGAGCCTCCTTCTGGTCAAATCCCGTTATCCGCTGGCCTAATTTGCGTTGGCCAATACACCCGCGGCGGCACTTTCCTTCCCGGCCGCCAAGGCACCTGTTGCGGCCTGTTCGATGAAATGAGCGACGGCCTGCGGCTGCGACACATACACGGCGTGGCTGCCTTTAACCTCGACGACCGTTGAGCCTGCGCGTTTGGACATAGCCCGCTGGGCGTCAGGCGGGATCATTTTGTCTTCGGTAGAGACCAGGTACCAGCTTGGCTTGGTTCGCCACGCCGGCTGGTTGATCGGAGCACTGGGCGCCTCGACACCCCACGGGACTTGAGAGTCGGCCATGAACGAAGCCGCGTCTGGACTCACGTCCGCGGCGAATGCGGCCGGGAACTTCGCCTTGTCGAGGAACAGGAATCCGTCCTGAGGCGGCAGGATTGGCGGAACGGGCGCGCCGGGCGGTGGATCTTTGATGAGCGACGCCACCGATTCGCCCTTGTCCGGCGCAAAGGCTGTGATGTAGACCAAGCCGGCGACCTTCGGGTCGTTGCCCGCTTCCGTGATCACGGCTCCGCCATACGAGTGGCCGACGAGGATCACCGGGCCGTTCAGCGCGGCGATCGCCCGCTTCGTGACCGCCACGTCGTCTGCCAGCGAAATGGTCGGATTCTGGACGATCGCGACCGTGTAGCCGTCCTTCTTCAGGGCTTTGTAGACGCCCTCCCAACCGGACCCGTCCACAAAACCGCCGTGGACGAGAACGATGTTCTTCACAACTGTCGATGTGTTTGTTTGTGCCATAAGGTCCTTTCCTGTGCCGAACATGATTGTCATGATCGGCAAGACTGTGAAAATGATTCTTCGTATGCTACGTTCGATTGCTGTTGCCTGGTGTTTCAACGTGATATCCTCCATGAATTTTCATCCGTTCCTCTCATTGAGTTGCATGACTGTTTCTCAAACTTGTCAGTTGGCTCTCAAGACTTCCCTGTTCCTTTGAATCGCTGCCAACTCCAACATGGCCGTGCGCGCGCGCTCGTCGACTTGAGGGGTCTCCAAGTGCAACAACCGGGCGCAGGCCTCGCGTGGCAAGCCCACGAGGAAACGCAACACAAAGCAGTGGCGAAGAGCCGGCGGGAGATGCAAGACACGCCGCAGTTCGAACGGGAGCATGGACGAAGCGCGCTCCAGATCCTCCGGCAGCTGCCTAGAGGTGACACTCGGCGGCTCAACCGCGGCATTCACGGCTTCTCGGAACAGCGCTTCTCCGGACGCATTGTCGAGATCCATCTTCGTGTTGCCTTCTACGATCGCAGCTTCGGCCCGCTCCACACTTCCGGTGAGAAGAAGGGCCGTAAGAAACGCCTTGCCGACCAAGTGGTGCAGGTCTTGTGGCTCGACATGTGTGCTTGAGGCACGCCCCGGAATTTGCATCCACATCGCGTTGATTGGAATCGCGCTCGTCATTGTCGTCGCTCCTTTGGTGTGAATCTGCGATCCGACGGAATCGTTACTCCTCACTATGAGGGAGTAGAGCGGAAGAACCATCACGAGATCGAATGTTTTTTTGCTACCACTGGCAGCGCACTTGCGGATACCACCATCGTGGTATCACCACACTATCTCGGCGAACGAGAAACGGGAGGGATGATAATCTCACGACGTCCGAACAGCCGGGCATCGATCGAAAATGCTCCGGGGCCCAGAAAAACGATTGCGGCACTCATGATGACTGCAAACACGATCGGAAGCTTCGCGTCGAACAGATTCGGGGTGGCCGCCGGAAACCATGCAAACGCGATACCGAGGGCGCCTACGCCGGCAAGAGCGCCGGCGACAGGCGTCAGAAACCCGATCGAGAGCAAAGCACCACTCGCGACCGCCGCCAAGCCGACCGCTCCGGTTCGCAGAGTCAGGTTGCCGGGGTCCGCCAAATAGAGCGCCCCTTGAACGATCGTCGTAATACCGATCGCCGCTCTCAGCAGCAGAAGACCTGCGCCGGGCCACCCGCCCGGAAAAGTGGAAAACAACCGTTGCAGCTCGACTCTCCTAGGTATTCATTGGTGCTGTTTCGAACACGTCACACACCAGCGTAACGACTGTAGCGGCAAAGCGAATCCCCAGGGCTCGGCGTTTTTTAATACCACTTAAGTGGTATCGGCTTCACAATTGGATGATTCCGCGCCGGACGGCTATGGCTACAGCTTGCGTGCGATCGTTGGCGCCGAGCTTTTCCATGATGTGCTTGACGTGAACCTTGACGGTTTCTTCTGAAATGAAGAGCTGTTCTGCTATATCCCGATTCCGGTTCCCGCCCGCGACGTGCCGGAGCACGTCCACCTCGCGCTCAGTCAGGGCTTCGTCGCTCAGGTGCTCGGCGAGCTGGGCCGCGAGTTCCGCGGGGACACGCTTCTTCCCCGCATGGACCTGGCGGATCACTTCAACGAGATCCTTGGGAGGCGTACTTTTGAGCATATAGCCGCGAGCCCCCGCCTCTAAGGCACGCTGGACTTCGACGTCGCCTTCAAACGTTGTCAGCATGACGATGCGGGCGTCCGAAAACTCCGTGCGGATGGCAATCATGGTGTCGATGCCGCTCATGTCGGGAAGTCTGAGGTCCATGAGCGTAACGTCAGGCCGATGCTCCCGAAACTTTTGGATGCCTTCGCTGCCCCTGGACGCCTCGGCCACCAACAGCATGTCCGGTTGACTGTTGATGATCGCGGCGATCCCCTGGCGCAAAAGGGGGTGGTCATCGACGCTGAATACCCGGATTCGGGCCTGATCGCTCATTTATCTCTCAGCTCGTGGCTCCGGAGCCTGTGCTCCTGCTTTTCGCGGATACAATTTGGCCAACCATTTCGGCAGCCGGCTCGAAGACGGGAATTGAAATGCAATCTGGCTTGGGACGGTCATCTCGACCTCCGTTCCGGCTTCGGCGCGACTCCAAACTCTGAGCCGTGCACCGATTCGCTCCGCGCGCTCGCGCATTCCAGATAGCCCAAAGTGGCCTTCGCGCCCCGACTCGAGCACGTGCGTATCGATCCCGCAACCGTTATCGCGCACCAGAATTCGAAAGTGGTCTGTCGAATATTCAAGTTCGACTTCGACGCTGGTTGCGCGTGAGTGGCGAAATGCATTGACTAAGGCTTCCCGGCCAATACGGTAAACTTCATCCCGGAGGACGGGGTGCAAAGGCCGGGGATCGCCGTCAACAATGATGCGAAAAGCGACTTGGTCCTGGAAACCAAGTTCCTGCTGGATCCGGGAAAACGCCTGTTCAAGTTCCAGAGAACCGCTTTCGGACGAGCGCAGTCCTCGAACGGCGTTCCGGCCCTCATCAATGACTTGTCTCATTAACTCGGCGACACGGCTAAGCGATGGTTTCGCGGGCGAATCCGCAGGCAAGCCGTCAACGGCGACATGCAGTTGCATGGAAGCACTGAGAAATCCCTGCAGCAACGTATCGTGCAGTTCCTGCGCGATACGTGTCCGCTCCGCGAGCCGCTCTTCGAAGCGAACATTGAGTTGCGTGGCCAGTTGGTGCAGCCGAAAACGATAGACCGCCGCAAAAGCCAAAGTGCAAGTCAAAACACCCGAGAGGCGGAACCACCATGTCTGCCAGAACACCGGGTCGATTTCAAAGCCGATCGTGGTGCCGGCGCTATTCCAAACGCCGTCAGGGTTGCTCGCGATCACCCGGAAGCGATACGAGCGCGGGCTGAGATTGGTGTACACAGCTTCACGTGCCGTGGTCGGCTCACTCCAGCCACGATCGAAGCCCTCCAGCATGTACCGGTATTTGACGCGATCGGGGGCGGAGAGACTCAGCCCCGTATAACTGAACGTGAACCTCTGGCGGGCGGGCGGAATCCGAACCGGTTCCCGCAAGTCGATCGGCCGGCCGTCCGCTGAAATCGCCTGGATGTGCACCGGCACCGGAGCCGAATTACCCGCGAGCCGGGCGGGATCCACGACGGAAATCCCGCGATTCAGGGAGAACCAGACGCGCCCGAGCGAATCGGTTACCACGGAACGGTTCCGCTTCACGCCGCCAGTACCCAGCAGGCCGTCCTCCAGCCCATACTCGCGGACATCGGCGTCACTGAGAGCGGAATGCAGCAGTTTCTCGCGATTCACTCGCAGCACATGACTGGCGGTTGCGATCCAGAGCCATCCATTCCTGTCTTGCGCCACGCCGAATATCGGTTCGCGCAAAGACTCGGGCACATCCCGAGCAACATGGATTTGGCCAGAGCTAAGGAATGCGATGCCCTCGGAGGTTCCGATCCACAGCACGCCAGTTGAATCCTCCAACAGACAGTTTACGTTTCCGGGGGGTAACCCGTCGCGGCCGGTATAGATCCCCCAGCCGTTTTTCGACAGCGCATTCAGACCGTTCGGAGTTGCAAACCACATGGTGCCATCCAAACCCTCCTCAATCGCGCCGACGGTGTTGGACGCCAGGCCATTAGTGGTCGTGTAGTTGGTGAAGCGGCCGTTTGTAAACCTGCTGGCGCCGCCGCCGATGGTCCCTGCCCACACCGTTCCGTCGCGATTCCGATGAACGGCGTAAACGCTGTTTGGAGCGAGCCCTTCCGCTTGCGTGTAAGTCTCGGCCGTGAACGAGCCTCCCTCGGTAATCAGG
>DASQHA010000334.1:0-1964 GCA_035632335.1 Terriglobales bacterium
GTCGTGAGCACCGCCCGCGCTTTCGGATACACTTCTGTCGTGCTCGAAGACAGCGGCGCAGCGACGGTCTCCTGGTTACAGCAGAGCGCCGGTGGCGACGCCCAGGTGATGGCGCGCCAGATCAGCACCGCTGGTGCTGCCGGCCCTGCCGTTCAGGTCGCCACGGGCGGCCGGCAGGCCTTGGGTTATCCGAAGCTGGTCCATTCCGCGGCCGGGACCTTTGTCGCCTGGGGTGCGGCGAAACCCCAAACCGCGCGCCTGCGTTAAGTCTACTGGTCGTCCCGCAGCAGCATGGTCAGGATCACCGACACGATGCTGACCACTAGCGCCCCCAGAATGGCGGGGAGAATGCCGTCCACGTAGAAGCCGACATGAAAGAAGTTCACGGCCACGGCCGAAGCCAGCCACAGAGTGATCCCGTTGATCACCAGCACAAACAGCCCCAGAGTGAGCACGATCAGGGGGCAGGACAGCAGTTTCAGCAGCGGCCGAATCACCGCGTTCACCAGCCCCAGGATGACGGCCATGACGGCGAAGACGGTCCAGCCGCCATGGCCCACGCGGATGCCCGGGACCAACCAGGCCGCGACGAATAATGAGAAGCTGGTGATGATCCAACGCAGCAGCAGTTTCATGCTGGAATCATGATCGCATCCCCTGACGACGCCCGCTTGTTGTTCCGGAAGTGGCAGCAGGACTCCATGCGCCTGCACGTTAAGCTGCGCAGCTCGGGGCTTTTCTTCGATGCCAACGGCACGGTGACGGAGTGCACCCCGGAAACCCTGCAGCTCGGCGGAGACTCCTGGCAGTTCACGATTCCTTTGCACGGCGCGGAATTCACCTTTTCCGATCCGCGCGAAGTCCCTCTGGCGGGCGTGCGCGAGGCCGAAGCGGCCCAGTACGAATTTGGCTTATCTTTAAAACTGCTCAACGGCGACGAGTTGGTGATCCTGGAGATGAAGGCCTCCGCGGAGCCTGAAGCTGAACCGGAACCTTAACGGTTTCAAAACGCGAATCTTCCGGTGACCACGACGGCGCGGCCGGACGGACCTCCGTAGAAGCCATAGGGGCTGCTGGGACTGGCTACGGTGAACTGAATCAGACCCAGGCCGGATCCGGAGACATCCGAATTCGGATCGGCGAAATTGGGGTGGTTGAGGATATTGTACGCGCTGGCGCCAATGGTAAGCCGCATGCGTTCGCCGAAGGGCACGGTCTTGTAGAGCGATGAATCGAAGTTCACGAACCCCGGTCCGCGAAAGGAATTGCGCGGGCGGTTGCCTAGCTGCCGAGGCCGCCGCAATGGCCGGAGCCGAACCTTTCCCCGCGGCATCGACCAGTCCTGTGAAGACCGACCCGAAGAACACATCGGGCGGATTGCCAGCCACGGTCCCCGCAAAAAAAGCTGGATACGCATCGGAGAACAGACCTATTCCTCCGCGAACGACCGTGCTCTTTGACCAGGCCGGATTATAGACCACGCCAAGGCGCGGTTGCGGCACGACCGCCTCAACATCGTAGAACGCATGAGCCAGGCCCGAGCGGATGGACTGGTTGTAAGGAATAGCCAGTCCCTTGCCTAGCTCTGCAAATGGGCTGGCGAGGCGAGCGAAGCAGCGATCTACGCAATATGGGTTGCCGTCACGGTCGAACCGCAAGGCAGCCGTCACTTTGAGATGCGGCGTGACGGCCCATTGGTCCTCCACGTAGGCGCCGAGATTGTAGAGACGCAGGTGCAGCACCGGGGCGGTGGCAAACAGTTGCAGATAACCACTCCCGCTCGACGGATTGATCGCGCCGCGGGCGAATTCGTCAAGACCGAAGAGGTTGAACCGTCCAATGTACGCCACCTGAGAATAACTGAGGTCGGCCTCGCGGTTGTAGCGATAATTCACCCCCGCTTTCAGCGAGTGGCTGCCGCGAGTATAGGAGACGTCGTCAACAATCTGAAGCTGGCCGGCGCG
>DASQHA010000335.1:0-4277 GCA_035632335.1 Terriglobales bacterium
CAACCATCAGTGGGCCCGCTGGTTCCCGGACGGCAAGCGCTTCGTGTTCTCGGGCAACGAACCGGGCAAAGGGGTTCGTCTCTATACTCAAGATCTTTCCGGAGGAACTCCGAAACCGATTTCTCCCGAAGGCGTCGACGCCACCGCGTTCGCGATTTCTCCCGACGGCCAACTGGTCGTCGGAACCGGTCCCGACGAAAAAGGGTACTTCTACCCGGTTGCCGGAGGTGAGCCTCGCATCGTCAACGGACTGGAACCGGGAGATATCCCCATCATCTGGAACCAGGATGGAAAGTCCATCTATCTCTATCGCACCGGCGAAGTGCCGGCCAAGGTTTACCAGTTGGACCTGGCCACCGGGAAGAAAACTGTCCGCAAGCAGATTGTCCCGGTCGATACCACTGGCGTCTCCACCATCGGACCGATCCAAACCACGCCCGACGGAAAAACTTACGTCTACGGCTTCCATCGCACCCTGGGTGATCTCTACCTGGTCGAAGGCCTGAAGTAGACCTCACGGATTTTGACTTTCGCTGGCGCAACCCAACCGGGGGCGCCCCATCCTTCGCGTTCTTTGCGAAGGGTGGGAGGCACACCGTGAGCACCCAGAGTTGGCGGAAGGTTTTGGCTTTTGCAGGCTGATACTGCGGTTTCAGAAAACCGCCCGCCATTACTCGATGGAAATCCCGGAGCGTTCCGGGTTAGGATTCGAACGCTCCCTGCACTGTTATGGCCCGCAAACGCAAAATCATCGTGTGCATCGCCACCAGCGCCGACGGCTTCATTGGCCGGTCCGATGGCTCCGTCGACTGGCTCGACCGTCCGAGTCCCAAAGGCAACTACGGCTTGGACGCGTTCTATAAATCAATTGACACAATCCTGTGGGGCAGGAAGACAAGCGATATGGCGCTCGATTTTCAGAAGAGAGGCGTGAGCGGGACGGCCTTCGATACAAAAGTAAAAAATTATGTCTTTACACGCGGTCCCCTGCCATCGCCGGCGCCTGCCGGCGTTGAGTTCGTGAGCGAACCCATCAAAGCGTTCGCAACCCGTCTGCGGAAGAAAAAAGGGAAGGACATCTGGATGATGGGTGGCGCGGGGATCATTGCGTCGTTTCTCGACGAAGGAGAGATCGACGAGTTCAGGATTCACGTCATTCCCACGTTTATCGGCGAAGGCATTCCATTGATCGCGGCCGGCCGCCGCACCGTGCCCTTAAAATTGATCTCCTCGAAGAAGTACGCCGACGGCGTGGTCGAACTGCACTATGCCGTTTCTAAGTAGTCTTCCCAAATGGCTACTGGGAAGAACGCGGCAGGAACCGCCGAATACCAAAGTCATACACCGCGGCACCGATCACTCCGCCCACCAGCGGCGCCACGACCGGCACCCACCACACCCGGTTCCCGTCCGTGATGCCGTTGTTGCGAAAGCCGGCCAGTACGGTGAACAGCCGAGGGCCAAAATCGCGCGCCGGATTGATCGCGTATCCGTGCATTGCCCCAAAGCTCATCCCGATGGCTACCACAACCAGCCCAATCATCAGCGGGGCCAGGTTGGCGCCCGGCGGCATGTTGAATTCATCAATGATGGCGAAAATCAGCAGCAGCAGCAACGCCGTGCCGATTACCTGGTCCAGAAACCCTGCCTGCGGCAAGTTGGGGAAGGCTGGAAAGGTGGTGAACACGCCGGCCGTTCTCTCCAGTTGCGGGTCCACCTGGTGGAAGGCAGGCAGGTAGTTGCGGTACACCAGCGCGGCAGCCACAAATGCTCCGGCGGTTTGCGCGATCGAGTACGGCAGCACTTTCCGCCAGGGGAACCCGCGGAAAACCGCAAACGCCAGTGTGACAGCCGGATTCAGATGCGCCCCTGAGACTTTTCCGGCAACATAAATTCCCATGGTCACCCCCAGCCCCCAGCCCAAAGTGATGTTGGTGTAGCCGCCGTGAATCATCTCGCCCGGCGTCTGGCTAGGAAACAGCACCACCATTGCAACCACGCCGGTCCCGAACAGGATCAACACAAAGGTTCCGAGGAACTCGGCCGTCAACTCCGCCAGCAGCGAAAACTTGGGGTTCATCAGGGAGCTCCGATCAGCAATCAGGCAGAAAGTCCGCGACGTAGTCTAACAACGAAAGCCTGGCGGACGTGCCGAAAAATGAATTCCGAATACAGTGGAACCAGCTACGCCTCCGGGTCGGCCGCATTCTTCCGTTGTAGCCGCACCCGGTCGAGCGCCACCAGCGTGCTCACCCAGAGCGACGCTGCCAGGTATCCCGCGATCACGTCGCTGGGATAGTGCACGCCCAGGTAAATTCGCGACAGCCCGATGGCGGCTACCAGGAGAGCAGCGAACGTCCAGATCAGGATGCGCCCGATGCGGGACGAGATACGCCTCGTCAGTAATCCGGCGAGTACGCCGTAGAAGCAGAATGAAAACAGCGAGTGTCCGCTGGGAAAACTGTAGGTGCGGGGCAAGTCTGTAAAAAACGGGACGGGGCGAGGACGATGGAAGGCGTATTTCAGGCTCAGGTCCAACACCAGGGCGCCCAGTATGGTCACGAACATCCACAGCAGGGCGCGCCGCCAGCGCAGCCAGCGGAATGCTATGAGCGAAATTACAATTGCGGCCGCCAGCCCGTCCCCGCCGATAAAAGAAATTGCAATCATCGCCCGGGTAAGGCCAGGGGAGGTGTAGGCATGAACCTGGCTCCGGATGGCAAGGTCAAGGCCCATGGTCCGCTGGTGCGCAACCCCGTCTCCGATCCAGGCGAACAAAAAGAGCGAAAGCACCGCAACGAGCAGGCTGATGAATGCGGCAGCTTCAGAGATGATATTCAACCTGGCAGCAGTCGCCAGCTTAGGCAGCAGTGATTCGCCGTTCTCCGTCACTTCTGCCTCCGTCCCGGAATCTTCGCGTGGGCCGACGTGTAGTCCGCGACCAGGCTGCAAAGTTTCAACAGCAGGGCTGCGTTTCCTCGCCGTGGATACGCTGCCAATCGTTCCCGATACCCCGGCAGATTGTAGAGAAACGACTCCACCCGTTCCTTGTTCAGTTCCTCCCAATAAGTGCCGTATCCCATCTTGTCGAGCCAGTATGCGTTAAAAATCTGTTCAAACTGGTGTTCGATGGGGATCGCAAGGCAGGGTTTCCCCAGGTGAAGCGCTTCAGTCATCAGAGAGAACCCGGCATTGGCGATGACGGCTTTGGCGCCGATCAGATCCTCCAGAAATTGGTCCATGCCGGGCTTTCTGTAGAGTACGTTGCCGATCTGTCCTTCACGCCCGAACCCGTACGCCACGAACGGGCATCGCACCGAACCCAGCAGTTTCGCCAATGCCGGTGCCGGCGACGTCACGTACACCAGGACATGCTCGCCGGTCGTGGGAACTGCTCGCAGCACCTGTTGGCGCAGAATCGGTGGAAACAGGAATGTTCGCGGACGCTTGACTCGTGCCTCGAAGAACGTAGTTACCAGGTACGCATCCGCTCGCGGAGTCATAATGCGCGTCACCAGTTTCGCCACCGCGGCGTCGCGCCGGTACTTTCTGGGATAGGACACGTCTGTATTAGTGAGGCAATGCTGGTTGTCGATCGAGATCACGGGCAGGCGCAGATGATGGCCCACGTGGCAGGTAAGCGGCTCAAAATCGGTGATGACCAGTTGAATCTTCCATTCTTCGACCCGCTGTGAAAGTAGCGAGATGCTCTTCGCCCGCTGCCGTACTGAAAGCAGGTTCCTGGTCAGCGTACGTCCGTACCGGACCTGGTTGTTCACGTAGGCCAGCCGCAGGCCGTATATTTCCGTCACGTCAAAGTTTTCCCGCAGGTTGCGCAGCCCGCGATCGAAAGAAGCTGGATGGACGCGGTGTCCCTGGGCCATCAGATGGGAAATAACTTCCTGCGCCCTGGTGGAATGGCCGGAGCCCTCGCCATTGACCCCGTAGAGAATGTTGGCCATGAGATGCCGCAGTATATCGCGCAGTTAAGGGTGTGGGGGGCGGACACTCTTGTCCGCCGCCTTTGACCTTGCTTTTGCTTTGGACTTCAGACGACAGGCATCATCAGCCAGCAAAGTCCAAGTCAAGAGCAGCAGACAAGAGTGTCCGCCCCACACAATCTCCAGGATTAGGAAGATTCAGTCCAGGTTTGGGGTGGGAGACGGGGATTGAACCCGCAACGTCCGGAGCCACAGTCCGGTGCTCTACCAATTGAGCTACTCCCACCGTAGCTTAACGATTATAGCAACTGGGGTGGGAGCTGTCAGAAGGGCGGT
>DASQHA010000336.1:0-25184 GCA_035632335.1 Terriglobales bacterium
AGCGACGCAGTCGAAGGACCCCTATAACCGAATCGTAAGCCGGAGCGCATTTTCCGGTTTCACGCCTCACGTAGGAGTAGGTGTCCCACCTGCCCGGCCGAGCGAAGCTCGGCAGTTTTGTTCGGCGGATACGGTCTTAGAAAAAGCTTCAGGCGAGCTTAGCTGGCCCAGCCAGACAAGGACGTCCGGTCCTACGTAAATCTAGCCTACAAATTCCGGACTCCGCTCAGGATGACAGAGGGTGGGGCATTACCGGGCGACGGCGAACCAGCTTAGTCGCTTGCCGGCTGTCCTTCGGAGAGCGACTGGCGACCCGCGTCCGGGGGCACGACCAGCCTTCCGGTCCGTTGCATGGTGTTGCAGTCGTAGGAATAGACCGCGCCGCAGAGCAGGCAGGCCTGGTAAGCGGTGCCGTGGATGCCGGCGTGCGGCCAGGTGAATTCGTGCCGGCAGCACATTTCGATAAGCCTTTGCAGGAGGGAATTTGTCATGGCTGCTTGCGATCCCTTCGATGTAACTGATGCTGTCCTCACCCTAACCCGAGAAGCCCTCGATGCGTCTGTGTTTCTTGGCCATCGGCGGCAGGAATTTGGCCAATGCCCGGCATCGTTACTCAGTTACCGAGGGAGGCGTAATGTAACTGACCCACGGATGGCCGCGGCAGGAACTACTGGAATCCCTTTGCGGGCGCGGGTTGCGTTACCGTATGGGTGCGGAGTTTTCAGCCCGAGCGGGCCGCGAGTGAAGCGAGCTCTTTAAAGGCACCATGAAAGCGGGTCACATGAAAGAGGGCCACCATGCATAGTGCGAATGTTCCCGAGACGGTACGGCGCAGTTCGCGAGTGCCGATCACTCTTCCCATCGCGGTCACCAGCCTGGAGCCCAGCGCTCCCTTCTCGGAAATATGCGAGACCCTGGTGGTCAACGCGCACGGTTGCGCCATATTTTCTCCCACCCGTTTGGAAGCCGGCATCCCGGTGCAGTTCCGGCGCAAGGGCGGCGGCGCAGCCAAGGCCCATGTGGTCGACTGCAAACCCATGGGAGCGGGTCAGCAGGGCTGGCAGGTGGCCGCCAAGCTGGACCGCCCGGAAAATTTCTGGGGACTGGAAGCTTGTCCGGAGGACTGGGCGCGGCTGGTGGACATTCATTCCGACGACACGCCTTCGCGAAAAATGCCGGCGAGAAGCGACCGGCCGGGCGCGCCTGCTCTGAAAATCGTGTCCGATAAGAACCAGTCTCAGATAAGCGAGCGCGATTTGCGCGCCATTGTGGCCGAGTTCGTCCAGCCCCTCCATGCGGAAGTGGTGGCGCTGCGGGAGAGAGCGGCGGAAGGCGACCAGAAGCGCAGCCGCTTCGATATATCGCTCTCCCACATTCCGCCCGAGGTGGAAGAGAAATTGTGGGTAAGGCTGCGCGAAGACCTGGGAACACAGGTCCTGAAGCAGACCCAGGAGCAGTCGGCGCAGGTGTTGGGCTCCGCCAAAACGCTGATTGAACAGAAGATCAATCAGGCGCTGGAAGGATTCCGGCAGCAGGTGGCACAGCAGCTGCAAACCGTCGAGCAGAACGCGCGCGGGTTGTCCGAAGAAATCGCCGAGGCGGTGGGGCAGCACTTCAACGCCGGAGCGGAAAAATTTCAACAGCAGGTGGCGAACGCCGGGACCCGGGCAGAGCAGCGGGGCGAAGAACATTTTCGCGCTCTGCAGCACCGTCTGGGCGAAGAGCACGATGGCTACCGGCGGGAGATGCAGAAGTTGCAGGCAACGGTTGCCGGCGAGGTGTCCCGCCTGCAGGCGCAAACCTCTTCTCTCGGCGGCCGCCTGGCGCAACTCGACGACACCGCAATCAGGCTGGAGTCCGGAATGGAAACCCGCCTCTCCCAGATGGCCAGCGACCAGATCTCCGCGGCGCGAGTGCAGCTGGAGAGTGCGGTAGATGTAGTCCTCAAAGAACTGGGCACGCGCAACGCCAAGGAACTCGACCACCAGCTGGAGGAAGCCCGCGGAAAACTGAAGATCGTGCAGAAAGGAATCGAAACTTCGGTGAGCGATCTGGTCAAGACCGAAGTCGCCGCCAACCTGCTTTCCTTCGGGCAGACCATGGAAGAGCTGGCGCAGGATTCCGTGGGACGGTGGCGCAGTGCCTTGAGCCGGGACCTGAATTCGGTGGCCAAGCTTCTGGGCAGCGGATTTCAGCGTGAAGCCGAGTCGAATCGCGGCTCGGGGCAGGACTCGTCGGACGAATAAGCGTTCAGCGGCTGCATCGCGACGGTCTTCGTCTTACGGCGCCTTGGGCGTCGGCCGCAATTCGATATTGCCCACGCCGCCCGAGACGTCGAGCCGGAGGGTCACGGGCGATTTGCCGTACATCTCATTCACGTATTCGTCGCCGTCGCGTTTCAGCCCGCCGCCGCTGATCGATCCGATGCCTCCGGTAGCGTGAACGCGCACTCCGACATCCACCGGCAAGCGGATCAGGGCATGCCCGACTCCGCCGTGGATCTCGGCGTCGAGATCTTTCTTCCAGTCGCCGGTGAGGTTCGCCGTGACCTGGCCTGCGCCCATGTCGATTTCAAGCCGGGTAAGCGCAAGGTCGCCGACTTTGAAGTCGCTCTTGCCCGCGCCCATTTGAACCTTGAGTTCCATCGGAATGTTATTCCCCAAGCGCAGGTTCCAGTCATTGCGGGTTGGGCCTATGTGGAATTTTTTCCCTGGCTGGGTGATTTCGAGCTCGCCGTTCTCGCCGGCGACGTGGTAAGAAACCTGCGGCTTGCCTTCGGCCTCGTCGTAGTTGAAGTCGGCTTCCAGCAATTTGCCGGCGCCGCCGGACAATTTCATCTCACCCGCGGGCATTTGAATGTTCACCTGGACCGGCTCCGATCCCTGCCGGTCGACGGTTTCGACATCGTGGATTTTCCGCGAAGCCGTCTGCCAGCTGAGCGCGATCCCGGCGATCAGCAGCAGCAGGATCACTGCGATTTCGCCGCCGCCGAGCCACGCGCCGCCGGCTTGCGCGGCATCCCGCGGCCTGAGGTGGTCCCAGACTTTTCCCAATCCCAAAAAAATCAGCAGCACCGGCCAATAGCGCGACAGCAGGGGCCAGGGATCCAGGCCCGGCCGAAAATTGCTGTAGAGAAAGAACAGGCCCAGGGCGACAAGCAGTACTGCTCCCACCAAAGAGCTGCGACGAGTTCCCGGCATCGAACCACCTCCCAGCGCTGCCGCTACTCTGGATGGAATTCCGGCTCAGTCATTTTTTGAATAGCGCGTCCAGTGCAGCCTGCGAAATGGCCTCGTCGATCTCTGACTTGGCCCCGCTCGCCGCAATTCCCCCCAGGATCTGGCCATCCACCTTGATGGGCAGTCCGCCCTGATTGGGAAAGAAATCAGGAAAGGCGAGGGCCTGGACGTCGCCCTTTTGAATGGCATCGGCCCCGTTTTTCGAAGGCGACCCGTAGAAGGCCGCGTGCCGGGCCTTTTTCTGCGCGAACTGAATGGTGTTGAGCGAGGCGCCATCCGCCTTCTGCAAAAAAAGCAGATTGCCGCTTTCATCCACAATGCAGATGGTGACTTCAACATTCTGTTTTTTGGCTTCCGCTTCCGCTGCGGCGACCATGGTCTTGATCGCGGCCAGATTCAGATATTTCCGGGTGGGAAGATCGGCAGACGACGGCGCCCCGACCGGGGACGCGGTCGCGACCAGGCTCAGCATCACAACCAGTAGTTTGAACATGCGCAGGATGCTACCAGCTGGATTGCGGGTTTTCCAGCCGGAACCGTCGAAATCAGACGGCGGAGCTCGGGCGTCGACTTCGGACTTGAGACGTCGGAGTCGGAGTTTGCGCCAAATCAGATGAAGAGTTCGAAGAAGATTTGCGGAGATCCGAGGTCTGCTGTCCGCCGTCCGGAACTACGAGGTCTTGCGGTTGAACCGGCAGAGTGGTTGAGTGCCGCGGATCTTGCCGCAGGCCAGGGCCATGGTCTCAAAGGCCCGCTCGTAGCGGAATTCCGGCTTGACATACGGTTTCCGGGCAGCCTGGTGCCGATCGCCCGCAGGCCTCTCCTGGCTCATGTTCTTCTCGGTCATAAGCTGGTCGTTGCCCTTTTATCAGGCAAACCGGGGGGCGTTCGCCGTTGTTCGCCGTATTCCAAAACAGACTATCACCAATCACAGCCGGCATTGTTGCCACTTGTGATCACTTTGTGGATATCGACCCGGGCCGCGGACTGGGCCGGAACGGACCGAACCATCCTCAGTCCCATTCCTTAATCGCAACTCTCTTTCAGTTAGCATGGAAACGTGCCCGGCACGAAACGCTCTCGTCATGTGGGTCTGGCTCGCGCCCTTTCCAAGCTCGGCTATTGTTCCCGCTCCGAGGCATTTGATCTTATCCATGCCGGGAGGGCGCGCCTCAACGGGGCAATCTGCCGCGATCCCGAGGCGCGCGTTCGCCTGGAGAGCGATCGCATTGAAGTGGACGGTCACCCGGTTGCCGCCACTGCCCGGGTTTATCTCATGCTCAACAAACCGCGCGGAGCCGTGACCACGGCCGCCGACGAAAAGGGACGGCAAACGGTGTATGCGTTTCTGGATGCGGCCCTGCCTTGGGTCGCGCCCGTCGGGCGTCTGGACCAGGCCAGTGAAGGCCTGTTGCTGCTGACCAACGATTCCGAATGGGCGGCGCGGGTGACGTCGCCGGCCTCGCATCTGGATAAGACCTACCACGTTCAGATTGACCGGGTCGCAGACCGCAAATTGCTTGAATCAATTGCGCGAGGAGTCCGGACGGAAGACGGCGACCTCCTGGCCGTCGTCAGGGTTGGGATCCTGCGCAGCGGTCAGCGCAATACCTGGCTCGAAATCGTTTTGGACGAAGGCAAGAACCGCCACATCCGGCGGATGCTGAGAGCGCTCGGCATTGCCGTGCTGCGCCTGGTGCGGGTTGCAGTCGGCCCGCTGCGTCTGGGCGAACTTTCGAAAGGGAGCGTGCGCCCGCTGACTCGCGCCGAGAAACTCGCGCTCGATCAAGCCTTGCTGAAACGGGCGCCGCGCGGCCAAATTGTTACCACGAGCCCGCGATGAATCAAACCGTCACTATCACGGCGCTGCAGCGATTTTTCCCCAGGCGGCGGTAGCTGTGGCGGACGGCCGAGTCGAAATAGATGGCATCGCCTTCGTCGAGAACATGCGTGTCGGAGCCGATGCCTAACTCGAGTTTGCCGCTGATCAGGTAGAGCAATTCGACTCCGGCATGCTGGTGAGGACGAACTTTCTCCGCCGCGACCGGCTCGAATTCCGCGTAGAACCCATTCAACTTGCGCTCACTAGCTTTGAAATCGAGACTCTCGAAGTTGTAGGCGATCACGCTCGATCCCGCGCTCTCGGGAAACTTGAGGCGCTCCTGCTTGCGCACGATCGAGACCACGTGACGCTTGCGCTCGTCGGCAAAGAAAAAATCCAGACCGACGCCGAACACCATGGCGATCCGCAACAGGGTAGGCAGAGTCGGAAATAACTTTCCGCGTTCCAGTTTTGACAGCATGGCCGGAGACAAGCCGGTGTGCTGGCCCAGTTCCACCAGCCCCATGCTCTTCTTGAGCCTCAGCGTCCTCAGTTTCTCCCCGAGCGCGTACGGCCGCAGGCCATCCACGATGGTTTTATTGATCACAGCGAGCCCCGTTTTCCCGCAGAGAAACAAATCAGAGAATTTTTAACTGCGAAGCAAACCATTTTGGCGGCCTTGTCGATTTTCACAACATGATAATAATTGTGCATTACAGTTAATACATCGCGAACGCAAATCAGCGCAAGCGCAAAGTAAGAAAAAACAAATAAAAGATCTGGAGGACTCAATGAGAACATTCGATGTGGTGGCAGCAGTACTGCTGGTGGTGGGCGGGGTGAACTGGGGATTGGTGGGCATTGCCCACTTCGACCTGGTCGCAGCCATCTTCGGCATGCGATTTGGTGAAACCTCAATGCTGAGTTCGGCGGTCTACACTCTGGTTGGCCTCGCGGCCCTCTACCAGGCGGTTTCGTTCAAGGCAATTCAACGCCGCTGGGGACATGACTCCGTGATGGCCCGGTAAGATGCTCGATATCAGCAATCCGTACCCCAGCAATCCTGAAGAATTGTAAAAGTCAGGCAACGGGAAGAGGCCAATCGGTATCTTCCCGTTTTCACCATCTGAACCGCACCATCATGAACTCGATCGAAAAGCTGAGTCAGGACGCGCGCGTCACCGTGCGCACCCAAGGCGCGCCGGACCCGGAGGGCAACTGCGTCGTCTACTGGATGCAGCGCGCCCAGCGGGCCCAGGATAATCCTGCGCTGGATGTGGCCATTCACGCCGCCAACCAGCTGAAGAAGCCGGTCGTAGTTTTCTTTGCGCCCGTTCCCTTCTACCCGCGCGCGAACCTGCGCCACTACCGCTTCATGTTGGACGGCCTTCCCGATCTCGCGCAGGCACTCACCGCCCGCCGTGTGGGCTTCGTTCTGCGGACGTATCCGGACCATGGTCTGCTGAAATTCTGCCGGCAAGTCCGGCCGGCCATGGTGATTGGGGACGAAAATCCCCTGCGGGAAACGGAGCGCTGGCGTGTCCAGGTGGCGAGCCGGCTGCGCGTGCCCTTCTGGACGGTGGATGCGGACGTGATCGTCCCGTCTAAATTATTGTTAAAGGAACAATTCGCGGCGCGCACCATCCGGCCGCGCATTCGGGCTCTGCTGCCGCAATTCCTGGTGCAGCAAACCCGCTTGGAAGCCCAGGTACGCTGGATCTCTCCTCCGCGCCTGCGTTCGCTTTCACCGCATGAAGATTTGCTTGCGGGATGGAAGCTGGACCGCTCAGTCCCGCCGGCTCCCGGCTGGGAGGGTGGAAGCAAACGGGCGGCGCAGGCCCTTCGGGAATTCGTGGGCGCAGGTCTAGCCGACTATCCCGAGGCCCGCAATCGCCCCGAACAAGACGGCACGAGCCGGCTTTCTCCTTATCTCCATTTCGGGCAGATTGGGCCGCTCGCGATTGCGGGCGCGGTGCAGCGCAGCCACGCGCCGGCACGCGCGAAGGAAGCATTTCTCGAGCAGGTGATCGTGCGGCGGGAGCTGGCCGTCAACTTCGTGCGCTTCAACCCGGACTACGATTCCATGGAATGCATGGAGCCGTGGGCTCAGCGCTCTCTGTCCGAGCATGGACGCGACCGGCGAGCGCTGGTGTTCAGCGAGGAACAGCTGGAGCAGGGCCTGACCCACGATCCCCTGTGGAACGCGGCGCAGAAGCAGATGGTGCTGACGGGCTGGATGCATAACTATCTGCGCATGTACTGGGCAAAAAAGATTCTGGAGTGGAGCCCTTCGGTGGGCGCGGCCTACGAGCGCGCGGTGCGGTTGAATGACCGCTACGAACTCGACGGGCGCGATCCCAACGGCTATGCGGGAATCGCCTGGGCGATTGTCGGCAAGCACGACCGGGCCTGGGCAGAGCGTCCGGTGTACGGAAAAATCCGCTACATGTCGCTGGCCAGTACCGGGCGAAAATTCGATTCCAAACAATACATCGAGCAGATGGCGCAGCTGGAGGCGCGGCCCCGTGTCTAAAAATCCCTGGCTTACCTTCGCGCTTTTTGCCGCCATTTGTTTTTCGGTTGCGGCCGTGGGATCGCTATGGACCGCAACCTCGGTCCGGACCTGGTACGTGGGGCTGCGAAAACCCTCGTTCAACCCGCCGAGTTGGGTGTTTGGGCCGGTGTGGTCGGTGCTGTACCTCAGCATGGCCGCGAGCGCCTGGCTGGTGTGGCGAAACGCGGGATGGAACGCTCCCCGCGCCGCCTTCATCGTCTTCTTTATTCAACTGGGGTTGAACCTGGCGTGGTCGGGGCTCTTCTTCGGCTTGCACAATCCGGGGCTGGCATTCGTTGACATATTGGCCCTGCTGGCGGCGATCGTAGCCACGGCCATGGCATTCCGGCCGTTTTCTCCGGCCGCATTCTGGCTCCTGATTCCGTACGCCATGTGGGTTGGTTTTGCCAGCTTGCTCAATTTCGAGATCTGGCGACTGAACGGGGGGCCATCATGAAAATCCTGATCACGGGTGCGACCGGCTACGTGGGCGGCCAGTTGCTGCCAAAACTGGTGGAGAGCGGACACGAAGTTAGGTGCATGGTGCGGGACGCCTCCCGGCTCAGCCGCCCTCTGGGAGGCTCGCCCATCGTTGAGGCCGATGCTCTTCACCCCGGCAGTCTGCCGGCGGCGCTGCAGGGAATCGAAGTCGCGTATTACCTGATTCACTCGATGGGCGGAGGACCAGCCGGCTTTGAAGAGCGCGACCGGCGGGCGGCGCGCAACTTTGCCGCCGCCGCAAAGCAGGCCGGGGTGCAACGCATCATCTATCTGGGCGGATTGACCTCGCAGACCTCTCCCATCTCGCTTCATCTCCGGAGCCGGCAGGAAACCGGAGCGGTGCTGCGCGAGTTCGGCCCGGCGGTGACGGAATTCCGCGCCGGAATTATCGTGGGGAACGGAAGCATCTCGTTCGAGATCATTCGCTGTCTCACCGAACGCTTGCCGGTCATGATCTGTCCCCGCTGGGTCATGACGCGGACCCAGCCCATCGCCATCGACGACGTTCTTGATTATCTGGTCACGGCGCTCGCCGTGCCTGATTCGGCCGGCGAGATCGTTGAAATCGGCGGCGCCAGCATCGAGACCTATCGCAGCATGATGCTCACCTACGCGCGCGTCCGGGGATTGAAGAGATGGCTGCTGCGCGTTCCCGTGCTCACTCCCCGCCTGTCCTCCTATTGGCTCAATCTGGTGACCCCGTTTCCAGCCGCGATCACGCGGCCGCTGATCGAAGGCCTGCGAACGGAAGTGGTATGCAGCAGTGACCGTGCGGCGAAACTCTTTCCCGGAATTATCCCCATGCGGTACGCGGCGGCAGTGGAAGAGGCTGTGTCCACGGCCGGCCCCGACAGATCAGTTGCCGCGACCATCGGGCGCGATGTGCCGCATGCAACGTTCCGCCGTCAGGGTTACATCTGCGACGTACGGCAGACCCTGGTCCATGCCCCCGCGGCGCAGGTATTCGGCGTGTTGCAGGGCCTGGGCGGAAAATCAGGCTGGCCCTACGCCAACCTCCTCTGGCAAATGCGGGGATGGATCGATGGCTGGCTGGGCGGCGTAGGCATGCGGCGCGTTCGCAGCGGCGGAGCGATCCTGCGGGCGGGAGACTCGGTCGACTTCTGGCGCGTCGAAGAGGTTGTGCCCGGGGAAAGAATTTCGTTTCGCGCCGAGATGAAACTACCCGGGCGGGCCTGGCTGCAATTCATTCTGCGGGCCGAGTCCAGGGACCGCACGCTGCTGAGCTGCTGCGCCTGGTTCGAGCCCCGGGGACTGGCCGGAGAACTTTACTGGGCATTGCTTTATCCCATCCACGTGCTGATTTTTCGCGGCATGGCAAGGGCGATCGCGCGCCGGTCGGAAGACCGTTTCCGGCTCGAGGCAGCGGCTCTTCAGGAAAGCTGAGGAAGGTGAAACCGGGATCTAGGAACTGAAATGCATGAATGCGCTCTTGCTCAAGGCCTTGGCCGCGAGTTCGAGCTCCTGCAGGTCGTCGAGCGTGAAGTCAGGTCCCGACGATGCCAGGTCGAAGCCTTTGTGGCAGACCTGGATGACTCCCAGCACGCTTTCCGCCTTGCCGAGGACCGGCGCGGACATCAGCTTATGAATGGTGGCGGGGCGAAGTTCCCCGTCGTCATTCTTTTCTCCGCCCGGCTTGATGCTCTCGAAGATGCTGGCATGTTTCACCCGGGTGAAATTATTGAACAGCTCGATTTTCTTGGTGACCGCGGTATGGGCCGCAACCGCAGTTGAGCTCGAAATCGGAATGGACCCCGCGGTGCTGAGCTCAAAAGGGCAGAGGAACTTCAGTAACCCATTTTCCAGGCGCAGCAGGGCCACTTCATTGGGCCGCACCCCAAAGACCTTGGCCAGCTCGACGCAGCATTGCTCGGGAGTGGCCGCCCGGGCCAACCGTTGTTCCATGGCGCTGGCGTCGCGCGCCGGAGCCGATGCCGCTCCTGCCGCGCCTTGACCCGAAGATCCCTTGTCTCGCTGCATGTTGCCCCTAAGCTGAAAACATTCTCCCGCCACTCCATGCTGACGTTATAAAGAGCCGGCATCAAGTTACGGAGGTACTTTGCCAATGTTCTTCCCCTGGATTTCCTTCGGCGAGCAAGGTCGGAATCGTCAGGCGCTGCGTGGGGAGTCTGTCCTCATGAGGTCAGGGGAAAGCGCTTTTCGCGCCAGCCCCGAATGCCGCCGTCCATCGAGAGCACGTTGGTGTAGCCCATTTTCTGCAGATTGTCGGCGGCCAGCGCGGAACGATATCCGCCGCCGCAGTAAAGCACCATCGGCGTGCCTGGTTCGGGCACCCGTTCCTCGATATCGCGCTCGATGACGCCCTTGCCCAGGTGAATCGCTCCCGGCAAATGGCCTTTGGCGTACTCGCTTTCTTCCCGCACATCCACCAGGACAAACTTGTCGCCGCGGTCAAGCCGGGCCTTCACGTCGTCGATACTGACTTCTCGAACCCGCTTCTTGGCGTCGGCGACGATATCCAGAAAACGGGCAGAATGCTGGTGCGCCATAAGGACTCCCGCAGCAGAGTTTGGAAGAACCCTATTTTAGCGAAGATTACGATCCCGGGTCGGGGCAGTCGCAAGGACAACCCTGGAAGGCGGAAAGGAAGTAAGGAGAAGAAGGCCAAGTGCCAATTGCTAAGTGCTGCCCTCCGGCTACTCGCCAGAACCAGCGGCCGCCTCGGAAGCCTGTTCTTCGACGAGAGCAACCGCGTCGGGAGAGACCAGGAACTTCTCCAGGTCAGCTTTCAGTTTCAGGCGATCATCCTCGCCGAGATCAGCGAATTCAAAAGGTTGCAGACAGCCCTGGGTGGCCCACATGGGAAAGAGCATGGCGGCTTTGCTGCGTATGGTGCTGCCGCCCACGTGAAACATGACTTCGGCTTTAATGCCTTCGTCCACCGGAGTCTCGAGATGGAGCAGGCCGCCGGTGAAGGAAAGCTGATGCAGGCGGGCCCTTATCTGGCGGCCGTTCTCCAGGCGAACCATGGCCAGAATGGTTCCGGCCAATTTGACCCGAGGGGCGCGCCGCGCCTCATTTCCTTGTTTGGAATGCGGCATACTCGCCACCACTATGCCATCGCCGGGCGCGCCAGGGGAGATTACGAAAGAGTGCGGCCTTCATGTGACAAAAGACATCGATCGTACTTCGCCAGGTAAGCAAGGGACGATTACCGGGGTTACTTTACCCCGGGCTGTCGCCACCGTAAGCTGCGGCCTTATGGCATTCAATGCGCTCCTGATGTGCCGCGAAGAGAAGCATCTGCGGGTCCTGGGGAAGGCCCTGGACGAGGTCGGCATGGACCAGGAAGTCTGCCTGTCGGCCCCGGAAGCCCTGGACCTGACGGTGCAGCGGCACTATTCGGCGCTGGTCATCGACTTCGACCTGCCGGGAGCGGCTACGGTGGCCCGGATGGCGCGCCTGGCGCCGGCGCGGCGGCGTCCCGTCATTTTCGGGATGATCGGGGCGCTCACGGAAATCTCCGAAACCTTTCAGGCCGGAGCCAACTTCATCATTTATAAGCCGCTCGGAGCGCCGCAAATTGTTCGCTGCCTGCGCGCAGGCCGCGGCTTCATGCGTCCCGACCGCAGGCAATCGCAGCGCCAGAGTCTGGAATCGCTGGTCTATCTTCAGTTTGGCATCGCGGCGCTTCCGGCCATGGTGCTCGACTTGAACCAGAACGGCATGGCGCTGCAGGCTCCTGAACCCCTGCCTCCAGTGCAACAGGTGCCGCTGCGCTTCGTGTTGCCCGGCACCAGTCAGATGGTGGAGGGCATGGGCGAGGTCATTTGGGCCGACGATGGCGGACGCGCCGGCATGCTCTTTTCCCGGCTGACCCCGGCCTCGCGAAAATATCTGAAACAGTGGTTTGCCAAACGAGACTCCCGGAAGAAACCGGCCTCGCGTCCCGGCCTGCGGGTCGAAAGAGTCCGCGCCGAAAAAGTTCGCCGCGCCGCCGCGGGTTCTCACTAACCTCGGTCCTCCCCTCGTCTGGACTGGCTTCAATCCTCCCACTGCGTGCTAGACTCGACGTTCTCCTCGCTGAGATCGCATGCCCGAGCTAACTTTTCTCTCTGCTGTATCCATGGCTGAGCAAATCCGTCGGAAACAGCTGTCGCCGGTTGCACTGGTCGAAGCCCACCTCGCCCGGATCGACGAATTGAATCCCAAACTCAACGCCTTCGTGCAGGTCGATATTGTAGGCGCGCGGCGCCAGGCCCGGGTGGCGGAAGCAGCCGTGCGCAACCGGGAAGAACTCGGCGTGCTGCACGGCGTCCCAGTCAGCATGAAGAGTTCGATCGAAGTCGCGGGCCTGCGCTGGGAAGCCGGAACGAAACTGCGGGCGGGAATCGTGGCCCAGCGCGATGCACCGCTGGTGGCCCGCCTGCGCCAGGCCGGTGCCATCATTCTCGGCGTCACCAACGCGCCGGAACTGCTCATGGCCTGGGAAACCGACAATCTTCTTTATGGACGGACCAATAATCCCTGGGACCTCGCGCGCACGCCGGGCGGATCGAGCGGCGGAGAAGCGGCGGCCATCGCGGCCGGCATGTCCGCGGGAGGCGTGGGCAGCGATGGCGGGGGATCGATTCGCGAACCCGCCCACTTCAGCGGGATCTGCGGCCTGAAACCCACTCCTGGCCGCATTCCTGCGACCGGACATTTTCCCGAATCTGTCGGACCGTTCGCTCTGATCGGCGTGGTCGGACCGATGGCCCGCAACATGGACGACCTTAGAGTTCTGTTTGAGGTCATGCAGGGTCCTGACGATGGCGATCCCTCGGCGGCGCCGGTGCCGCTGCACTGGCCGGATCAGGATGAATTGAAACGCGTTCGCGTAGGGTATTTCGAGGATGACGTACGCACGCCGGTCACTCCAGAAACGCGCGCAGCGGTGCGGACCGCGGCCGAAGCCTTGCGGCGCGCCGGCTTTCAGGTGGAACCCTTCCGCCCGCAGGGGCTCGAGCAGGCTCGAAAGCTGTGGTGGCAGCTGTTTGGCATTGCCGGCGGAATGATGCTGGGTCCCATGATCAAGGGCCGCGAAGCTGAACTCAGCCCAATTCTTAAGGAATTTTCCGCGGGTGTGGCCGCCCGCCCGGCTCATACCGGACAATCCTTGCTCGATACTTGGATCCAGCGCGATGTAGTACGCATGCAGGTCCTGGCCCAGATGCGTGAATACCCCGTGCTGCTTTGCCCGGTGGCCGCGATTCCCGCCTTCCGCCACGGCGAGCGCAGCTGGCAGGTTGAGGGCAAGACCGTGAAATATTTCGACGCCTGGAGCTACACCGAATGGTTCAATCTGCTGGGCACTCCCGCTCTCTCCGTTCCGGTGGGAAAGTCGGCGGAAGGCTTGCCCATCGGAGTGCAGATTGTGGCTCGCCCCTGGCAGGAGGAACTGGTGATTTCGGTGGCCGCAGCCCTGGAAGCGCAAATCGGCCCCTACCCGCACCCCAATATCTGGTAATGGAGGACGGGCGTCCTCGCCCGTCATTGCACCGGCCTTGGGTCGACGTGCCATGGGTCGACGGACGGGACGCCCGTCCTCCATTTGTGGTTTACTTATTTCTTGCATGACTAAACGAAGTCTGCTGCTCTGCGCCTGCGTTGCCCTGGCCGCGGCCGCGATTCTTGCCGCCGCTCCCCAAGATCCACATTCGAAGCCGGACCCTTCGACGGAAGCTGCCCGCCTCAACAACCTGGGCGCGGCTTACATGAATCAGCAGCTTTTCGAGAAGGGCCTCAAGGCCTTTCAGGAAGCCGCGGCGCTCGATCCCAAGCTGCAGATCGCATCTTTAAACCAGGGCATCGCCCTGCTGAACCTGGCCCGCATCGATCCCGCGAAGGGGCTTCTCGAAGCTGCAAGCAAGAACGCGCCCGACGATCCTCACGTCTGGTTCAGCCTGGGCTTGCTGTACAAGAATTCGGATAATCCGCAGGGCTCGGTGGACGCGTTCCGCCGCGTCACCGAAATCGATCCCACTGACGCCGACAGCTGGTATTTTCTGGGCGCTGCCTCGGCGCAGCTCAGGCAGTATCCGCAGGCCATCGAAGCTTTCCAGCACGCGCTCAAGGTGAATCCGCTACACGCCTCCGCGGAATTCGGCATCGCGCGCGCCTACCAGCAGTCGGGCGATGCGGCCCAGGCCCGCGAACACCTGGCGCGCTTCCAGCACATCACGCAGAACAAGCTGGGCTCGCCCATCGGGCTGGCTTACGGCGACCAGGGAAAATATTCACTGGTCGAAGAGGCAGTGGGCG
The DNA here is from genome assembly GCA_035632335.1 of Terriglobales bacterium. Lineage (GTDB taxonomy): Bacteria > Acidobacteriota > Terriglobia > Terriglobales > Acidobacteriaceae > JAIQFF01. The sequence continues at coordinate 14,399 of DASQHA010000336.1, forward strand.
CGGCGCAGAAAGCCTTGCCGCCGATCGCCGTGCGCTTTGTGCCGGCGACCGAGAGCGCGGGGCTGACGTCCAAGCCGCAATCCGGATCAGCCAATGACCTGGCATCGTTCCTCGGGCCGGGCGCATGTTTTCTCGACTATGACGGCGACGGCAGGCCCGATCTCTTTCTGCCGGACAACGGTCCGCAGGGCGGCATGGCGCTCTATCACAACCTGGGCAACGGCAAGTTTGAAGACGTTACCAGTAAAGCCGGACTTGATCCTTCCGTCCACGCGATTGGATGCACCGCGGGCGACTACGACAACGACGGCGCGACCGATTTGGCCGTCAGCATGAACGGTCGAGTGCTCCTGCTGCACAACGAGAAGAACGGCACGTTTAAGGATGTCAGCGACGCGGCGGGGATAAACAGTCCCGGCCTCAATCTGGGACTGACATTCATTGATTACGACCACGACGGCGATCTGGACCTCTACGTTACTCGTTACAGTGAACAATACGATCCGCGTAAACCATCTGTGATTTCGATGGCAGGCGGCAAGGCCGGACTCAACGCGGTGTTCCGCAACAACGGCAACGGAACCTTCACTGACGCTACCGAAGAGACAGGCCTCAAAGGAACGATGCCCGGCATTGCAGCGGTCGGAACGGACTATAACAATGATCGTGCCATCGATCTTGTACTGACGGAAGCCTCGACTCCCGCCCTGATCTTCGACAACCCGCGCGAAGGTAAATTCCCGTCCAGGCAACCCTGGACCGGATCGATGTCGTCTTCTTCGCCGGTCGCCGTCGCGGTCCTCGATTTCAACCACGACGGCTGGATGGACCTCGTTTTTACTCACTGGACTGCGCCGGGCATTACGTTGTGGCGAAATAATCAGGGAAAGAGCTTCGATCCAGTTGATCTGCCAAAGACCAACTGGACTCGCGCCTTTGGCATCGCCGCCTTCGATTACGACAACGACGGCTGGATTGACCTCGTCGCCGTTGGCGAGACGGCCGACGGCAAGGGCGAAGTCCGCCTCTTCCGCAATCTCGGGCCGGATGGGTTCAAAGACGTCACCGCCGATGTCGGCATCGACAAGATTCAACTGAAAGATCCCCGCGCCGTCATCACCGGCGACTACGACGGCGACGGCGCCACCGATCTGCTCATCACGCAGAGTCACGGGCCAGCGGTGCTGCTGCGCAACGAAGGCGGCAACAAGAACAACTGGCTGCGTCTTTCCTTCAAGGGCCTGGCCGACAACAAGAGCGCGATCGGCACGAAAGTTGAAGTCTTCTCTGGTGCGAATCGCCAGAAATTCGAGATCGCGGGATCCTCCGGCTACCTGGGACAGAACTCAGCCGACTTCGTGGTCGGACTCGGTCAAGCCAAAGAGGCCGACGTGGTGCGCATGCTGTGGCCCTCCGGAGTCATCCAGGATGAAATTCAAATTGCCGGCATGAAAGACCACAGCTTTATCGAGATGGACCGACGCGGCAGTTCCTGTCCCACACTCTTCGCCTGGGACGGCACGCACTACAAACTGGTAGGAGACATGCTGGGCGCGGGCGTGGTCGGCCACTGGATTGGGCCCGGCCAGCGTGACATTCCGCGGCCCACGGAATATATCAAGGTCGCCCGCAACGCCATTCGCGAGAAAGACGGCAAACTCAGTTTCCGTTTCATGGAACCGCTCGAAGAAGCCGTGTATCTCGACCAGGTGAAATTGCTGGCGGTGGACCATCCCGGGGCTGACGACGTGTTTCCCAACGAATATTTCGCCAGCAGCCCGCCCTATCCGCCGTTCAAGGTTGTCTATAGCCGCGGCGCCGTGCCGCCGGCGGGAGCGCGCGACGAGCATGGCCACGATGTGTTGCCCGATCTGCTGGCGCATCGTTACTTTGGCGATTTCGATGTCCTGCCCTTCCAGGGCTTCACTCAGACTCATACTCTGGAACTTGATCTCGGCGAAGCCTATCGCGGGGGCCCGCTCTGGCTGATGATGCACGGCGAGATCGAATATTTCAGCGCTACCAGCATGTATGCCGCGTACCAGTCGGGGATCGAGCCGGTCGCGCCCTACGTCGAGGCGCAGGACGCCGGCGGAAAATGGGTTCGCGTGGTGGACGACCTGGGCTTCCCTGCCGGCGGCCCACGCACCATGACCGCCGACTTGACCGGCAAACTGCCGCCGGGAACGCAGCGCATCCGCATCACCACCAACCTGCAGATTTACTGGGACAGCATTCTGATCAATCGCGCCGAACAGAACGGCAATGCGCGGCTCACGCCGGTCCCCCTGGCGCGAGCCGATCTGCGCTTCCACGGCTTTCCCCTGAAAATTGAAAACCAGCCGCCCGGCAACGTTTTGTACGTATATGAGAAAACCAGCGCGACCGGGCCGTACACTCGTCCGGCCGGCGCATACACCCGCTACGGCGACGTGCGTCCCCTGCTCACGGGATACGACGACCGGCTGGCCGTTTTCGGATCAGGGGACGAAGTGGTTCTCGATTTCGATCCCGCAAAGCTTCCCGTATTGCAGAAGGGTTGGGTGCGGGACTATTTCTTCGTGGCCAATGGCTACGAAAAAGATATGGACTTCTACGCCGCCGAGGCCAATACCGTACAGCCTCTGCCTTTCCGGACCATGGGCACATATCCTTATCCCAGGGGCAGGTCGTTCCCGCTGGATGATGCGCACGTCAACTATTTCCTCGATTACAACACGCGCCATCTCTCCGGAAACGAGCCCCAGGGATACCGTTTCGATTATCCCCATTGAGCCGGCAGCTCGGCGCTTCCGGCGCCAGGATATCCCGCATGCATGAAGATGATCTGCGAAAACCGATTCTGCCCGGCAAAGGCGCGTCGGATTACGAGCGCTACCTGCGCACCGACGAACTCCTGTCGCTGCAGAAACGGCCGGAAGAATTCCTGCATCCGGACGAGATGACCTTCCAGGTCATCCACCAGGCGTCGGAGCTGTTGCTGAAAGGCGTGGCCTGGGAACTCGAGCGGGCCCGCGTCCTGATCGCCGGAGGTGACTTCTTCAACTCCGCCCAACTCCTGCGCCGCGGCAATCACATGCTGGAGTATCCCATCTCCATGCTGCACGAGCTCGAGACCATCACGCCTTACGACTACCACCTGATCCGCGCCGGCCTGGGACACGGCAGCGGTCTCGACTCTCCCGGCTTTCTCGGACTGCTGCACATCGGCCCGCGCCTGGGCGAAGCCTTCCAGTCCCAGTTGAGCCAGCTCAACCTGAGCGTGGACGACCTCTACCGCCGGCACGCGGAATTTTTCGGCCTGCACGACGTGGCCGAGCGCCTGCTGGACTTTGACGAACGCGTCCACCTGTTCCGCTTCCACCATCTCAAACTGGCGCAGCGCATCATCGGCGGCGGAGTAGTCGGCACCATGGGCACGCCGGTCGAAGTGCTCCACCAGCGCATGGAACACCTGTTCTACAAAGAACTATGGGACGTAAGAAACCGCATCACCGCGGAAGCCATGAAAGAAATGTAGCCTTCAGATGGTGCCTTTCGATCTGTCATCCTGAGCGGAGAATCTGCTTCGCGAAGTGAAGCAGATTCGCAGTCGAAGGCCCCCTATAGGCTTATCGGCTGTGTGCTTTTCCTGGGGAAAAATCAACTTCCAAGATTTTCCGTGCGCTCATGGCTATAGGGATCCTTCGACTCCGGGAAGGTTCGCGAAGCGAACTTTCCCCGCCGCTCAGAATGACAGGGTTCGGGCCTCGTTGCTGCAATCTCGCCACCTGTTTATAATCAATCTCGCCAAGCGGGAGTAACTCAGTGGTAGAGTGCGACCTTGCCAAGGTCGATGTCGCGGGTTCGACCCCCGTCTCCCGCTCCAGAGTTTCAGGAGAAAGCCCCGCTGCTGGCGCGGGCTTTTTCCTTGTTCAGGGCCGGCCGCCGGATGGACAATTGCCGGCGACGGCGCTAATTTAGGCACCAGGGCGCGGTACCCAAGTGGTAAGGGAGAGGTCTGCAAAACCTTTATACGTCGGTTCGATTCCGACCCGCGCCTCCAACCTAACTTGCTGTAAGCACGATACATAGACGACTTCTTGTTTCTGGTGGGAGCGGCGGCGGGGGCGGCGCCGCCCACGCGCCGACCGGACCCTCGAGACCCCTTTCCTTGCGGCCAGACTCATGGCACAATCTCTATAGAGGCTCCCCCATGTACGTTCGGCTGGCTTTCTGGACGCTCTCGCTGGCATACACGTCAGCTCTATTCTCGCGCACCACCCCCAGCTCCTCGCCCGGCGTCATGGTCACCGCGGCGCTTTTCGGGGGGATGTTTGGTTTCAGCCTTGGCGCCCTGCTCATCAATCGGCGTAGCCGCAAGCGAGGCCTGCGCCGCGAAATCTAGTCAGAGCGCACGTTGCCCCCTACGACAGGTGTTGTAAAGAGGCGATTGCCCTCACGACCCGACTTCTTCCCATTCGACGGGATGCGGCTAGGTTTTCTTCCGGGAAATTGAGCGAATGAAATCCTCCGCGATTCGGTCCTCGATTTCGCGCTGAGAGGGCCGCGATCGCCGGCGGACGCAAAACTCACAAGGACAGTCAGGGCGGGAAGTGCATTTTGTGGGTGTCATCTGGACTTTTCTATCCCGGCACGTGCTCCCGAAGACTGTTTCAAAGATCGATCACTTCGAGGTACGTAGTTGCGACGAGGGTTCGGAGGCATAGTCGTGCGTCTTGCCGCATTTTGGGCAAGTGAGATCAAGCGGAGGTTCGGCCGTTGTTCCGGGCGTGACGTCAGGCATTTGTTTGGCGTTCCGCTCCGCCATCTCTTCCAGGAAGCTCTCGAAGACGTGGCCGCAGTTTTTACACGACAGATCAGAGAGTGTTCCCTCGCCATCGGGAGAAACGCTCTTTTTCTTATCGCGATTTGATATCTTGACGGTCATTTGCCTTGCTTCGAACGCGAGACGACTGCCGAGAGTGCGCGTCCCGATTAGAACGAGACATTAACGGCAATAGCAACTCCCGGGTGCTGCCGGTTATACATATAGTATCCGTCGTTCACGTAGTCCACATAGACATCGTCGGTCCGGTACCAGACAGGTGACCAGGTTTCCGGGCAGGGATCAACCACACCAAACCAGAAGCCGCCGTACTGGAAACGCGGGGAACCGTCGACTACGAGGACGGGCACATCGTGGACGTGAAACCAGTGACCACGGCCAAAATGCGCCCGGAAGCGATCGTCGGGAATGCGGTATCCGTGGTAGCCGCCGCGTTCGTGCCAGGAGCGATGCTCGCGTTGCCAATCGTGCGCCCTCTGCCGTTGCCAGACGTCTTGCCGGGCGTAGCGTGGTCCGGGCTCGGACCTTCTGACCTCGCGCAGTTGCCCGCCGGACGCATGCCCGCCGTGTTCGGGGCCTCTCTGGACTGACTCGCGATAGTCGCGGTGTTCAGGCCCGCGTTCATCGTGTCTGCCATGTTGCGCCGGACCCTGGCGTTCGTTGTCGTGCCCGCGGCCGTGGCGTTCCTGCCCGTGCGAATCGCCGCCCTGATCTTTTTGACCGTGCTGCGCGTTGGCAAGCCCGGTTCCGAGAAACAATGCGAGTATGGCCGTAATTAGGACGACACCTGATTTCATGATTGAACACTCCCCGTTAGCTCGAATCTAGCCGATTCCTTCGCCAGGCTCCCAGATTACGGAAGACGCGCTCCCTGCGCCGGATCGCCCGGAGTAACGGGTTTTTCCGGCGCGCCTCACGCCACCTATCGTGCGGGTGGTAGTGCAGTTTGCGCAGGAATAACCCACCCTTTGTCATTCCGAAGTCAGGTTTATCGGCAAGGAATCTGGCGCTGCCAACAGAAAAACAGCAGATTCCATCGCGCGACAATCGCGCTTCGGAAGGACAATCCCATAAGGGAGTTTTCAAGCCGCGCTACTGACATCGTGCGCAAGAATTTGCGCACGAAATGGCACCAGGCTTCCTATAAATCGCCTTGATTTTCGAGTCCCATATGCTAAGGTGTTGCTCCCTCCCCTAGTTTGTTTTTCCCCATGTTCAAGAGCCTGGGCCAAGGTGTGCGTACTTGCTGACGGGCCGAGCCAAGGAGCAAGGTGCAATGGGACGATTCCGGGTTTTGCTGACGCTTGCCGGGTTAGTGGTGGCAGGGTTTACGCTGAGCGCGGTGGCGGGTTTCCACCTTCCGAACCTGCTGCCATTCCGTGATCCCAGCGGCATTTTCAGGACGCTGGCCCTGGGTCCGGTCGAGCTTTCGAGTCCGTTCTTTGACGATTTGGGGACCAACGGCCGGAGCTGCGCCAGTTGTCATGATCCGGGCGAGGGGTGGACCGTCACTCCACCGCAACTGCAGCAGCGCTTCCAGGCTTCCCAGGGCAAGGACCCGGTGTTTCGTGCGGTGGACGGGGCCAATTGTCCCAGCGCCGACGTGTCGACGATGGCGGCCCGCACCTCGGCGTACAGCCTGCTGTTGACCAAAGGCCTGATCCGGATGTCATTGCCGGTGCCGGACAACGCCGATTTCACCATCACCTTCATCAACGATCCTTACAACTGTCCGGAGACCACCGCCAGCCCGCCCGCGCTTTACCGCCGGCCGCTGCCTTCCACCAACCTGCGTTTTCTGACCGGCATCATGTGGGACGGGCGCGAGCCCAACCTGCGCAGCCAGGCCAAGGACGCGATCCTGGTGCATACCGAGCCGAAACATCCGCCGACGGATTCGCAACTGCGGCAGATTGTGGACCTCGAGAGTTCGCTCTTCACCGCGCAGTCGGAAGACAATCAGGCGGGAAGCCTGATCGCGCAGGGCGCGCGCGGCGGCCCGATCTTCCTGGCGTTGCAGCCTTTTCGTCAGGGGATCAACTCCGGCGCCAAATTCAATGCCAACGTGTTTGATCTGTACTCCCGGTGGGCCAACGCGGGCGGCGCGAATGCTGCGGCGCGGCAGTCCATCGCGCGCGGGCAGGTACTGTTCAACACTCGCGCCATGCTGATTTCCGGCGTGGCCGGCTTCAACGATGTTCTGGGCCAGGACCAGGTGATGGCGACGTGCTCGACCTGCCACAACGTGCCCAACGTTGGCAGCGGGACCGACCCGCGGTTCACCATGATGAACATCGGAACCACTTCTCCAACCGCCGACCTGCCTTACTATGTGATCAGTTGCAATGACGGCACGCAAACCACCACCACCGATCCGGGACGGGCGCTGATCACCGGCAAGTGCGCCGACATCGGCAAATTCAAAACCCCGGGCTTGCGCGATCTGGCCGCGCGCGCGCCTTACTTCCACAACGGCTCGGCCGCAACCTTGGAGCAAGTGGTCAGCTTCTACGATCAGCGCTTCAATATGGGTTTAAGTCCGGACGAGACCGCCGACCTGGTGGCGTTTATGGGCACGCTGTAGGACTCCATCCTGGAACCTGATGTGGCCGCGGGCGACCTCGCACAAAGCCCAGGGGCAGATGGGGCGAGTACTCAGTGATTTTTGATTGTGCCCCGGCCCTAGTCGTCATCCGATGACACGGGTTCTCCAACAATGTTGTAGTAAACGTTTTTCGGCTTTTTGGGTTTGGCTGGCTCGGGCTTGGGCGCGGGCGGCACGGGCTTTTGCGCCACCGGTTTCGCGGCGGCGGGTGCGGGAGCCGCGGCTGCGGGTTTGGCTTCCGCTACGGGCGCAACTGGTGTAGGCGCAACTGGAGGCACTGGCGCGGCCGGTTGCGGGGCGGGCGGGGATGTCCCTCCTGCATCTTGAGCGGCGGGGACGAGTATCGACGGAATGACTGGATACAACCTGGCCTCCTGGGCTGCGTCGGGCGCCGGCGACGGGACAACACCAAATTGCGGCGGAGCGGTTTCGGTCAGGCCGGCGGACGGCGCTGCCTGGGGAACCACTCGTATGGGTCCGGGAGGCGCGGCTGGAATCGAACTCTTCGACGTCTTGACTCTGCTCGCGGTGGGCGGCTGGAAGAAATAGTTGAGTATCGCCGCCACCAGCCCGGCAACACAAAACTCAAACACGGAAACGAACAGGTCAGGATAGTTGTATGGCCGCTGGGTGAAGGAAGTCGGCAATCCTGACGATGGCCCCATCGCGTCGCCCAACCAGGGCACGAATACATTGTTCACGAGCGAAACAAGCAAGCCCCAGAGGGCCTCGCCGAGGATGACTGCGATGATGATCCGTGCCATCCAGCGGCGCGTGTCCGCGCCCCCGGAGGTGAAGGGCCTGGCTGGTTGGTCCATAATTCTTCCGCCTTCAGAAGATTGTTACACACCGGCTCGATTGCGCGAAAGGCGGCGGGTAGAGGGTTATGAGACTTTTCCTTCAGCAAGCGCGCCAGGTTGAGGGGGCGAAGCATGGGGCGTGGAGCTCTCAGGAAAGAAAGCCGGCAATTGTGCCGCTGCGCGCCAGATCCTTCGGACTAAAGTCCCTCAGGATGACGCCATCTTGAGATTGCGTTTCAAATTCAGGCACGACCGGGCGGAGATCGGGCAGCAAACCGCGCCGATGGCCTGGAGCGGGCAATTCACTATTGCAGGGTGACGCGCAGAACGTTGTGCTTGCCGTCGCAGTTGACGAGCAGCGTTCGTTCGCCTTTCGGGGAAAGATTGACCGCGAGGGTCCTGGACTGGTCGTAGGCCGAGGATGGAGATTGGACTCGCACTCTTACCTGGTGCTTGCCTGACTTCAGCTCAATCTTATGGGATTCGTGGCCCTGCGACTTGCGAAAGACCAGCAGAGGGTTCTTGGGATCAGGGCGCAACGCCTGGGTGTAAACCAGTTGGCTATCGAGCCAGAGTGAAGCGCGGGCGTCAGTGAAGGGATGTTCGATTTCCAGGTCAAGCTCGGCGTTGGCCGGGCGACGGCGGGCTGGGATGTCGACGGGTTGGGCCAGCACCGGACTGATGGTCGGCTGGGGCGGCAGGGGCGGCGGGGGCCCGATCTCGTAAGTTCGCGAAAAAACCACGAACATGACGGTGGCGGCCACCAGGCCGAGGGCCAGGAGGCGGTTCCGGGTCAACCCCAGCGACGACAGCAGCAGCTTCGCCGCGCGGCCAGTATCGGAGATTGAGTTTTTGGAGTCCGACGACAGAAGGAGGGACGTGTTTCGGGTTGCGTCGGCCAGATGAGAAATTCCATCTTGCTTTGCATCCGCCGCCGGAAGCAGGCCGCAACTTTCTCGCAGCCGCTGAATGTCGCGGGCCATTTCCCCGCCGGACTGATATCGCTGGGCGGGGTCTTTGGCGATCGCCTTGGAGACCACGAGATCGAGCGCGGGCGGGAAAGTGATGTCATAGTTCGCCACGGCCAGCGGTTCGTGGTTGGCAAGTTTGAAGCATACGGTCGCGATGCTGTTCCCCTGAAAAGGCCTTTGTCCAGTGAGCATGAAGTACAGCACCACGCCCAGAGAGAACAAGTCCGAGCGCGCGTCCCCGCCTTCGTCACTCAACTGTTCCGGGGCCATGTAGGCGGGGCTTCCGAGGACCCGGCCGTGCTGAGTCAGTTGGGTCTGATTGAACTTCGCAATCCCGAAGTCCGCGATCTTGGCGTGTCCGTCGGGGGTGACCAGAATATTTGCCGGCTTGATGTCGCGATGAACGACGCCCTGGGCGTGGGCATAGTGGAGGGCTTCGGCTACTTCCTGGGTCAATTGCAGGGCCGTGGCCAGCGGCAACCGCTTGTTCTCCGCGCCCAGTATCTGGCTGAGCGACTTGCCCTTGACGTATTCCATCACCATGTAGGGCGACCGGGTTTCGGGATCTTCGCCTACATCGAAAACGGTGATGATGCCGGGGTGAGACAGCCGACCCGCGGCCTGAGCTTCCACCACGAAACGCCCGCGATATTCGCGCTCGGCATCGAGCTCCAAGCCGGCAGGGGAAACCGTCTTGATGGCGACCATGCGGTTGATTTTTGGGTCGAGCGCGCGGTAGACGACGCCCATGGAGCCGCGGCCAAGCCGGGCGTTGATCTGGTAGCGGCCGAGATGTTTGACCGGGTGTGTGGCCATGCGCTGGTTGAGTTCAAAAACCCAGCCTCATCTTAGGCGATCAGGCGCGGCCATTGCCCCTCTACTGTACGGTCCCTGATTACATGAGTAACCCGGTTGGCGGTGAATGCGATGGGGGAATGTCAGGCAAAAATCAGGGCCGACATTTAGGGGTCGGCCCGGAAATCCGGATTCAGGATTTGATTTGTGGTCGAAGGGTTCAGTTCTGGGCGGTGACCAGGGGCATGTGCACCAGGTGCTCGCTCAGGAACCACACTTGCAATTCGTTGGTGCGCAGGACGTCGCTGACCGCCAGGTCGTTGGTTCCATCGTCGCCCAGTTGATCCGCGCGCTCGGCGAGCTCGCGGCACTGGCCGATGATGATCTTGTGGGCATCGAGCAGGCGCGAAAGCTGGACCGGGACTTCTTCCCGTCCGCGGGGCGGACGCTCGATCTTTGTGGTCTCGGCGACATCGGCTGCCATGGCCAGGCTCACGCCTCCCAGCAGTTGGATGCGTTCGGCAATGGTGTCAACCAATTCCGACTGCTCGCCGTAATGTTTGTCGAACAGGAGATGAAGCTGGTAGAAAGTGGGTCCGGCGACCTGCCAATGCGATTTTTTGTACAGATCGCGCAAGGTCATGGTGTCGGCCAGAAGCTGGTTGAGGTGCTCGGTCATTTCCAGACGGACTGGCTCTTCCAGTTCCAACGGCAGGGCGTGGCTTACCGTGCCGTATTTCTGGATTTCAGCAGCTCGCTGGTTGAAGTGGGGCTGGGCGGTAATGCC
>DASQHA010000337.1:0-22511 GCA_035632335.1 Terriglobales bacterium
CAACGTGCCTTGCGAAATCTCCGCTTGATAGGGAGTGTAAGCAGTCAGGAATTCGCCGCGCGAGACCAGAGAATCGATGATCACCGGACGGTAGTGCGAATAAGCGCCGGCGCCGAGGAAGGTCGCATAGCTGTCGCCGTTATTACGAGAACGCTCGCGAAACCAGTCCACGATCTCGGACTCGGCCATCTGGCGCGGAACTTTGAGGTCCCGCTCGAGGCGGTACTCCGCGGGAATCGGAGAAAACAAATCATCGATCGAGCGCGCGCCCATGGCCTGCAGCATGGCTTTTCGGTCAGCCGGAGATTTCGGCAAATATCGCATAGAACTTCTTTAGATGTACCTGCAGGCTGAATGGGTGCGACAGACCGTCAAGCGAACGATCATCAGGCGAACGATCAATGTCCGCCCTCCTCGGCGACGAACTTCTCGTAGTCCGCGGCAGAGAGCAGAGAGTCCAGCTGCGCCGGGTCCTTGATTGTGATTTTGATCATCCAGGCGCTATGCGCATCCTGGTTGATCTTTTCCGGGGCGGTCGCCAGCTCCCCATTCACTTCCGTGACCGTACCGGAAACCGGCGCGTACAGGTCCGAGACTGCCTTCACCGATTCCACGGAGCCAAACGTTTTCCCGGACGTGATCTCGGCGCCGGGTTTGGGCAGATCGACAAAAACGATGTCACCCAGCGACTCCTGGGCGTGGCTGGTGATGCCAACCATGGCGCTGCCGCCGTCGGCTTTGATCCACTCGTGCTCTTTGGTGTACTTGTAGTCGGTCGGAAAGGGCATGGCAGCTTCTGGCTCCTGGCTTCTGGCTCTTAGCTTTTCGGGTCCCTCTGTGTTTCTCCGTGTCCTCTGTGGTTTAAGTCGTTTTCGGCTTCCGGTAAAACGGGGTTGGCACCACCTGTGCTTTCACGCCCTGCCCGCGTATTTCCACTTTCAGTTCGGTACCCAGAGGAACGAACGCGCTCGGAACATACGCCAGCGCGATATTTTTCTTGAGAAAGGGCGCGGGAGAACCGCTGGTGACGTAGCCAATCTCGCGACCTGTCAGGTCGAGTACTTTGTAGCCATCGCGGGCAATGCCTCGATCCAACATTTCCAGTCCCACCAGGGCGCGTTTCGTCCCGGCGGCTTTCGCTTTTTCAAGGGACGCCCGGCCAATGAAGTCCGCCTTCTCCATCTTGCAGAAACGATCGAGTCCTGCTTCCCAAACGTTGATGGTGTCTGAAATCTCATGCCCGTACAGCGGCAGCCTGGCTTCGAGACGCAGCGTGTTGCGGGCCCCGAGGCCGCACGGGACCACTCCGAACTCCTTGCCCGCTTCCAGAATCTGGTTCCACACCCGGGCGCTGGTGGGTTCGTCAGAGGGGATATAGATCTCAAATCCGTCTTCGCCGGTGTAGCCAGTGCGGGCTATCAGCGTATTTTTCAGCCCGCAGACCGTCCCTCGCGTGACCCAGTAGAACTTCACCGCCGAGAGGTCCGCGTCGGTGAGCTTCTGGAGCAGATTCGCGGCCTTGGGGCCCTGAATCGCAATCTGGGTAAAGTCGTCGGAAAGATTCTCCACCTTGCAGTTGAACTGGCGGGTGTGGTCGCGCACCCAGTTGAAATCCTTTTCGCGGGTGCCGGCATTGATCACCAGCAGATATTCCTCTTCACCGAGGCGGTGGACGACCACATCGTCCACGAAAGTCCCTTCCGGATAGAGCAGCGCCGAATACTGCGCCTGGCCGATAGCCAGCCGCGAGGCGTCATTCATCGAAATGTGCTGGACGGCGGCCAGCGCTTGCGGTCCCGCCAGCCGGATATCGCCCATGTGGCTGACGTCGAAGATGCCAACGCCCGTGCGCACCGCTTTATGCTCGGCCATAATCCCGCCGGCGGAAGGGTACTCGACGGGCATTTCCCAGCCGTTGAATTCCACCATTTTCGCGCCCATCTGGCGATGCACAGGATGGAGCGCTGTCTTGCGGATGGCTGGCGTGGTCGCCTCGACTGCGGGCAATGAGACCTCGATCAAAAGCAGTGGCTGAGCTGCGAAATGGTGAGACTTACTACCCTAACATGCGCTTGGCGATGGCTTCAACCGATGGTATTCCCCAAGCGCCAGAAGGCGGAATAGGCAGAAAATCGCGCCGGGAATCCATGTCCGCTTCCGCCAAAACTGGTTATACTTCGCGCCATGAACCGCCCAACAGACCTTCTCCGCAGCCGAAACCTAAGAATTATCGCCGTTGCCCCGTTGATGATTTCTCTGGTGCTGATTGCCGGATGCTTTTACCCCTGGGGACAGGACAAATCGGGTTTCCCGGACGGCTACGACGCGGTGCAAGCCGCGCCGCAGAGCCACAAAGTTATTTTTGAGAACGCCCTGGTCCGCATCCTCGAGGTTACCGTACCGCCCGCAGGCACGACCATACCCATGCATCATCACCGTTGGCCGAGCTTTTTCCTTGATTGGGATACTGGCGGAGGTACTCCACATATCCGTTATCACCGCGCGGACGGCAGCGTTCGGGACAACCCGGGCGCGGAGCAGCCGGTTCATCCGGGCGCGTGGAATGTGCAGTGGATGAACCCTGAGCCGATGCATGCCATTGAGGTCGTTGCGTTGCCGAAGAGTGCTGCGACTCAGCCCCCCGGGCCTCCCAGCCTTCGCATTGAAATCAAGTGTCACCCCTGAGAACCGCGCCGCACGGGACCAATGCTGGGCAGACACAGCGGATCTATGGTTACCAACGGAACTTTCCACCTTCCTGAACCCGCGCTAAAGTTCGCCCATGGCCACCACCACCAAGAACAAGTACCACTGCATGCAGTGCGACATGACCGAGGACAAGTGCGATTGCGAGAAGTACTGTTGCTCCTGCCAGGGGCAAGTGGACATCCGCCTGTGCAGCGATGGCCTGTATTACTGCCCGCCCTGCCGGCAGGCGTGCGGCTACAAGGTTTCTGACTAGGACACGCCGGAAGTGAAGTAGAGGGAGTGGAAACGCCCGCCCGGGCTCTCCACAAAACGGAAAGACTAGCACCGGCACTCCGGGCGCCTGGAAAGCCGTTCAGGATCGCGGCCGAAACGCGATAAGCGGAATTTGTCCGACCAGCCTTCGGCGATCACTTTCGCCGCCACGATACCGCCACCCGAGCAGCCAGCTGAACCCTCGGCGAACGACCGGAGCGATGAACCGGTTTCGGTGCTCGTAATCCTGAATCACTTTGATGGCTTCGTCTTCACCCAGAAAGCGATGCGACGCCACAAAATGCTGCAAGCCGACTGTCACTTCTTCGCCGGTCTTTGCCTCAATATTACGCACCCAATCGCAATCTGGGCCGAAACCATTTGCCACCACAACCTCGGGCCCGGCTTTCCGGTACTCCACCACTTCGAGGACGGTTTGCCGCCGCAGGCCGGTGCGCCGGCCAATGTGAGTCAGCAGGAGGAGGCGGTGTCCGAACAGCCAACCCAGTCTCCAGCGGTAGAGGTACACCGGCGCTCGAAATAAATACCACAACATCCCCCTTTTCTTGATCGCGATCATGACTGCCCGGCCCGCGTACCACCGCCTTCCATTATCACTGCATTGATATCTTCAAAACCATACGGTGTATGCCCGATGTTCCGCTTTTCGGATGGTTAGGCGCCTGATGGCCTGCAAGGCGGAAGGTAAGCACCGCCCCGGCTCGAAGATCTTCCGTCAGTTTCGAGGAACGAAAAGAATAATCTTCTGCACCAGGGGGCTAGATGACTACGGCTTCCTTGTACTCTCCGAAAACTTTTCTCATGGTGTCGGAGATCTCGCCGACGGTGGCGTGGGCTTCGACGGCCGCCAGGATTCGCGGCATGAGATTTTCGCCGGAGCGGGCGGCGTCTTCGATTTGCTGCTGGGCGGACCGCCAGAGGCCGGGATCGCGGCGGGCGCGCAGCGCGTGCAAGCGCTCCACCTGCTTGCGTTCCTGCGATTCGTCGATACGTTGGATGGGGATGGGCTTTTCTTCGTCCACGGTAAAGCGGTTCACGCCGACGACCACGGCTTCCTCGCGATCAATCTGCTGCTGGTATTCATAAGCCGCGTTCTGGATTTCCTGCTGCACGTAACCGCGCTCCAGGGCCTTGATCATGCCGCCCAGAGCTTCAATCTTTCCCAGGTACTCGGTCGCGCGGGATTCGATCTCGTTGGTCAGGGCCTCGATGTAGTACGAACCAGCCAGGGGGTCGACGGTTTGCGGCACGCCGGATTCGTACGCCACGATTTGCTGGGTGCGCAGGGCAATTCGGGCGGCGGGCTCGGTCGGCAAAGCAAGAGCTTCATCGTAGGAATTGGTGTGCAGCGATTGAGTGCCCCCCAGGACCGCGGCCAGCGCCTGCAGCGCGGTGCGGATGATGTTGTTTTCCGGCTGCTGCGCGGTCAGGGTGGAGCCTGCGGTTTGAGTATGGAAGCGCAGCATCCAGGAGCGCGGGTTCCGGGCCTTGAAATGTTCGCGCATCATGCGGGCCCACATGCGGCGCGCAGCACGGAATTTGGCGACCTCCTCCAGAAAATTGTTATGCGCGTTAAAAAAGAAGGAGAGACGCGGGGCAAACTTGTCGACGTCGAGGCCGGCGTCGATGGCGGCCTGCACGTAGGCGATGCCGTTAGCCAGGGTGAAGGCAACTTCCTGGACCGCGGTCGATCCGGCTTCCCGCATGTGATAACCGGAGATGGAAATCGTGTTCCACTCGGGAATGTTCTGGTTGGTCCAGGCAAACAGGTCGGTGATGATGCGCATGGCCTGCGCCGGAGGAAAGATATACGTGCCCCGGGCAATGTATTCCTTGAGCACGTCGTTCTGCACCGTGCCGGAAAGTTGGCGGATATCGGCGCCCTGGCGGCGGGCAACCGCGACGTAGAGCGCCAGCAAAATCGAAGCAGTCGCGTTGATGGTCATCGAGGTGGAAATCCTGGTCAGGTCGATGCCTTCGAACAGGCGCTGCATGTCTTCGATCGAATCGATGGCCACGCCGACTTTTCCGACTTCGCCGACCGCCAGCGGGTGGTCGGAATCCAGGCCGATCTGGGTGGGCAGATCGAAGGCTACAGAAAGTCCGGTGGTCCCGTTCGCCAGCAGGTACTTGTAGCGCTTATTCGACTCCTCGGCGTCGCCCATGCCGGCGTATTGGCGCATGGTCCAGAGCCGGCCGCGATACATCGTGGCTTGAACGCCTCGAGTGTAGGGATAATCTCCGGGATATCCGACTTCGTTTTCCGGGTCTCGGCCGTTCAGATCGGCCGGGGTATAGAGCGGGCGGATGGGAATATGGGAGGAAGTTTCGGGATCGGCTGGTGCGCCAGTCTCGGCTTTGAGTTTATCGGTCATTACGAAGGGCAATAACCACCCAGGTCACAAAGCGCCACCAGGGAATTCCCACGGCACTCCTACAGCGCTGAAGATTTCCTTTCGTGCCGCTTCGTTTCCTTCGTGGTTTAAGGTCTCAGCCTTTTTTCCATACTCTCCAGAATGAGCTGGCGCCGAACCAGGCAAAAGTCAGTGTGAAAATAATTGCGACTGCGACTCGGGTCGCGGTAGTCTGGCCGGCCTGGTAACGGGCATACTCGCGGAAGAAAGCGCCGGCGCCGATGAAGGCTAAAGCCAGGAAAACAAAGCCCGTCACCTCCAGCCAAAGCTGGCGCAGAACGCGTCCGAAATGGGCCGCCGTGGTGCGGGCGCCTTTTAGTACCGCGCCCACGGTCCGAGTGCGCCCGGCGTGCTGGGCTGCAACGCGTGCCGCAATGCTCAGCTTTCGGACTGTCGACACGTTCACCATCAGCGTCGATTTTAGCAGTGTTCGGGGTTACAATGACGGGGGCGGCGGTGGCGTCGCGAAACCGGAAACCACAATCCGGCATCTGAGTAACTGATTACCGCTTACGGGGGGCCACGTGGACCAGCAACTGAAACAGTTGATGAAAGAACTGGGCGAGGCGATCAACGAGTCGCTGGCGGACAGCGAACAGATTGCCGAAGTGGTTTCCAAGATCAAGGACAGTGGATACGACATTTTTCTGGTGCTGGAAGCGACCATCGGAGTGAGCAAGCCGGGCGAGAAGTCCGATGACAAGACCTCCATGGTCACCACGCTTACCACCAACCCCGAGTTCAAGATCAGCGATCAGGACCTCAAGTTTCTAAAATCGCTGCGCATCAAGATCGAGAACGACGCGGCGTAGCAGTCGTCAGTCTTCGGTCGTCAGTCCTCAGCGCTTCAACCCGTAAATTCCCTCTCCTTTCATCCATGGCAAGATCGGCGCACGAACGCGGGCGCTCGCGCCTGCATTTCCTGAAAGCTGGTAGCTGACGGCTGAGAGCTGTGGTACAACCACGTCTTGCCTGGCGGCGAACAAACCGGGCTGGTGCGCGCAATCGGGCGATGGAGCCTGGCGGCGCTGGTGATCAACTCGATCGTTGGCAGCGGGATTTTCGGCTTGCCTTCCGACGTGGCCCGGCTCATTGGCCGGGCAAGCCCCTGGGCCGTCCTGCTGGCGGGGGCGGCGGCGGGCGTCATCATGGCCTGTTTCGCTGAGGTAGCTTCGCAGTTCACCCAGGCCGGCGGTCCTTATCTCTACGCGCGGGCGGCGTTCGGACGGTTCGTCGGAATCGAAATGGGCTGGATGCTTTGGCTGGTGCGATTGGCTGCGCCGGCGGCCACTTCTAACCTGTTTGTCATTTATTGCGGCGAGTTCTGGCCGCACGCCAAGGATCCGCTGCCGCGATTCCTCATCCTGACATTTCTCTACGGCGTTCTGACGCTGATCAACTATCGCGGCGTGCGGGCGAGCACGCAGGTCAGCAACGTGTTCACAGTGGCGAAACTGGTGCCGCTGTTTCTGGTGGCGATTGCGGGTTCGTTCTATCTGCTCGCAGGCCACAAAGCGGCGCCGCTATTGCCGGGCGGGGCCGGGGCCGGCGCCTGGCTGAAAGCCTCGCTGCTGCTGGTTTTCGCCTATGGCGGGTTCGAAACCGCGCTCACTCCATTGAGCGAGGCAAAGAATCCCCGGCGGGACGCCGCGTTTGCATTGTTCACCGCGCTGATCACATGCACTTTGCTGTATTCGGCGATCCAGTGGGTGGTGGTGGGAATCCTGCCTGATCCGGCGCACAGCGAGCGCCCTCTCGCGGACGTGGCCCGGCTGGTTTTCGGAAATGGCGGCGCCGCCTTCGTCTCCGTGGGCGCGCTGGTTTCGGTGGTCGGCTATCTCAGCGCCAATATGCTGGGCGTGCCGCGAATCACTTTTGCGCTGGCCGAGAACGGAGACTTCCCGTCCATCTTCGCGGCGATCCATCGCCGGTTTCGGACTCCCTATATTTCGATTCTTGCGTTTGCCCTGCTGAGCTGGCTGCTGGCGCTGTTCGGCAGCTTCACCTGGAATGCGACGCTTTCCGCGGTGGCCCGGCTCCTCTATTACGGCCTGGTCTGTGCCGCCCTGCCCGTATTTCGTCACAAGCAGCCAGGAGCCGCAATGTTCAGGCTTCCGGGAGGAACCCTGTTCGCGGGGCTGGGCATTGCAATTTGCGCGGTGTTGATTACCGGCGTCGACCTGGGTGGATCCCTGATCCTGCTGGCCACAGCCGCGGTGGCCATGATCAACTGGCTGCTGGTCAGGCAGCGGCGGGGGGCGAAACGTTGGTTTCGTGACCCCAGTTCCGGTAGCGGCCGAGTTTGAAAGGCTTCTTACTGGCGTCATCCTGAGGGACTTTAGTCCCGAAGGATCTTGCGCGCAGTTGCACAATGGCCGGCTTCTTTCCGATGAGCTCCACGCCAGATGCTTCGCAGGCTCAACATGACGCCCTTGACAAAGGAAGAGGCACGACTTCAGCCACTACCCGGGCTCGGTGATTCTTGTCTTTAGCGCCGTCAAGCTGCTAGGCTTTGCCGTCCCATGAAAATGAGATTCCTCGCACCGCTGCTATGCGGAATAAGTCTGCTCGCTTGGGCTCAGCATGCGTCCGAAGAGTTTTTAGTCGATAAGGATGTCGCTGTGCCCATGCGTGACGGCATAATCCTGCGCGCCGACGTGCTGCGGCCTCGTGCGGAAGGCGCGTTCCCGGTCCTGGTCTATCGCACGCCCTACGGGAAAGAACCTGCGCTGGAGGACTACACCACCTTTCGGCATGCGGTCGAGCACGGATACGCGGTCGTGGTGCAGGATGTTCGCGGACGCTACGCTTCCGGAGGCGAGTTCCGCCCGTATGAGAATGAGGGCCGCGATGGCTACGACACCATCGAGTGGGCAGCGCGACAGCCCTGGTCGAACGGCTTGGTTGGAACTTTCGGGCTTTCCTATCCTGGCGCGGTGCAGTGGCTGGCCGCGGTGGAGAATCCGCCGCACCTCAGGGCGATGGTTCCGGCCATGACTTTTTCGTCGGCGCAGAATTTCTTTTACGCCGGCGGCTTGTGGGACATGTCGTGGATGGAATGGATCTGGGACAACATCGCTCCCGACATTCGCGCGAAAAAAAATCTGCCCGGGCCCAAAACCCCTGACGAAGCAGTTGCCGCGTGGCCGCAGGCGAGTCCAAAAATGCTGTCGACGCTGCCGCTCGACCATCTGGAAGAGCTGCGCGGTATCGCTCCCTACTATTATGACTGGCTCTCCCATCCCTTCGACGATCCCTGGTGGGACTGGTGCGACCTGCGGAATAAATACGGGCGCGTGCACGCCGCCGTGCTTAATTTCTCCGGCTGGTATGACGACAACTACGGGCCGGAGGGCGCCACGACCAACTTTGCCGGGCTGCTGAGGGTGCGGGCCGGCACTTCCGATCCTCAAACCCATCTGCTGATCGGGCCCTGGGTCCACGGAGTGGCGTCCACGGCGAAAACAAAATCGGGAGAGCGGGAGTTTGGACCGGCGGCGGCCATCGACTACGACGAGGTTGTCCTGCGCTGGATGGATCACTACCTGCGAGGGGCCGCCAATGGCGTGGAGGCAGAAAAGCCGGTCCGCTATTTTGTGATGGGCGAGAATGAGTGGCGCGAAGCCGACGCCTGGCCGCCGGCCGCGATGCCCGCGTCCTACTATCTGGTCAGTCCGAAACCGGGCGAAGTCCAGGGTGGCCTCTCTGCTGCCGCGCCCCGGGAAAAGAAATCGTTCGTGTCTTTCGCCTCCGATCCTGCCACTCCGGTGGTCAATTCTTTTCGCGAATCGGGCGCTCACGACTACCGCGAACTGGCGGACCAGAAAGATGTTCTGACCTTTGACTCGGATCCACTGGAGCGGGACACTGAAGTGACCGGTCCGATCCAGGCGCAGATTTATCTGGCGTGCGATTGCCGTGATGCCGATTTGTGGGTGCGCCTGCTCGATGTGGCTCCGGACAGCACGGCGTTTAACCTGATGAGTCCTGGCTTGGATGTGTTGCGCGCCAGCTATCGCGACCTGAAAAAGGGACGGCGGCTGCTCCGGCCAAACCGGGTCTATGAGTTGCGACTCGACAACCTGATCACCAGCAACGTCTTTCGGAAGGACCATCGCATCCGGGTACAGATTTCAGGGAGCTTTTTTCCGAACTTTTCACGCAACCTGCAGTCGGGCGAGCTGGAAAATTCGTCGGCGAGAATGCAGAAGGCGCACATTTCGATTTATACCGACCGCCATCGGCCTTCTCGCATAGTTTTGCCGGTGGTTTCAAGATAATGCGTACGATGAGCAGCACGACCATTGCGAAAACTCGGAGGACCCTTGCCCCAGCGAAACCCCATTAGCCTGCTGCTGCTCGCCCTCGCTTTTCTGCTTGCCCCTTCCCTGCCGCTCTGGGCCCAACGCGAGCCCGTGCTCAAGCAGATCGACGAGCCGCATCCCTACTACTTTCGCGAAATGTATCTGCCGCAACTGACGACCGGGCCGGGCGCGGTGGCCTGGGCTGCGGATTCACGCAGCCTGGTCTACTCGATGGCGGGATCGCTGTGGCTCCAGAAACTCGATTCGACGGTGGCAGAACAGGTCACCGCGGGCTCCGGATACGACTACCAGCCCGACTGCTCGTCCGATGGACGCTGGGTGGTGTACGCCTCTTATGAGAGCGATGCCGTTGAACTGTGGGCCTTGAATCTGGAAACCAAAGCCACGCGGCAGCTCACGACGGGGGGAGCGGTCAATGTGGAGCCGCGTTTCTCGCCAGACGGCAAGCGTATCGCCTTTGTCTCGACGTCGTTCAACGGACGCTTCCACATCTTCGCGGGAGATTTCAGCGACGGCGAACTGAAAAACGTCCGGCGTCTGACCGGGGAAAACCGCAGCAATCTGAACCGCTATTATTACAGCCAATTCGACCACGAAATCAGCCCAGCCTGGTCGCCGGACGGGAAAGACATCCTGTTCGTCTCGAATCGGGGACACATTTACGGCACCGGCGGCTTCTGGCGAATGAAAGCGGAGACGGGCGCGGAAGCGCGCGAGATTCACTACGAAGAAACCGCATGGAAGGCTCGCCCGGACTTCTCGCCCGACGGCAAGCGCATTGTCTACGCGTCCTATCTGGGACAGCAGTGGCACCAACTCTGGGTGCTGCCTGCCGAAGGCGGTGATGCGTTCCCGCTTTCGTACGGAGATTTTGACAACGTGGGAGCCCGCTGGTCGCCGGATGGACATCGCATCGCATTCATTTCGAACCGCGGCGGCAACACGTCTTTGTGGACAGAGACCGTTCCCGGCGGCGCGCAGACGCAACTGGTCGCAAAAGAGAAGCGTTATCTAAAGCCGCAAGGTCAGCTGAGTATTACGGTGCTCGATCCGGCAGGACATCCCACCGCGGCGCGGATCTTCGTGGTCGGCGAAGATGGCCGCGCTTATGCTCCCGACGATGCGTGGATGAAGGCTGACGATAATTTCGTTCGATCCGAGCGCCCCTTCGAGGCCCACTACTTTCACGCTTCAGGCAATGCTGAAATGACGCTGCCCACGGGAAGCGCGGAAGTCGAAGTCATGAAGGGCTTCGAGTACCGCTTTGAACGTCAGAGGGTCACGATTACAGCCGGGCAGAAATCCAGTCTGACGATTCATCTGCAGCCGCTCAACCTTCCTGAAGAGGCGGGCTGGCAGTGGGTCAGCGGCGATGTTCACGTGCATATGAATTACGGCGGCGCCTATCGCAACACGCCCCGGCATCTGGTCGCGCAAGCCGCAGCCGAGAACCTGCAGATTGTCGAAGACCTGGTGGTCAACAAGGAGCAGCGCATTCCGGACATCGCGTACTTCAGCCCCAGGCCCGACCCGGCTTCGACCGCAACCACTCTTCTGCTGCATGGCCAGGAATTTCACACCAGCTACTGGGGACACCTGGGTCTGCTGAATCTCACCCGGAATTTTCTTTTGCCGGGGTATGCCGCCTATCCCAACACTGCGGCCGCCAGCCTGTTTCCCGCTAATGCCGATGTAGCGGATATGGCGCATGAACAGCAGGCCCTCGTGGGATACGTCCATCCTTACGATGCCGTGCCCGATCCGGTGAAGGATGCTTCGGTGACCCACGAACTCCCGGTGGATCTGGCGTTAGGGAAAGTGGACTACATCGAAGTGATGGGATTCGCGGAGCATAAATCCACCGCCAGCGTCTGGTACCGGCTGCTGAACTGCGGATTCCGCCTGCCGACTGCGGCGGGCACTGATGCCATGGCCAACTTCGCTTCCCTGCGCGGACCGGTTGGACTGAATCGCGTCTACGCCAAGGTCCCCGCCGGTCCGCTCAAGATTGGTCTCTGGCTGGACTCGATCAAGCACGGCCGCACCTTTGCCAGCAACGGGCCGTTGCTGGGATTTTCCCTGGGCGGAAAGCAACTGGGGGATGATCTGACGTTGCCGGCCGGCGACAACACGGTGAAGGTCACGGCGTGGCTGCGCTCGTTCGTGCCGGTCGATCATCTTCAGGTGATCTGCAATGGCGAGGTGGTGCGTGATCTCAAGCTGAACCGCGACCGTGAGACTGCGGACGTGACCGATGCGATTCCCGTTTCACGCAGCGGATGGTGCCTGCTGCGGGCCTGGGCTGACAAGGCGGAGCATCCGATTTTGGATATGTATCCTTACGCGACTACCAGTCCGATTTATGTCACGGTGGCCGGGTCGCATCCAAAACCTGTCGAAGACGCCGCTTACTTTGTCGCCTGGATTGATCGCATGATCGATGCCGCAAAGGCGAACCAGGATTGGAATACGGAGGCGGAGAAGAGCGCCGTACTGGAGACGCTCTCGTCGGCGCGGAGAGTTTATGTCCAGATGGAGAAATGATTAAAATTTCAAATACCAAAACCCCCGCCCTGTCTCTCCCAAAAGACGTGAGAGACGAGGACGGGGCACCCTAACTGGCGCCTTCCAGTTCCAAAAGGGCTTGTTTGCGCTCGATTCCCCAGCGATAGCCGCCCACGTCTCCGCCCTTTCTGACCACGCGGTGACAGGGAATGGCCACGGCGACCGGGTTGGTGGCGCAGGCGCGAGCCACGGCCCGGGTGGCGGTGGGCTTCCCGATGGCTTTTGCGACCTGTCCGTAGGAGCGGGTTGCGCCGAACGGGATGGATTGCAACTCTGTCCACACTCGCCGCTGGAAGGCTGTCGCCTGAATGTCGAGCGGCAGGGAGGTGCGCAGCGTCTGTCCATGCATCTGGCGAAGCAGGTTGTCTTTCCAACTTTGCAGGCCGGCGTCATCGCGCCGCCGGATGGCGAATGGGAACTCATGACGCAAGCCATGCTCGAGTTCATCGTCGGAATCCGCGAACTGGATGCTGCAGATGCCTTTTTCGGTGGCGGCGATCAGCATGCGTCCGAGGGGAGAATCGGTGCAGGTATAGCGGATCGGGGCCGCGATCGCGCCGCGACGATATTTGTCCGGAGTCATTCCCAGTTGCGAGGCGGTGCGCTCATATAAGCGGCTGCTGGAACCGTAACCCGCGTCATACATGGCGCGGGTTACGGAATGGCCTGCCTGCAAATTGCGTTTGAGCTGATTCATGCGGCATGAGTCGGCATAGGCTCGCGGCGAAATGCCGAGCGCGGCTTTGAACGAGCGCTGCAGATGGAACGGGCTCTGGTGGAATTCCGCTCCCAGGCGGCTCAGCGTGACCGGCTCATCCAGATGCCGCTCAATGTAGCGGCAAACAGCTTTGACCATCTCCGCCTGCTTGTTCCCGCCGATGGCCTTGGGACGGCAGCGTAAACAGGCCCGGAAACCGGCTTTCTCCGCTTCATCCGGACGGCGGAAGAAAGTAACATTTTCCCGGCGCGGACGCCGCGAGGGACAGGACGGGCGGCAATAGATTCCGGTAGAAGAAACCGCAAAGACGAAACTGCCGTCCTGGTTGGCGTCGCGGGCCAGCACGGCCTGCCACGGATCTGTCGTGCGTCGGATGTCAGGGTTGCGCGCCATGTCGCTCGCTTCGTCTCTAGCTTCGGTCAGATTGAGTATCGCATTGGCTGTCATAATGACCCAAGCCTAGGCCGCGGAGGCGGCGTGGACTATCCGAATCTTGCGGTCAAATTGATTTTCCTGGGATGCCTGTGCGCGCTCTGACCCATATACTGATTCTTGCGGCTGCTCCGCTGCTTTCCTCCATCGCTATGAGCCAGACGACGTCAATTGCGAAGTGCACCGCAGTTCCGTCCGAGATCGTCGCCTCCCGCCTGGCAGGTGAGATCAGACTCGACGCTGAACGTCCGGCCATCGAGTGGCAGCGGGCCGAGCCCGTTGCCTTCTGCGCCGACTGGCAGGGAAAGAATCCGGACGAACAAAGAGAGACGGTAGTCCGGGCATTGTGGTCGCCGCAGACCTTGTACTTGAGATTTGAATGCCGCTACCGCGACCTCTACCTTTTCGAAGACTCCGCAAGCAACGGACGCCGCGACCACCTGTGGGACCGCGACGTGGCAGAAGCTTTTCTGCAGCCCGACCCCGCCCGCGAACGCTTTTACCGGGAGTTCGAAGTAAGCCCCAACGGAATGTGGATCGACCTGGATATCTTTCCCGGCGGACTGGCGGACCTCAAGAGCGGAATGGCGCGCTCCGTGTTTCTCGATGAGAAGGCACACCGCTGGGCGGCCGAGCTGGCCATTCCCTTGAAGGCGCTGACTCCAACTTTTGATCCGCAGGCGGTTTGGCGGGCCAATTTTTATCGGGTTGAGGGTAAGGAGGAACCGCGTGCCTATCTGGCCTGGCAGCCCACGCGGACGGCTGAGCCAAATTTCCACGTGCCGGCGGCTTTCGGCACACTGCGCTTTGAGTTTGCCAAGAAAAGTAAATAACCACTCCGGGGCTTCCGCGCCCGGTTTCGAGGAGGACGTTTCATGAAGCGACGTTTGAGTCTGGTGGTCGTGATTTTTTCCTGCCTGATGCTGGCGGCAGCGCAGCCGAAGCCCGGGCTGCTGAGCGCCGATGAAATCAAGAAGGTGGTCCCCGCTGCTTATTTCTTTCGTGGGCAATCCGCCCCGGTCCAGCTGCGCAATTCGGCGGGATTCAGCGTAGCGGATGGGAAGCTGGTTCTGGCCGGGCTGGTCGATGCCTCGGGCTACGCCTCCGATGTGCAGGCAAAGTACCAGGGATTCCTGATCACGGAAGTGAAGCTCAAGATCGAGGGAACCGAACTTCAGCCGGGCGCCTACGGTTTCGGCTTTGCGCGAGACGGAAAATTTACCGTGATGGACGTGGGGGCCAATGATCTGTTCAGCGTAGCCGGCAAAATCGACGACAAGCTGGCGCGTCCCGTACCCCTGAAGATTGTCCCGGACGGAGACGCATACCGGTTGTATGGCGGCAGAAAATGGGTAAGCCTGAAGTCTGAATAGCGGGCGGTCAATTTAGTGAGCCAGCGGTTGGTGCGGCCCCAGCACGGCCGAGATACCGGCCCGCTTGCGCAATTCACCCAGAACGGCGCGGGCGGCGTTTTGATAGGTTTTGCTGGGATCGGAAGGGTCCGCCCAAACCGCCTCGTAGACCACTCGAGTGGCTTCGATCAAGTCCATGTGCAAGGCTGCCTCCAGCAGGTCCACCCGCTCCTGCAGGCGCGCATAACAGCCCTGGCATACGGTGGCGGGCTCAAATCCGCCCTGATGATTTCCTGCCACGCTGCAACCCAAACTTTTTTCCGAGTCAATATCGGCCGGGTCAAGCGGCAGTGGGGACGCGTAAGCCTGGGACTTGAACTCGCGCAGGAAACGTTCGCGTTCTTCCTCGAGCGCGGCATCGTCGGGCGCGGGCAGCGCAGTTTCCGGAACCCCAGGGAGCGAGTTGCCCGAAACATCCACGACCGGCGAGACCCTTTCTTCGCTCTTGCACACCGGGCACATCGAAAGATCGGCAGCGTAATAAGTCTTGCACTTCACGCACGGCAGGCCGTATCCGATACGCCGGGGGCCGAGCGCGGACGGCAGACTTTCCATCGCAGTCGTGGCGCGCTGATAACCGGTTTCGCTGGGAAGAATGGCCGACGGGATCGAACTGTTATCGAGCTGTGGTCGTGTCGCTGAGTTCATCACATGGCTCCCGGAGTGAAATGCTTCGCTCTAAATCGCCTTGGTCCAAAGACGGATCCAGAGACATTTTAGGTCTGGGCGCCGGGTTCACCGACGCACGACAGTTCATGTGGTCTATTGCCCTATAGTGCATAACAGATGTGCCACGCGGCTCAAACGAAGCAGTCCGGCCTGCGTTCTAAGCGGTTTCGGTTCCGTTCTGGCACTTCAAGGGCTGATCAGCGCACGCTCGAGGCCTGCATCAGCTTTAGCAGCTCGCGCTTGCGGGTGCGATAGAGGTCTTCCGCGGGTTCGAGTCGAGCGGCTGTGTCCAGTTCGGCGAGGGCGGCATCGTACTTCCGCATGCTCATCAGGCAAGCTGCCAGGTAGTAGTGGTTGTTGGCTGTGGGTTGCAAGCGCACGGCCTGGCGAAACTCGGTTTCAGCCGCCGGAAAGTCCTCGCCGTTGAACAGTGCCGTGCCCAGATAGTGGTGGGCCAAAGGCGAATCCGGATCCAACTGGACCGCCAGGCGCAATTCGCGCACCGCTTCCGGCTGCCGGTGCACCAGAAGCAAAGTCTGTCCCAGATAGCGGTGCTCGTCAGGACTGTCAGGATTCTGCAAAATGGCGGCCCGCAGTTCCACAATCGCGGATTCATAGTCGCGCCTGGACAGGAACGCCCTCGCCAGGCAGCTATGCCCGCCCTGCCAGCCCGAATCCATGGCAAAGAGCTGGTGGAACTCGGTGATGGCGGCCTGGTAGTCGCCCTTGTCGCAATAAGTGTTGCCCAGGTTGTTGCGCACCACCGACTCATCCGGTGCCAGCCGCCTGGCTTCAAGGTATTCAGCGATGGCGCCATCGAAGCTCTTCATGTCATGCAGGAGCATTCCCAGATTGTTGTGCGCTTCCCAGAGTTGCGGGTTGAGAGCAATCGCTTTGCGGTACGCTGCTGCGGCGGCGTCAACGTTGCCCTGGTCGTGGAGCGTGATCCCCAGGTCGTAGTACACGTCGGCATTATTGGGCTGGCGAGCAAGAGACTCGTGAAAAGCGTGGACGGCGGCGGCATATTGCGAGTTGGCGAACAGACCGAGTCCGAGGAAGCGATAGGCGTCGGCGTTCCGGGGATCGATGCTGAGGGCGGTGCGGGCCTCCGCAATGGCACCGTCGGCATCGTCGGCGCGATAAAGCAGGTAAGCTAACCGGCTGTGAACGTCGGAAAGTCCGGGCATCAGCTGTTGTGCGTTCTGATAGGAATCGAAGGCGTCGTCCCAGTCCTGCTGTTGCTGGTGAACATAGCCCAGGGCAAAGTGCAGGGCCGCGTTTCGCTGATCCGTTGAGATCAACTTCTGCAGAATCGATTGAGCTTCCCGATACTTCCGGCGATGCATCAGCTGGCCGGCATCTGCCAGAGCGCCCGGGCAATCACCGCCCCCGGAATGGCCTGGATCCGCATTAGTCCGGCCCGCATTGGTCCGGCCCGAATTGGTCGCGCGCAGATGCTGCAGCAGGGTTGGCGCGGCTCCCGCGGTCAATAAAGACTGCGACGTGCCCGGATCCAGGGCAAAGCCAATTCCGCGCTGCTGGGCAAGCCGGGTGAGTCGTTGGCTGGACATCCCGCCGACGGTCCACGCCATGAACTGCGTGCAATTTACCGGGCTGGGATCATCCGCTTGGGCGGCAGCGGCCACCGTGAGGAGGGTAAGAAGCACAAAAACAAGGACCTGACGGCGCACTCCGACTCCCGTGTCTCGAGACAAATTTCACCCTTAGGCAGTTTTCAACATAGGACCGCCAGGTAGACACAGGTAGATCACGGAGGTAACTGGCCCTGCGCCCGGTTTCGACCTGACCTGCGGGCAAGTTGACGTAGGTTGCGGCTTTCGATACTGTTGGGCTAGCTGTCAGCCGCAGGCAGCGGAGGAGTTTTATGCTCGAAGGCCTGTTTCAACCCATGCATCTGCTGGTGATCTTCTTTATCGCCCTCCTGGTGTTCGGCCCCAAAAAGTTGCCGGAATTGGGCAAAGGGATTGGCGAGGGCATTCGCGCTTTGAAGGACGGGATGAAGGATGGCGCGGAGCACCCGTCCGCCGCCACCAATGCCGAAGTCAAGAGCGCGGCGCCGGCGGATGTTTCCAACCGCCCCAGCTGATTTCTTGATTTACTGCTCGCTCCCCGGGGATCGCCTGATGCCTGAGGTAGTACTTCCCCTATCGCGCGTCTGCCATGTTTTGCTCTTGCACCTCACGTCTCATATAATCTCCAGGTCTGTCGCAATCCAATCGCGGGACAACCAAGGCGCGGGACAATAAGTCAAGAATGAGCGACTCACGCAGTTGGTGACCCCTACTGTGATTCTCTTCGTCTCCTTCAGCGGTTGACATTTCCTATAGCGATGAACTAACCCCAATTCCGAAGTCCATTTTCCGGAGGTAATGCGTGTCGAAACTACTAGTGCTGGCCCTGATTTGCGTTTTTTCCTGTCCCGCGCTGTTTGCCGACCAGATTGTATTGAAGAACGGCGATCGCTTGACTGGAACCATCGAGAAGGCCGACAGCAAGACCCTGGTAATCAAGACTGAATTTGCCGGCGAAGTCACGGTGCAATGGCCAGCGGTCCAGGAAATCACCTCCACGCAGTCTCTGCACCTGACTTTGAGCGACGGCAAGACGGTCGCCGGGAGGGTGACCACTTCGGACGGCAGCCTGGCGGTGGCCACGCCGAATGCAGGCACCGTGACCGAGCCCCTGAACTCTGTAACCACACTGTTCGGCGAAGCCGAGCAGGCGGCGTATGAAAAATCACTGCATCCGGGACTGCTGGAGGGATGGAAGGGCGGGGCCAACGTCGGATTCGGACTGACTCGCGGCAACAGCCAGACCAAGAACCTGGATGTGGCCTTCACCGCCGATCGCAAGACCCTGCATGATCACCTTGGCCTTTACACCAATAGCATCTACGCGACCAACGATGCACCCGGCGCGACCCTGGCGACTACCGCCAACGCGGTGCAGGGCGGAATTCGCTACGACCATGACCTGACTCCCCGGCTGTTCGCCTACGTCGGCGCGGACTTCCAGGCTGATGCGTTGCAGACTCTCGACCTGCGTTCCGTTTTCGGCGGCGGCCTCGGCCTCCATGCCATCCAGAACACCCGCACCACGCTGGACCTGCTGGGCGGCATCAACTACACCCGTGAAAAATACTCGCTGCTTCCCAGCCGCAGCTTTGCCGCCGCATCGGCGGGCGAGGAACTCAGCCACAAGATCGGGGCTAATACCGTGGTGACCCAAAAGCTGTACTTCTTCCCCAACTTCAATGATCCGGGTGAGTATCGGGCGACCTTCAATTTCGGCACGGTGACCAAGATCAGCAAATGGCTGGGATGGCAGAACGCCTTCGGGGACATCTACGTCACCAATCCGCCGGCGGGGGCCAAGCAGAACGACATTCTGTTGACTACCGGGCTGAACTTCTCGTTCACCCACTGAAGCGGCCCCAGACGGGCGAGTTTCTGATAGAGGTGCAATGTGACGCCGGGCTTGTCATGACGGATGGGCCGGGACGTCGTACAATCGGTAGGTACTCCGGCACTTGCCTGGAGGGGATCATGTCCAGTCGCGTTTCGATTATCTTGCTCTCGCTATTTCTGCTGTCCGCTCCCCATCTCCATGCAAAAAACAAAAAGAAGCAGTTGCTTCCCGACTATATTCTGCAGGCGCAATACGTGCTGGTCGTGATTCCTCCCGATGCGGGCGAAGCTTTGATGAATCCCCGGGAAAATCGTGATGCCCAGGATGACGTCGAAAGAGCCATTGTGAAATGGGGCCGATTCAGGCTGGCGACCAATCCACAGGACGCGGATTTGATCATTGCGGTTCGAAAGGGAAACAAGAGCGGACCGGTTATCAGCCATTCGCCGGTGGACAATCGGCCGGTCATCTTTCAGCCCGGGGTGGCGGACGCCAGCGTTGGTCCGGAACCCACGCGCCGCCCGGACCTGACCCAGCCCGTGCCGGGCGGATATGGCAACCGGGGCCCTCAACTGAGCAGCCAGATCGGTTCGTCGGAAGATACTCTTGAGGTGTACATGGGCCGGGGCGAGTATCCTCTGGACGCGCCTGCGCTCTGGCGCTACAGCGCGAAGGATTCGCTGAACGGGCCGCAAGTCGACGCGGTCGGGCAATTCCGCAAAGCCATTGACGAGAGCGAAAAACAGCGCCACAAGCCTTGAGCCGTTTTCATCGTGCCAGCCCGATTCAACTGCTCTACTTTCATTGACTTGTCCTGTTTCCCCCCGTAAGATTCGCGCCAGTGATCGGCCAGACCATCTCGCATTACCGCGTCATCGAGAAACTCGGCGGTGGCGGCATGGGTGTGGTCTACAAAGCAGAAGACCTCGAACTCGGCCGCATGGTCGCTCTGAAGTTCCTGCCTGAAGATGTGGCCAAAGACCCGCAAGCCCTGGAACGCTTCCGCCGCGAGGCACGGGCGGCATCGGCGCTGAACCATCCCAATATCTGCACCATTTACGAAATCGCGAAGGATGGAGGCCAGTCGTTCATCGTGATGGAGTACCTGGAGGGATTGACCCTAAACAACCGCATCGCAGGCAAGCCACTCGATACTGGCGCGTTACTGTCGCTCGGCATCGACATTGCGGATGCGCTCGAGGCGGCCCATGCCAAGGGCATTGTTCACCGCGATATCAAGCCGGGAAATATCTTCGTGACCCAGCGCGGCCACGCCAAGATTCTGGACTTTGGGCTGGCTAAGGTGACGCCCGCGAGCAGCGGCGCCGGGGGGCCTATGAGCGCCGCCACCGCTGCAGCCAGTGAAGAGAACCTGACTAGTCCCGGAGCAGCCCTGGGGACAGTGGCTTATATGTCGCCAGAACAGATCAGAGCCAAAGATCTCGACGCTCGCACCGATCTGTTCTCATTTGGCGCCGTGCTCTATGAAATGGCAACCGGCGCCATGCCTTTTCGGGGCGAGAGTTCCGGCGTGATTTTTAATGCGATTCTGGAACGTGATCCGATTCCAGCGGTGCGGTTAAATCCTGACCTTCCTCCTAAGCTGGAAGACATCATCAATAAGGCACTCGAGAAGGACCGCAATCTTCGCTACCAGGTTGCAGCCGAAATGCGGGCGGACTTGCAACGCCTGAAGCGGGACACGGAATCGGGCCGTTCGGCCGCAAGGTTAGCCGCCCTTGGGGGCAGCCCCGAGGACTCCGACCCTGCAACCGCCAAAGCCGCCTCGGGGTCCCGGCCAAGCTCAGGAGCGGCGCCCGAACCGCCTCCATCAAGAAGATGGATCGGACGCGCAACGCTCGCAGCCATCGCTGTTCTTGCCATTGCGATCCTTGCCTACCGGCTCGCCGTCCCGCCGCCACCGCTCAAAGTCTCAGGCTACGCGCAAGTTACGAATGATGGTCAAGTGAAGCTGTGGCCTCAATTTGGCACCGAGACTCCGCTGGTCACGGATGGTTCGCGGATTTACTTCTTGGAAGGGCCAGGGATTTCGCCCACTCTGATGCAAGCCTCCACTTTGGGTGGTGAAGCCTCGAAGATTTCTGTACCTTTCCCGGATTTCGCTATCGGGGATATCTCGCCAGACCGGTCCTCGGTATTAGTACCGGCTTTCAATAGTCAAGAGAATCAGATCGATCTCTGGGCATTGCCGCTTCCATCGGGTACGCCCCGCCGCCTGGGAGGACTGCAAGGTCATGACGGAACCTGGTCTCCCGATGCGCAGCGCATACTGTTCGCCGACAATCATGATCTATTCATCGCCAGGGCTGACGGGACGGAGTCGAAAAAGTTGGCATCGTTACCCGGCCTTCCCTGGTGGCCGCGCTGGTCGCCCGACGGTTCACGAATACGCTTTTCTGTGGTCAACACGGCGAGTGGAACCGACTCGTTATGGGAAATGGAGCCCGACGGAAGCAATCCTCATGCCTTGCTTCAGGGCTGGAACAACCCTTCGCAGGAATGCTGTGGCACTTGGACTCCAGACGGACAGTACTTTGTCTTTCAATCAACCCATAACGGTAAGACACAGATCTGGGCGATGTCCGAGAACCGCAGCCTGCTCCGTAAGGCTAATTCGGAACCGACCGAGCTAACCACCGGGCCGCTGAGCTATTTCACTCCTGTGGCCGGCGCGGATGGGAAGAAGCTTTTCGCTCTCGGTTCCCAGCTGCGTGGGGAACTGGGGCGCTTCAATCAGAAAACCTCGCAGTTCGAGCCGTACCTTTCCGGGATATCGGCGGATGGAGTGGAATTTTCCAGGGATGGGAAATGGGTGACCTATACCAGTTATCCCGAGGGCAATCTGTGGCGAAGCCGGGCCGACGGCAGCGAGCGACTCCAACTGACATTCCCTCCCCTGCGAGCCGGCTTGCCACGCTGGTCGCCTGACGGTAAACAGATTGTGTTCACCGGCGTACTCCATGGCCAGGGTATGAAGACCTATCTGGTCAAAGCCACCGGGGGCGCTCCTCAACGAATTTCTCCTGAGGACCGAAACGAAGGCGACACCAACTGGTCTCCGGACGGTAATTCGATTGTTTACTGGTCGTCCGCTACCTGGCCGCTAGGCAGCGATGTGACGATAAATATCCTCGACTTGCAAACCCACAAGGTTTCGATCGTGCCGGGTTCCCTACGATTATTTTCCCCCCACTGGTCCCCCGACGGCCGCTACATTGCAGCGCTTCATGCCGACGCCCCAGGTTCAATGCTTTTCGATTTCAAAACCCGGAAGTGGGTGGAACTGGAGAGTATCCCGGCCAGTTTTCCGAATTGGTCGCGGGATGGGGCTTACCTCTATTTTCTCGCGTCGGGTAGCGACGCAGCCATCTATCGCCTGCGCATCAGCGACCGCAAGCTGGAGAAAGTTGTCAGCCTGAAGGGAATCCGCCTGACGATTGGTGAAGTTGGCACCTGGTGCGGTCTGGGCCCGGATGATTCCCCTCTGATATTGCGTGACGTCGGCAGCCAGGAAATTTACGCGCTTGATTTGCAGATTCCGTGA
>DASQHA010000338.1:0-3079 GCA_035632335.1 Terriglobales bacterium
ACCCCGCAAGGTCCGGGACGCTCTCGATGCCCACTACGCCCTCACCAACGTAACCACGTTCTACACCCGTCACGGTGACTGGTTCGCTTACCTGTGTGCGATAATTTCTGCAGCGGGACTGCTGCTCAATTTCCGGTTCCGCGCCAGGACAGAAGCTAAACCATGAATGAAGAGCTCGAACACGAATACGCAGGTCTGAAAGATCAGGTCCGTGATCTCCGGGAGTACCTTTGACGCCGGCAAGCTGCGTGAAGAGCTAGCCGAAATCGAGAAGCAGGCGGCTGACCCAGGTCTTTGGTCGAACCCACAAAAGTCTCAGCAGGTCATGCGCCAGAAGAAACGCCTGGAAAATGTGCTGGCCACCGAGGTTGCCCTGGTGCGCCGCGGCGACGACATATCCGCCTACTTCGATCTGGGACGCGAAGGGGAAAATGTCGAAGCCGACCTGCGCCGCGAGATTGACAGCCTGCGAAGTCTGGTCGACCGGCTCGAAACCGAGAGCCTGCTGTCGGGCGAAAATGACGGCCGCAACGCCATCGTGACCATCCACCCCGGAGCGGGCGGAACCGAATCGCAGGACTGGGCCGATATGCTGCTGCGCATGTATCTGCGCTGGGCGGAACGGCGTGGATTCCAGACCGTTCTTTACGACTATCAGCCGGGCGAAGAAGCGGGGCTTAAATCCGCGACTTTCGCGGTGAACGGCGAGTACGCCTTCGGCCTGCTGACCAGCGAGATCGGCGTCCACCGCCTGGTGCGTATTTCACCCTTCGATCAGGCCAAGCGCCGGCATACTTCGTTTGCCAGCGTTTACGTCTCCCCCGAAATCGATGACAGCATCGAGATCGTAATCAAGCCGGAAGAGCTGCGCATCGACACCTACCGCTCCAGCGGCAAGGGTGGACAGCATGTCAACACTACCGACTCCGCCGTGCGCATCACCCATATTCCCACCGGCCTCGTGGCCAGCTGCCAGAACGAGCGTTCGCAGCACAAGAACCGGGAACGGGCCATGAGCATGCTGAAATCCAAGCTCTACGAATTCGAGCTGGAAAAGCAGCGCGAAGTCACCCGCAAGATTGAAGACTCCAAGCTCGACATCGACTTCGGTTCGCAGATCCGTTCGTACGTCCTGCAACCCTATCGCATGATCAAGGACCACCGCACCAAGATGGAGGTAGGCGACGTGGACCGGGTGCTCGACGGGGACATCGATCCCTTTATCCGCGCTTACTTGCGCATGCGGCGGGGAGAGAAGCAGAACGTGGGCAAGCAAGCTTAGGAGGAGTTCGGCATTATGTCCCGCATGATCGATCTCATCCGCGCCTCGGCGGTGCCGGCGAACCTGATGCAGTCGGCGGCCAAGGGGTCGCTCTCCGTCCCTCCCCGCGAGATGATTGAAATCCTGGTGTATCTGGCGGTCCATAACAAGGTCTTCAGCGAACAGGCTCAACTCACCCTGGCCGGCTGGGACGAAGCCGCATCGCGGGCGGTTGCCGGCGACGCGGCCACGCCCAAAGAAGTTCTCGACTATTTGATTTCTCCCAAGAACTTGCGGCCGGCGCTGCTGCCGGCGCTGCTGGCAAACCCGTCGGTAGCCGAAGAATCGTTGCTCGAAATCGCGCCGGTCGGGGGACGCGACGTAGTCGAAATGATGTTGAACAGCCACCGGGTCAATCGCTCCGAAACCATCCTGAACGCGCTCCTGTTGAATCCCCATCTCAGCGGAATTCAGTCGGAGAACATCCGCAAAAAGATTGAGCCCGCGGCAGCCGTCGCGGTTCCCGAAGTCGCAGCGCCCGCGGCAGAACCTGCCCCGGGCGATGCGGCAGTCAGCCCCGACGAAATCTTTCAGGCAGGGTCCGAAGACGAGGTCTCGGAAGGCGAAACTGTGCTTGATGAAGGCGTCCTGGCGTACCTGGCCGAGCACGCCAACGAGATCGCCACCACTGCTGAGAATCCCTATCAGCCGATCGGCGGCATTCCCGAAGAATTCTCGGAGGCCGACGAGCCCCTGGCAGCGCAGGCGGCTACATCCGCCTCCAGCGCGAGCAGTGCCGGGGCCGCCGCCAAGAAAGCGCCTTCCAAGAAGACCCACTTGTCTCCTCAGGAGGAACGGGGAAGCGCTTTGCAGAAGATCGCCAAGCTGGACATCAAAGGGCGGATCCAGCTGGCCATGAAAGGTTCGAAGGAAGAGCGCTCGCTGCTGATCCGCGACGGCACCAAAATCGTCGCCCTGGCAGTCCTCGAGTCGCCCAAGATCAGCGACGGTGAAGTGGAGCGGTTCGCCACCCAGAAGAATGTGCTGGAATCGGTGCTGCGCGGCATCCCCATGAAGCGGCGATTCGCCAAGAATTACGCCGTCATACGCAACCTGGTTTTCAACCCGCGCACGCCTTTGGATCTTTCTCTCTCGCTCATGAAGAACCTGCTGGTCGGAGACCTGCGCAATCTGTCCAACAACAAAGAGATTTCAGACACCGTCCGCAAGCTGGCCACCAAAATGTTCAAACAAAAAATGGACAGCAACACCAAGCGCTGAGGCCCCAGGAAGGACCACGTGGGGACAGCCGCCCCCGGCTGTCCGGTCGACCGCAGCTCGACAGCTCTTTGCCGGATGCTGATTGCGGAGCTGCGCTCCGCCCGACGGCCCGGGCGGCTGTCTTCACGCGGTCTTTGCTGGCTTTCCCGGCGCCCCGCGCACTACAATCTCCTGCATGGCTTCCTTGCCCGAGTCTGATCCGATTACGGACTTGCTCAAGCGCTCCCGGACCATCGCGGTCGTCGGACTTTCCAACAGCCCGCTGCGCCCCAGTCACGGGGTCTCCGCCTACATGCAGACGCATGGCTATCGCATCATTCCGGTCAATCCGAAGGTCCACGGCTCCCTGGGAGAAAAGGCGTATCCCTCATTGCTCGAGGTTCCGGAAAAAATCGACATTGTCAATATCTTCCGCCGGCCCGAGTTTGTGGAAGAAGTAGTCGACCAGGCCATCCGCCTGAAGGTGCCGGTGATCTGGATGCAGGAAGGAGTGGTCCACGAAAAAGCCGCGCAGAAAGCCCGCCAGGCAGGAATCGT
>DASQHA010000339.1:0-8177 GCA_035632335.1 Terriglobales bacterium
GCACTTTCACCCCCCAGAAGGGCGGGACGGGGATATTAGGCGCGTCTTTGACGACCGGACTTCTCTCCGCGAAGACCGGGCCGGTTTCTTCATCGACGGCGGTGGCCTTGGCGTACTCCTTGACGGTGCGTCCCTCCTGCAGGCGGGCCTGCTTTTTGCCGTTGGCGGTGGCCAGGTCTTCCATGATGTGCAGCCCAGCGAAAGCGTCATCGGCATAGAAGACTGCGTTCGAGTACTCGCGGCGGAGATCGTCTTCGACGTACTTGCGGGTGAGCGCGGCGCCGCCGCAAATGACCGGGAACTCAAGCTTCTGGCGCTCCAGATCCTGGATGACGTACTTCATCTCGAGCGTGGACTTTACCAGCAGGCCGCTCAGTCCGATGGCATCGGCTTTGTGTTCCATGGCGGATTTGATGATGACGTCGCCCGCCTGCTTGATGCCCAGGTTGACGACCTTGTAGCCGTTGTTGGAGAGAATGATATCGACCAGGTTCTTGCCAATGTCATGGACGTCGCCTTTTACCGTGGCCAGAACGATGGTGGCTTTCTGCGACCCGGCCTTCTTCTCCATCTTGGGTTCGAGGTAGGCGACCGCCTGCTTCATCACGCCGGCAGAGTCGAGCACCGACGGCAGTTGCATCTTGCGCGCGCCGAACAGGTCGCCTACGGTGCGCATGCCGTCGAGCAGGACATTGTTGATCAGGTCGAGCGGCGAATACTGGGTGAGCGCTTCTTCGAGAATTTCTTCCAGGGTCTTTTTGTGCGCGCCCTCGCCGACTGCCTTTTCGCCGTTGATGATGGCGAACTTCAGCTTGTCCTCGACCGACAGCGTGTCCACGTGGGCCGTGGTCTCGGTTCCTTTGCCTTTTTTCCCGGCAAAGTGGTTCATGTATTTCTGCAGCGGGTCGCCGTCGGATGCGGCATCGCGATAAATCAGCTTGAGCGCGAGATCAACCTCTTCCTGAGGTATTTTGTATAACGGATAGATTTTGGAGTAGTTGACGATGGCCATATCGAGGCCATTATTGACCGCCTCGTGCATGAAGACGGAATTGAGCACGCGGCGCGGGTAGGCGTCGAGGCCGAACGAAATGTTGCTGACGCCGAGGATGGTTTTGACCTCGGGCAGTTCCTGCTTGATGCGCTTCACAGCCGCCAGAGTTTCGATTCCGGCCGAGCGATAGTCTTCCTGGCCCGTGGTAATGGGCAGAGTCAGGGCGTCGAAGATCAGGTCGATGCCGCGCAGGCCGTATTTTTCCGTCGCCAGTTTATAGATGCGCTTGGCGATGGCGACTTTTTTGTCGGCGGTAAGGGCCATGCCGTCTTCGTCGATGGTCAGGGCAATGACGGCGGCGCCGTAGCGGCGGGCCATGGGCAGAACCTTTGATGTCCGTTTCTCGCCATCTTCCAGGTTGATGGAATTGATGATGGCCTTGCCCGGGATCCGCTTCAGCGCTTCTTCGACCACGTCGGCTTCGGTGGAATCAACCAGGATGGGCGCGGGCACGCGAGTCGCAACCCTTTCCAGGATGGACGTGATGTAGCCCTTTTCATCTTCGCCGACGATGGCGCAGCACAAGTCCAGCATGTGCGAGCCTTCGTTCACCAGCTTCTTGGCCATGGCCAGAATGTCATCGTACTTCTTGCCGCGAACCAGGTTGCGGAATGTTTCCACCCGGGTGGTGGTGTTCATTTCCTCGGCCACGACCAGCGGCTTGGGATCAAGATCAAGCGGGACGGAGGTGTAGGCGCTCGAGGCGGCCGCCGTGGGCTTGACGTCACGCTGCAGCGGCTGCAGGTTGGCCACGGCATCGACCACCGCCTTCAGGTGCTCGGGCGTGGTGCCGCAGCATCCACCCACGATATTCACGCCGTATTCGGTGACGAAACGTTTGTGATATTGCGCCAGCTCGGCGGGGCTGAGCTTGTAGACAGCGCGGCCGCCTTCGTTGTGCGGCAGGCCGGCGTTGGGCAGAATCGAAATCAGCTTGGACGAGTTGATGCCGAGAAAGCGCACCGCGTCGTTCATCTCTTTCGGGCCGGTGGCGCAGTTCAGGCCGATCACGTCCACGTCGAACGGTTCGAGCGCGGTGAGCGCGGCGCCGATTTCGGTGCCGAGCAGCATGGTTCCGGTGGCTTCGAGCGTGACCTGCACGGTCACCGGTAGACGCTTGCCGGTCTTGGCCATGGCGTCGAAGATGCCGACCAGCACGGCCTTGGCCTGCAGCAGGTCCTGACAGGTCTCGGCCAGCAGGATATCCACGCCGCCTTCGATCAGGGCGGCGGCCTGTTCGGTGTAGCCGGCCACCATGTTGTCAAAGGTGATGTGCCCCAGCGAGGGCAGCTTGGTGGTGGGGCCGATGGAGCCGGCCACGAAGCGCGGCCGGTCTTTGGTGGAAAATTGCTGCGCGACGTCCTTCGCGATCCTGGCAGCGGCAATGTTGATCTCAGCGACCTTGTCCTGCAGGTCGTACTCGGCCAGCACGACGCGGGTGGCGCCGAAAGTGTTGGTCTCGACCACGTCGCAGCCAACCTTGAAGAAGTCGGCATGGATGTCCTTGACAATGTCGGGGCGGCTGAGGACGAGCAGTTCGTTGCAGCCTTCCTTGCCCCAGAAATCGTCCACACTGGGGTTGCGGAACTGGATGTTAGTCCCCATGGCGCCGTCGTAGATGACGACGCGGTCTTTTACGGTTTGTAAGAAGTCGGGCATTTTGAAGCGATTAAGTTAGGGCGATCAAGTCGTCAGATCTCAGATTCCAGTTCCCGGTTCTCAGATAAATAAGGGCGGTAATTCGTTGTTGGCCTTTGGTCGGGCACGAAAGCCGTGGACTGGCCGACGACTGACGCCTGACGACTGCTTCACATGCACAAACGCCGGCCCACTGGGGACCGGCGTTTCATCCTCTGACAGAATCTATTGAACTTTAGCTCCCCTGTACAGGTAACGAAGGTGCGCCGGCGGCAACCTCGTCTCGATTGAAAACCGCGCCTGCTCCCATATGCGCCGGCATGGGGGCCAGCATCTGCTCTTTACGGTAAACCAGGTTGCTGGCGTTAAAACTGGCGATTTCGAAGCCGTGTCCGTGAGTGATAGCGTCGGTGGGACAGGCTTCGACGCAGTAGCCGCAGAAAATGCAGCGGTTGTAGTCGATGTTATAGACCCGGGCATAGCGCTCGGCTCCGCTGACCCGGTTTTCGGCGGTGTTCTCGGCGGCCTCGATATAGATGCAATTCGAGGGGCAGGCGGCGGCGCAGAGAAAACAGGCCACACATTTTTCCAGGCCATTTTCGTCGCGCTGCAGCACGTGCACGCCGCGATAGCGCTCCTGAAACATGGCGCCCTTCAGCGGACCGGGGCCGTCGGGATAGTTCTCCACCGTCGTGGGCTGGAACATCTCCATAAAGGTGATGCTCATGCCCTTGGCGATGGCCGCGATATTTTCGAGGACTGCCATACCTTTTCCAGTATACCGAAAGGGGCGGACTGGCGCAGGACGGCGCCGACCTGAACATCAATACCAACATCAACCCAACGTCAACCCCAACATCAACACCAACGTCCCCAACGTCAACCCCAACATCAACCCCAAAGGCGGCGGACAGGAGTGTCCGCCCCACAGGACGACGGTCGGTGGTATGCTTACTGCGATATGGGGATACCGAGCCTGCTGCGAAAGGTCTTCATGTGGGACCTGCTTAAGGGATTGAAGGTCACATTCCTTTATCAGGACCCGAAGGAGATTTATACCGAGCAGTATCCGCTGCAACGGCCGCAGGTGGCGGAACGCTATCGTGGAGCCCCGCGGCTGAATGTGAATCCCGATACGGATGAGACCATGTGCATCGCCTGCGATTTGTGCGCGCTGGCGTGTCCGGAAAATCTGATTGTGGTCTCGAGCGAACGCAACGAGAAAACCCGCCGCAAGGAACTCACCAACTTTACCTACGATTTGAGCCGCTGCATGTTTTGCGGGCTGTGCGAGGACGCCTGTCCTACCGACGCGCTGGAACTGACCCAGGATTTCGAGCTGGCCAGTTACACCCGCGAAGGGGCCATCTGGAACCGCGAGATGCTGGAGAAGGGGCCGCAGCCGACGCAGTATAAAAGATAGTTTTCGGTCGTCGGCCTTCAGTCGTCAGCTATTCATTCTTCAGGAAAATCAGTTTCTAGTTTTTTGTTCTCAGTTCTCAGTTGGTTTTGCCGACGACTGTCTTCGGCTGTTGCTGCGTCATGCAGTGCATCGCACCGAAACCCCAGATCAGATCTCCCGAGTAGATGCCTGCGATTTCGCGATCGGGGAACAGGTCGGCAAGGATGTCGAGGGCGACGCGGTCGTTGGGATCGTTGAAGACCGGGACGAGCACAATTCC
The DNA here is from genome assembly GCA_035632335.1 of Terriglobales bacterium. Classification (GTDB taxonomy): domain Bacteria; phylum Acidobacteriota; class Terriglobia; order Terriglobales; family Acidobacteriaceae; genus JAIQFF01. The sequence continues at coordinate 4,375 of DASQHA010000339.1, forward strand.
GTTGGCGATGTAGAAGTTGGCGTAGCTGGCGGGCAGGCGGCGGCCCTCGAAGACGACCGGGCCGGGCATGGGGAGTTCGATTATGGCGAGGGACTTGCCATCCTGGTCGGTGGCGGCGCGCAGGCGGCGGATGTTTTCGCGCAATGGTTCATAGTTCGGGTCGTTGGGATCGGACTCGACGGCGGTGACGACGGTATCGGGGGAGACGAAGCGGGTGATGTCGTCTACGTGGCCATGTGTGTCATCGCCGGTGATGCCGGAGTTCAGCCAGATCACGTTTTTAATTCCCAGATAATCTGAAAACAGTTTTTCGTAATCTTCGCGGGACATGGCGGGGTTGCGTTGCTGGGTTTGGCTGAGCAGGCATTCTTCGGTGGTGAGCAGGGTGCCGCGTCCGTTGACGTCGATGGAGCCGCCTTCGAGCACGACCCGCGATTTTCCGTGCATGGGGCGGAGTTCGCGGGCACCGGCGATTTTGGCCATGCGGCTGCCGATTTTTTCGTCGTGCTGGTGGTTGGAGTATTTCGCCCAGGCGTTGAAGCGCCATTTGACGGCGGCCAGGGTTTGCGGGCGGCGGCGCCTGGGGAGCGCGGGAGAGTCGCCCGCGGCCACATGGTTCTCCTCGGCTACGGTGAAGGTGCAGCCGGAGTCGCGGGTCCAGACGCGGTTGGTGGGCCAGCGGTGGAACGCGATATTTTTGCTCAGGGCGTTGGCTTTGGCGAGTACTTTGCGTGCTTGCTTTTCGGCGGCGGAATTCCTGACGATCAGGTCGATGCGCTCGTAACGGCCGAGGTGGCGGATGATCTCGGCGTAGACCCACGGGATGGGTTCGAATTTGCCGGGCCAGTCGCCGCGGTAGTGGGGCCAGGCCAGCCAGGTGGACGCGTGGGGTTCCCATTCGGCGGGCATGCGGTAGTGACTCGACGAAGCGGGCTTCATGGGTGGTGTGGCTCTTGCCGCAGTAAGCAGAGGCTTGGCGAGCTTTGCTTGCCCTGGACGGGTCGGAGACCCGTCCCTACATGGATCATCCCTACATTGGTCGTGGTGGATCGCCAGGTCCAGTTCAATCGATCAGCCTGTTGGTGATTTGGCCGTAACTGTCGATGCGGCGGTCGCGCAGGAAAGGCCAGTTGCGGCGGATTTCTTCGATGACCCGCAGGTCGACTTCGCCGACCAGAACTTCTTCCTTGTCGTGCGAGGCCTCGGCGATGACGCGGCCGAAGGGGTCGCAGAGGAACGAAGCGCCCCAGAATTCCAGGCCATCTCCGGGTGCGGCGTTGCCGCGGATGTCTCCGGTTTCGTGTCCTACGCGATTTACCACCGCGACGTAGACGCCGTTGGCGATGGCGTGGGCGCGCTGAATGGTTCGCCAGGCGTCGTGCTGGGACTGGCCGAACTCGGCTTTTTCCGAGGGATGCCAGCCGATGGCGGTGGGGAAGAAGAGGACCTGGGCGCCCTGCAGCGCGGTCAGGCGGGCGCCTTCGGGATACCACTGGTCCCAGCAGACCAGCGCGCCTACACGTCCCACACCGGTGTCAAAGGCGCGATAGCCGAGGTCGCCGGGGGTGAAGTAGTACTTTTCGTAATACAGCGGGTCATCAGGGATGTGCATCTTGCGATAGAGGCCCCGCAGCGATCCGTCGGCATCGAAGACGATCGCCGTGTTGTGGTACACGCCGGGCGCGCGCTTCTCGAACACGGAAGCGATGAGGACGATGTGCAGCTGCTTGGCCAGCGCGGCCAGCCGGTTGGTGGCCACGCTGGGGATGGGCTGGGCCAGGTCGAACAGTTTCGAATCTTCGCGCTGGCAGAAATACTGGGTCTGAAAAAGTTCAGGCAGGCAGACGATGTGCGCGCCGCGCGCCGAGGCCAGGTGGATTTTGTCGACGGCGCGCTGCAAATTCGCGTCAGGGTCGGACGTGGTGGACATCTGGATCAGCCCGACGTTGAATTTCTGCGGTGGCAACGTGTTCCTCCCGAAAGAGAAAATAGCATAACAGTTCCGGACTTTCGGTTTCGGGTTTTCAGTTCTTAGTTTTCAGTTCGCGGTTTTCAGTTGGTGCGGGGTTCTAGTAGAGTAGTGCAGCACCACTTGGGGGTGTCATTTTGAAACACGAGAACCATGACGGCGCAGGCATGGAGCGCCACTTACACGATCCGATTGAAGACCGGCTGGTTCCGCTGGAGCCGCTTGACCTGACCCAGGTGCATTCGATCGACGACCTGGTGCGGGCGATGTCGAAGACGGCCTTCACCGGGCGGCAGCTGGGTGAAGCCGCCGACGTGCTGGAAGCCATGGCCCGCGACAAGGACTGTTTTGTGGTGATGACCCTGGCGGGGGCGATGACTGTAGCCAAGCAGGGGCTGGTGGTGGCGGAATTGATCGATCGCGGCATCGTGAACGCGATCGTGTCGACGGGCGCGCTGATGGCGCATGGACTGGTGGAAGCGACGGGGCGGGCGCACTTCCGCTACAACCCCGAAGTCCCGGACGAGGAGCTTTACGAGCAGGGTTACAACCGGGTCTACGACACGCTGGAGCCGGAGCAGAACCTGGACGACGTGGAACGGGTGATGTTTGAAGTACTGGAACAATGGGACCCCAGCGAAATGCTCTGTTCGTACAAACTCAACCACGCCATCGGCGAATTCCTGGCCCGGACGGCCAAGGGACAGCGGGGCATCCTGAAATCGGCATTCGAAAAAGGAGTACCGGTTTTCGTGCCCGCTTTTACCGACTCGGAACTGGGGCTGGATGTGGCGCTCTCCAATCGCATGCGGGAGTCGGCGGGAAGGCACAAGCTGCGCTTCGATCCGTTTGAGGACCTGGAACATTTTGCGTCCACGCTGCTGCGGCAGAAACGGCTGGGCATTTTTACCATCGGCGGCGGAGTGCCGCGCAACTGGTCGCAGCAGTTTGGGCCGTTCATTGAATTGCGGCACCGGCGCATGGGCGAGAATGTTCCGCTCAAGCGCTATCACTACGGGCTGCGGATTTGTCCGGAGCCGGTTTACTGGGGAGGGTTGTCGGGGAGTCCCTACAGCGAGGCGATTTCCTGGGGGAAGTTTGTGCCGCCGGCGGAGGGCGGGAAATTTGGCGAAGTGTTTGTGGATGCGACCGTGGGATTGCCCCTGATCGTGGCCGCGGTGCTGGAGCGGCTGGGGAAGGACGGGCAGAACCACAAAGCGAAGAAGGAGAAAGCGTTGGCGCGGAAATAAGAGCCGCGGATAAAGATAAATAAAACCTGCGCGGGCGAGACGCCCCCGCGACAGCCGGCGGGACGCCGGCTACCAAAAGCAACGGCCCATCGTTTCTAGCGATGGGCCGTTTTCTTAATCGAAGATCAGGACGGCGGAGGCGATGACCGTGGTCCACAGGCCGCGTTTGTCGCCGACCGCGGACTGGGTGACATTGGCGGTGCGGACGATTTTATTGGAGATGCGATAGATCTCTTTTTTCTCGTCCCAGGAACGGTCGGGGTCGAATTCGACATTGAGGGTGGTGGCCAGCATTTCGGCGGCGAGTTCTTCGGCGTAGTCGCCGGCCGCATCTTCGGTCTCGCCGAAGGAGTGGTGCTCGCTGAGGTAGCCGTAGGTGTTGCGGTCGGCGGGAATGGCCACGCCGATGCTCGAAGCCAGCAGGCGGTGCGGTTCGTGGGTGGAGTTCTCGGCGACCACGGCGAACACCACCTCTCCCGGGTGCAGGTACTTCAATCCCTGAGACCGGGCAATCAGCTTGCAATTTGGCGGGAAGATTGAGGAGACACGCACCAGGTTCTGGGCTGCAATCCCGGCGTCGCGCA
>DASQHA010000340.1:0-2745 GCA_035632335.1 Terriglobales bacterium
TTACTGTCTGGGAGCCCGAGAGGTTCGGGATCGAACGTCTGGTCCAGATAGATCCAGAGGACGCGCGCGAACAGCGAGATGGTGGGAGCGAGAGGCAGGAACAGCACCACCGCCCAGACTACATCTTTGGTAATCCACCAGCCGGTGATGGCCCATAGCAATGCCGCGATCAGCGCGATGATCGCAAGCGCCAGGCCGAAGCTGATGTACATGGCCCCCAGAAAATATCCTTCCTCCCGCTGAAACTTGAGGTCGCAGACGGAACAGCGCTGGCACATCTGGGGAAACCCTAAAAAGATAGAGTGCTGGAAGATTCTTCCGCGGCGACAACGCGGACAGAGCTGGCGAAGAATCGCTCCTTGCGTCGACGATTTTGCCCAGTTCGCCATCGGGTGGATTGGTGTCGCTTCTGAAGACAGTGTATCCGCTATTGTTGTCGGCTTCCGCCACTGGTCAGATGGAGACAGCGGCCCTCGGCTGTCCCCACGAGCGCAGCTCGGCCAGGTTGTTCGTTAGTTTCTGCAGAAGAGTCCGATGGGCGGCCGATATTCCAGTGGCGGATTTCTTGCCGAGCTTTGCTCGGCTGGACAGTCGGGGCGGCTGTCCCCACGTGGTTCGGGGCTAGCGGGTTTACTTTTGCGGCGGAGCGTCGTCCGCGAGCACTACCTGCGCTTTCGGCGCCGCAGCGTGGGCCGCGCGGGCCCTGCGGGCAATTTCTCCCAACGATGGATTCAATGGCGGCAGGGCCTTGGGCGCCACCACGGGCACAGGGCGCTCAGGTGAGCCCGAGCTGATGACAACCTCGGTTGTGGATGCCGCAGACTGGGTTACCGGTTCCTGCGCAACCACGGCATGTTTGGGTTCCTGGGCGAATGCTGTAGTAAGCAGCACCACGCCGCCAATGAGTACCTTCAACAATAGCCTCATAAAATCCATCCCGGTGGAATCAGGGTTCCTTGATTTCTGCTGACTTGCTACCCTCTGTGGAAGCAACTTGAGGCCCGTTGCTGGCACAATCTATATACTTGAAACGAAAGCAGATAATCCAATGCTGGGGCGGTCAGAAACGGCCAGGGAAGATGTTTTCCCCTGGTTGGTGGAACCGGCTTTCCCTCGCTTCAACATGGGCGATCGGGCGAACCCTCTAGAATGTGGATTCATGTCCTCTTTCCCTGTTCAGTCCACAAGGTTCTCACCGGTTGAGCCGCGACTGGTGCGCATTCCCCAAGGCTGGTTCGGGATGGGATCGGAAACCGGCCAGGACAATGAACGTCCCGTACATCGCGTGTGGGTGGATGAATTTCTGCTGGCTTCATGCGCGGTCACGAATGCCGGCTACGCCGAATTCGTGCGGGCCACGGGAAATCCACCTGCGCCTTTTTGCGAGAATGCCGAGTTCAGCCATCCGCAACAGCCGGTGGTCGCGGTTTCCTGGTTTGAAGCGGTCAACTATTGCGAATGGCTGAGCGGGAGCACCGGCCGCTGTTATCGCCTGCCGACCGAGGCGGAGTGGGAGCGGGCAGCACGCGGCGGCGTTGAAGGGCGGCTCTATCCCTGGGGAGACGATCCGCCGCAGTCCTTGCCCAACTACGAAAGCCGCTGGAAGAAAGGCCCGGAGCCGGTGGCGCAATACGCACCCAACCCGCTCGGCCTTTATGATATTTGCGAAAACGTGCACGAGTGGTGCAGCGACTGGTATCAGGCGGGCTACTACGCCGATTCGCCCGAGCGGAACCCGCCCGGACCGGAGCACGGCGAACGCCGGGCATCGCGCGGCGGATCCTGGCGCCATCACATCAAAGCCAGCCGGTGCGCGGCCCGCTCCAGCATCCCGCCCGAATTTCATTACGCCGATTATGGATTCCGCGTGGCCTGCAATCTGTAGCGCTGGTGTCTCATCAGAACGTGGGGGGCAGGTGTCCGATCTGCCCTGGCCGATCCGGTCCCGGCTCGGAGGCTGCAAATCCCGGCGAGCTTGCGCTCGCCCACCCAGATGAGGACATCTGGGCCTACGTGCTTCGTGGGGATCCTGTCGTCGAAAGTCTATCCGCGGGTTCTGCCCGTTCCCGCCAGCCAGCGGAAGAACATATTAACCAGCGCGAGGACGATCGCTCCTACGAAGGCGGAGCCGAACGTATCCACGTGGAAGCCGGGTACCACCGCCGAGGCCAGTTCGATCATCGCCGCATTGATGACCAGCCAGAACAGCCCCAGGGTCAGCAGGACGAGCGGGAAGGTAACAATTTTCAGAAACACGCCGAGGGTGGCGTTTACAAAGCCGATCACCAGCGCCGCGATCAGCGCCGCCAGGGGCCCGCTGACGTGAAAGCCCGGCACCAGTCGGGCCACGATCCATACCGCCAGCGCGCTTAACGCCCAGTTGAGGAGATGTCTCATGGCACTCTCCGAAACGGTGACTATAGACCGCCTTCCGGCGGCGTGCAACCTGCGCCCAAGCGGAGCGTCGCTCCGCCGGACAGCGGGGAGCGGCTGTCCCCACGTAGCTTGTGGCGAGGCCTACCGGCGGGATGAACTTTGTCGCACCTACGGACGTTCCTTCCGCCGGAACAGGGCTGCGCCGATGGCTCCTCCCAGTCCGGAAAAAATCACGAAAGCCAGCAAGGTCCCGATCAGGGCGCTGGTCAGCAGCAGGACGACGCCTTCCGGGGATTTGAAGAATTCCAGGGCCTGCTGGGCCTGCGGGTCGGGATTGCGGGCCGCGGTCTGATCGACGACCTCGATCAG
>DASQHA010000341.1:0-21695 GCA_035632335.1 Terriglobales bacterium
CGTTCATTCCCACGCTACCTCGACGCCCCGGCAGAGGTGCGGGAACGCGGCTTTTTCGAGGTGCTGCGTTACTGGCTGGTCAGCACGGAACACCTGCTGCATGAAGACTGGATCCCCTACCGGGTATCGCTGCTGGGAAATTATGGCACTGACCTTACGCTAAAACGAGAGATCAACCGTTTTCTGATGGCGGAAGATCCCTATGGCACCGTGGCCTTTGTGCGCTACGGATTGCAGCGCGGCGAACTGCTTCGTGAAATCGACCAGCAGATGATGGTATCGATTCTGGATTGGACTGTTGAACGCTTTCAGGATGCGCTGCTCACGGAAGAATTGGATCCCGGCCTGTTCCGCCGTCCCGGCGATCCCCAGGAAAAGAAGGACGCGCGGGTTACTCAATTTCTGGATGTGCTGAAGAGGGCGATCGGAGCATGAACAAGGGGCACAAGTCCGTAGCTGAAATTTTAGCGAGCTACAACGATAAGGCGGCTTTGCCGGACGCCTCCACCATTCCAGCGCCCTGGTATGTGGACGCCCGCATCACCGAGCTTGAGGCCAAGACCGTTTTCAGCAACACCTGGCAAATGGTGGGACGGGTAGAGCAAGTAGAGAAGCCAGGCCAGTTCGTGACCGCCTCGGTCGCGGGCGAACCGATCGTCGTGGTGCGCGGCAACGACGGCGTTCTGCGCGGCTTCTACAACGTCTGCCGCCATCACGCCGCCGCGGTGGTGACCGAGCCGTGCGGACAGGCTTCCATCCTGCATTGTCCCTATCACGGCTGGAACTACGGGCTGGATGGTTCTTTAAAGGGCATGCCCGAATTTGATGGCGTCAAAAACTTTGACCGCCAACAGAATGGTCTGCTGCCGGTAAATGCGGAAACCTGGGAAAAATTCGTATTCGTGAATCTGGACCCCCAGGCTGTGCCGCTCGGCGACTTTCTCGGCGGCCTGGTCAAGCGTGTGGCGCCCCTGGGGGTCAGCAAGCTGCACTACTTCGACAGCCGGACTTACGACATTCACTGCAACTGGAAAGTATTCGTCGACAACTATCTCGACGGCGGATACCACGTCCCGCATCTGCACAAAGGCCTGAGTTCGGTGCTCGATTACAAGGAATACACGATCGAGAACGAAGACCGTTACTGCCTTCAATCGAGTCCGATGGTGGCAGGAAAAGAAGACGCCGCTACCGCTTCGACGCGGCAGGGTGACCGCGCGTGGTACTTCTGGCAATATCCCAACCTGATGATCAACTGCTACGAAGGTTACATGGACACCAACCTGGTGCTTCCGCTGGATGTTGATCACTGCCGCGTGATTTTCGATTTCTACTTCGGTGATATCAGCGAAGCTCGCCGCGAATACAACGAGCAGAGTGTCGCGGTGGGCGCCAGGGTGCAGGACGAAGACCTGGGCATCTGCGAGGCAGTGCAGCGTGGGTTAAAGTCGCGGGCCTATGGCGCGGGCAGGCTGTCGGTGCGGCGCGAGGCCGGGGAGCATCTGTTTCACCGGCTGCTGGCTGCGGATTTGAAGAGCGGCGTGGAAACAACGGCAGCGGCCGCGGATTAATTTTACGTTTACGTCTGCAATGTGAAATCCGGAATTTCTGTCGCGATGCAATCACGAAATTGAGGTGAGGCAATTGAAGAAGACTCTCGCTCTGGTGCTGGGGTTGTGGCTGGTGTGTGCCGCTGCTGCGGCTGCCCAGGTGACAGCCATCAAGGCCGGCCGGCTGGTTGATCCGCAAGCCGGCACTGTCCTGAACAATCAGATCATTCTCATTCGGGACAACAAGATTGAGCAGGTGGGCAAAGGGCTGGCCATTCCCGCCGACGCGAAGGTCATCGATTTATCACAAATGACTGTGTTGCCCGGCCTGATCGATTGCCACACCCACCTGGCGGATGCGCCAGACGACCAGGGTGATCCTTTCTTGCAACTGAAGCTCACCGCGGCCCAGACTGCGTTTGCGTCCGTTCCCAATGCGCGAACGTTTCTACGCGAAGGTTTCACCACGGTGCGCGACGTGGGGGTTTATCGCGCTTTGAACGACGTTGCCATGCGGGATGCGATCGCCCGCGGCTACATCGAAGGCCCGCGCATGTATGTAGCCGGAGCCTACATAACGATCACGGGCGGCGCCGGCGCCATGACCGGACTTGCGCCCGACATTACTCTGCCCTGGGACCTGCGCTACGGACAGGCCGATAGTCCCTGGGAAGTCCGGCAGAGAATCCGCCAGTTGGTGCACGACGGCGCCGACCACATCAAGGTGCTCTCCAGCGGCGCCGTGCTGACCCATGGGAGCAATCCGAAGTCGCAGGAGTTTACTCCGGAAGAGTTGCAGGCCGCGGTGGACGAGGCCAGCCACTTCGGACTGCGCGTGGCAGCGCATGCCCATTCTCCCGAAGGCATCAAGAATGCGATCCGGGCGGGCGTGGCTTCGGTCGAGCACGCGACCATGATCGACGACGAGGGCATTGCGCTGGCCAAGCAGCACGGCACCTACCTCGACATGGATATCTACGATGAGGAGTGCATCCAGGAAGCGGGCCGGCTGGGAAAAATTCCCAAGGACTTTCTGCAGCACGACGCAGAGTTGGGAGAGCTTCATCGGCAGAACTTCCGCAAGGCGGTGAAAGCCGGGGTGAAGTTGTCATTTGGGACCGACGCCGGCGTTTGCCCTTACGACCGCAGCGTCCGGCAGTTTGCCTTCATGGTGAAGTATGGGATGACGCCCATGCAGGCGATTCAATCCGCCACCACTTCGGCGGCGGATCTGCTGGGACATTCCGACATTTTAGGCGACATCAAGCCCGGGAAGTATGCCGACGTGATCGCAGTCGCGGGGGATCCGCTGCAGGACATCAGCGTGCTCGAGCATGTCCAGTTCGTGATGAAAGACGGGAAGGTTTACAAACAGTAGATCCTGGGTGTGTGGGGCGGACACTCTTGTCCGCCGCTTTTGATGTCGATTTTCTCTGAGAACGAGGCACCAGCGGGTTGCGATGTGGGAATCAAGGTCAAAGGCGGCGGACAAGATTGTCCGCCCCACACTTAACCCCAAAAATTTATTGGTGGTCGCGCGGGATGGCTTCTTCCCACGTCTTTTGTTTTACCATCTGACCGTCCTTTAGCAACTCCCGGGTGTACTTGTAGTAGAAATTCTTCTGGTCGGTGGTCACGGACAAATGTCCGCGCCACCTGAGTTCGCGCCCTTTCAGTGCGAAGACGCTTTCCGCCTCTCCCTGGACCGCGCTGGTTTCGGGATGAGCGTCGTCCACGTTGTAGACCAGGCTCTCGTAGTCGGTTTCCTTTCCCCAGGGATAGTTGGTTTCTGCCTTGCCCTTCCAGTGCACCGTCGCTTTATGATTCGCTTCATCGCGCTCCAGCGTCCACTCGCCCGGCCAGGGATAGCCGACGCTCGTGATGTCTTTGCGGTCCTCGGAAGGTTGCGGCGGCTGGAATGCGGGAGGCCGCGCGCCTTGTACCGGCACCACTGGCAGAATCAGCCGCGAGCCGCCGTTTCCCAGCTCGAGCGACGTGGTCATCGAATATGGAGTGGGCAGGACCATGGGCCAGAGAGCGTTCGAAATCGCCAGCCGGATGCGATGGCCCTTCGGAAAGACCCATGACGTCAGGTGCATCGGGATGTTGAGTACATAGAACTTTCCGGGTTCGAGGTCACGCGGCTCCGTCATGGATTCTCGCTGTGCACCGTTGATCCCTGCGCCTGTAATTTGGGTGACGGTTCCGTCAGGGGCCACGTCCGAGAGCCGGGCGAACCAGTCGGCCAAAGGCGCCGTGGCCGAGGCGTGCAGCAGTGCGCGCGGCCTTCCCAGGATGGCCAGGTCTTCTTTGAGCGGCGCGGAATCGTAGACCAGGCTGAACGCGTCCACCGGACGCGGATCGCTCAGCAACTCACCCCACCAGAACCCGGATTCCACGCCCACGGATGGAATGTATCTGAGTTGGTGAACGTCATACGGCGGCGCCGATTTTTCCAGGGTGTGGTTCGATTGGGGGAAGAAAGCCGTTTCGTGAACGTCGCGGGGAGGCCATCCATCTTCGCGCCGCCATTCCCCGGGAACGTTCGTCAGATTCGCATCCGGGGGATGCCAGTGCTGCATATAAATGATCAGCTTCGGATCCTGCAGCACGCCGGTATCTCGTCCCTTGAGCCAGTAGTCCCACCAGCGGACGGCTTCGCTGCGCCACTCGATCTGCGGCCCGGGCACGGCGTCGTGAGGGAAAGTGTGGTTCCAGGGGCCGACGATCGCCTTCAGCGGGGCCTTGGTCTGCTGCAGCATGTCGGTGACGCTGTCGCGATAGCCGTCAAGCAGGCCGCCAATGACAAAGCATGGAATCTTGATTTCGTTATAAGGACGCACCGGGCTTCGCCAGAATGGGCCGTCATGCTGGTGCTTGAAATAAAGCAGCGACCACGGCGGGGCGTCGAAGCGCGCACCCAGCACTTTTTCATCGAGCGTGTAATCGGGAGCACCCGTCATGCCGGGCGCCATGTCCATGTTCAACTCAAACTCATCCACGTGCGCCATGCCGTCGATGTAGTGCACATCGTCGTGGAAGAGTTCCGCGGTGGCATCTACCGCAATAATGGCCTTGAGTTCGGGCGCATGCCGCATCGCCATCTGCAGGGAATTGAAGCCGCTCCAGGAAATGCCCATCATGCCCACGTTGCCGTTGGACCACGCTTGATGGGCCAGCCATCCGATGATCTGCAAGCCATCGAGCTGCTCCTGCTCGGAATACTCGCGGCCGGTGGGAACGCCTTCGCTCGCGCCAAAGCCCCGTATGTCGACGCGGGCGCAGACATATCCGCGACGGACAAAATAAGAATAAAGAGCGTAGTCACGCTCGGCGGTGGCGTCGTCTTTGCGGTAGGGATGGTATTCGAGTACGGCGGGAAACTTCTCACCGGCCTGGCCGCCCTCGGGCATGTACAACGTCACCGCAAGGCGAACTCCATCTTTCATCGGAATCCAGCCGTTCTCCATGCGTATGTTGTACGCCGGCGGAGAAGGCGGTTCGATCGCCAGCCCAGGCAAAACCGTTGCGACCGTCAGTCCCAGCAGGATGGCAGCACAGGTGGAAAAGCGGAACCAGGATGTCATGATTCGTACCAGCGGAAGCCATGACGCTGCTCCTGCTCCAGTTGCTTCACCAGCTTGAGAGTTCGGGAGCGCTGATGATTGGCGCAGGCGACGATGATGACGTTGAACAGCGCCATGGGAGCAACGTACGAAGACCCGATGGAGGGGGTTGCGATCGAAGTTAGAAAGAATTCGTGGGCGAACTGTCCGATGGGAGAAACCAGCGTATCGGTGATGCCCACACAGTAGGCGCCATTGGCCCGGGCCTGGCGCAGGCCTTCCACCGTCTGCCGCAGGCCGCGGCCATGACTGACGGCAATTACCAGGTCGCGCTTCCCCAGCAGGCGCACCTTATGCACGACTTCCGCGGGCGAGGTGGCGCTGGTGACCGGCAGTCCCAGGATGATCAGCAGATGTTCCAGAAAGTTCACCAGGTTGGCGGCCAGGTCCCCGCCGAGCAGAACCACCTGCCGGGCGGCATAGAGGCGGCGCACCAGCGCGCCGACCCGGCGCGGCTCAATGCCCTGGACCAGGCGGTTCAGGTTCTTGACGTCCTGGTCGAGGGACATCCGTATCTGCGTCGACAGGGCGGATTTTCCCGCCGGGCCGGTCTGCATGGCATCCAGCGAGGTCGCGTAGGCGATGGATAATTCGTGCACGTAATGCTGGAATTCGCGGTAGGAATCGAATTTCATTCCGCGAACGATGCGGACCATGGTGGCCGGATCGGTGCCCAGCCGTTTGGCCAGTGCCCGCACGCTCATCAGGACAAACTCGCGCGGCCGTTCGAAAACCGGGCGAATTACAGCCTGTCGTTTGAGGCTCAGGAGGCCGATGCGCGCCGACGGACTCATGACGGGAATCGGACGCGCGACTTTCCGCGGCTTTCTCATCGGGCACCAAAGCATGTTGGAAAGCGGCGTTCTTGTCAACACCACGGACCGCGGTCCGTGCTGGATGGCCGCTTCGCAGGATGCGTATAATGCGGGGCGCGGTACTCTGTAGACCCAAATCACTGCCGGGAGACACGCCCATGGATCCGAAGTCCGCTCTCAACTCCCGTAGCCGAAGAGATTTTCTCACCACCACCAGCCTGTTGGCCGCCGCCGTGGCCGCGCCGCGAACCGCCGCCGCGCTGGGCGGCGATGCAGCATCATCTTCCGCCGAAGAGCCTGCTTCCACCGGCAAGCTGCGCAAGATTCCGATCGGCGTCTTCGATCCGGCTTTTCCCAATCTCTCCACCGACGAGATGATTGACAAGTTTGCCGGTTGGGGCGTGGAGGCGGTGGAGATCGGGACCGGAGGCTATCCCAATTCCACCCACTGTCCGGTGAAGGAGTTGCTGGACGACCCGGCGAAAGCGCAAGCCTGGAAGAAGAAATTTGAGGATCGCAATATCCAGGTGGCGACGCTCAGTTGCCACGGCAACCCGGTGTCTCCTGATCCGAAGATCGCGGAGCGCGATGCCGAGTCATTCCGGCGCACGGTTCTGCTGGCGGAGCGGCTCGGAGTGAGCGTGATCGTCGGCTTCTCCGGCTGCCCGGGCGGCAGCCCCACCGACACCATGCCCAACTGGGTCACTTACCGTTGGCCGCCAGAGTACGGGCAAATGCTCGATTGGCAATGGAAAGAGAAGGTCATTCCATACTGGAAGCAGGCCGCCAAATTCGCGCGTGAACACGGAATTCACAAGCTGGCCCTGGAAATGCACCCGAATTTTGTGGTGTACAACCCGAGAACGCTATTGCGTCTGCGCGAGGCCGTCGGAGAGGAGATCGGCGCCAACTGCGATCTCAGCCATCTTTTCTGGCAACAGTGCGACGCCGTCGAAGTCATTCGCATGCTGGGCAAGCAAGGCGCGATTTTCCACGCTCACATGAAAGACACCACCTTTTACAAGCATAATGTCGATCGCTACGGCGTGCTGAATTTTGCTTTCGATAAGAACGATCTTTCCGAGGCCTCGGAGACCTTCCGGGCCGTGGGCTATGGTCACAGCGCCGGCACCTGGAAAGAAATCATGCTCGCTTACATGGAAGTCGGCTACCAGGGAATTTTCAGCGTCGAGAACGAAGACCCGATTCTTTCCGGCGAAGTGGGTGTGGAGCGGGCGTTGTACGTGCTGAAAAACGTGCGAAACGAGATTCTGGGAACGAAGTAAGTTCCCGCGTCCCTGAGCGGAGGAAATCGTTTCGCTCACGAAGCGTTTTTCGGAGGCCCAGGACTGCGAGCGGCTGTTGTTCTTGCCGCCGATGCACGCCAGCCTGTTCGAGACTGAAGTCCCTGAGGATGATGCCGTCGCAACGGGATGGTGTCGAATTGGTCTACTACCCGGCCTGATCGGCGCTCACGACGACAGATTCCGCGGGGTAACCGTTGACCTTGCTTCCCGCGACGGCGTAAGCTGCCCTTTCCTGCATTTTTCGGAGCAAGCATGCACAGACGTGAAGCTTTACGGCTGCTGGCCTCGGCCGCTGCCTTGCCAATCCTGTCGCGAGAAGCCTTCTCGATGTTCCAGGCAGTGCACGAACAGCTTCCGGAGCAGGCCGTGCTGCGGACGCTTAATCCCCATCAGAATGCCACGGTGACGACGATTTCCGAACTCATCATTCCGCAAACTGACACTCCGGGAGCGAAGGCGGCGCGGGTCAACGAATTCATCGATCTGATTCTCACCGAGTGGTATGACGACGAGGAGAAATCCATATTCCTCACCGGGCTGGATGAGGTTGACGCCAGCGCCCGGAACTTGCTGGGTAAGGACTTTGTGGATTGTGAGGAGAAGCTGCAGACCGAGATGCTTCGCGGTCTGGATGATGAGGTGGCGGCTGCGCGCGCCGACGTTCGACGGGGACGAAGCCGCAGGCGGCCGCCGGAACGAAATTTCTTTTTCATGATCAAACAGCTGACCCTGATCGGTTACTACACTTCGCAGATCGGATTCGAGCAGGAGCTTCATGGCGAGATTATTCCAGCCCGGCACGCCGGTTGTGTCCCCCTGGAAGAGGAGGCGACGAAATAGATCATGGCGGCCAAAATCTATGACGCAATCGTGGTGGGCTCGGGAATTACCGGAGGCTGGGCCGCTAAGGAGTTGAGTGAAAAGGGACTGGAAACGCTGGTTCTCGAAGCCGGACGTCCGATCGATCCTGACCAGGACTACGCCGAGCATGTGCCGGAATGGGAAGTCCGCTACCGGGGCATGAGCGACCGCAAACGAGTCGAGGAAAACCAGCCGGTGCAGGAGACCTGCACGGGTATGGACGAGTGGAACAGCAAGTTCTTCGTCAACGACAAGCAGAATCCGTACACAACGGAACCGGGCAAGCCATTCTTATGGATTCGCGGGCGCCAGGTGGGCGGGCGCTCGATTATCTGGGGCCGGCAATCGTATCGCTGGAGCGACCTCGATTTTGAAGCCAATCAGCGCGAGGGTATCGGCGTGGATTGGCCCATCCGTTATCAGGACATTGCTCCCTGGTACGACCATGTAGAAGATTTCATCGGCGTCTCCGGCCAGCGTGAGGGGCTTCCGCAACTGCCGGACGGCCATTTTCTGCCCCCGATGGAATTCAATTGCGCGGAAGTAGTCGTCAAGGAAGCGGTCGCTCGCTATTTTCCGGGCGAGCGTCTCATGACCATCGGGCGCACCGCCATCCTTACGCAGCCGCACAACGGCCGCGCGGCGTGTCACTATTGTGGGCCATGTGCCCGCGGCTGCATCACGCGATCCTACTTCAGCAGCCTGAATTCGACTCTGCCCGCGGCCCTTGCCACCGGCAAGGTAACGGTGCGGCCGCACAGCGTGGTGCACAGCCTGATGTTCGATGCCAAAAAAAGAAAAATCACCGGCGTGCGGATCATCGACGGGCAGTCGCGCGATACCATCGAATTTAGCGGCCGGATTGTTTTTCTGTGCGCTTCGGCGCTGGAGTCGGCCCGCATTCTGCTGAACTCCTCCACCCCGGAATTTCCCAATGGCCTGGCGAACTCCAGCGGCGAGCTGGGGCGCAACGTGATGGACCATTGCATGGGCGGCGGCGCCCGGGGCCTGATCCCGGGGAACGAAGACCACATCTCGCTGGGCAACCGTCCCAACGGAATTTACGTTCCGCGTTTCCGCAACGTGAAGCAAAAGCATCCGCTGTTCCTCCGGGGATACGGTTTCCAGGGCGGAGCCAGTCGCCCCAAGTGGGAGCGCGGGACGGAAATGCGCGGATTGGGCGCGGAGTTCAAGCACACACTTAGCCGCCCCGGCCCGTGGACGATGACTTTTGGCGGCTTCGGCGAGTGCCTGCCCAACCACGAGAATTTTATCGAACTCGACAAGACCAAAGTCGATGCGTGGGGCATCCCGGTGCTCAGGATCAGTTGTGTCTGGCGGGAGAACGAGCGTGCCCTGCTGAAAGACATGTCGATCACTGCCGCGGAAATGCTCTCCGCCGCTGGGGCGCGAGACATTGAGCCTTTCATCGAGGACAATGCTCCCGGACTCACCATTCACGAGATGGGCACGGCGCGCATGGGACGCGACCCAAAAACGTCTGTGCTTAACGCCCATAACCAGGCGCACGACGCCAACAATCTCTTTATTACGGATGGCGCCTGCATGACTTCATCTTCCTGCGTCAACCCCTCCCTTACCTATATGGCCCTCACCGCGCGGGCCTGCGATTACGCCGTCAGCCGAATGAAGCGAGGAGAAATCTAAGCCATGGACCGACGAACCTTTCTGGGCACGATGACCGCCGCCACCGTTCTGTCCCGCCAGCTTGCCTGGGCAGCCGGTGATCACAAGATCGAAAAGGTCGGATTGCAGCTTTACACCATTCGCAGCGTGATGAAGGACGATTTCGAGGGCAAGCTGGCAAAAGTCTCGGCCATCGGTTATCGCGAGGTCGAGTTCGCCGGATACGACGGCCACACTCCGCAAGAAGTGCGAGGCATGCTCGACCGGCACGGGCTGACCGGTCCGTCGGCGCATATTCCGTACAAGAGCCTGGGCGCGGACTTTCCCAGTGTGCTGGACGCAGCCCACGTGATCGGCCACAAGTATCTGGTCAATCCATATATCGACGATGATGTCCGCAAGGGGCCGGACGGCTGGAAGCGGGCGGCGGAAACCTTCAATCGCGCCGGGGAAGCGAGCCAGAAGGCGGGCATCCAATTCGCCTATCACAATCACTGGTTTGAATTCGCTCCCATCAACGGAAAGCTCCCTTACGACATTCTTCTGGAAGAGTGCGATCCCAATCTGGTGAAGATGGAGATGGATATTTGCTGGATCATGGTGGGCGGGCAGGATCCGTTCAAGTATTTCAACCGCTATCCCGGCCGCTTCCCGCTGATTCACGTGAAGGATCTGACCAGGATTCCGAAAGTGGATGCCTCCGGCGGACAGAGTTTCGGCGACTCGCTCGAGGAGATGACCGAAGTAGGCAGCGGAATTATCGATTGGAAGAAAATTTTCGCTCAATCCGACAAAGCCGGTATCAAGCACTACTTTGTCGAGCACGACCATCCCAAGGATCCGTTTGCCAGCATTACCACCAGTTATGAATATCTGTCCAAGGTGCGCTTCTAGCGGTCAAAAGAGCGATCGGTCCCGGAGAACCTGATGGCACAAGTAGTTCGTTCACCCAAGGTGTATGACGTCTGCATCATTGGATCGGGCGCGGCGGGCGGCACGGCTGCGAAAGTGCTCACCGAAGGCGGCCTCAGCGTGGTCATGCTGGAAGCGGGACCGCCTCTGAATCCGGAGAAAGATTTTAAGGAGCACGTCTGGCCTTATCAGTTGGCTCATCGCGGCGTGGGCGTCGGCGGTGAGTTCAGGCATGAATTAGGCGACGAGTTCATGGCGCCCAACGGCGCCTGGGAAATCGACGGCGAACCTTACACCTCCGCGCCGGGATCGCAGTTCCACTGGTTCCGCTCCCGCATCGTGGGCGGCCGCACCAACCATTGGGGACGCATCGCTCTGCGCTTCGCCCCGGTGGATTTCAGGGCTCGCTCCACCGACGGCATGGGCGATGACTGGCCCATCACCTATGAAGAAGTTTCGCCTTACTACGACAAAGTAGAGTCCTACATCGGGGTCTTCGGCACGAAAGAAAATATCCCCAGCGCTCCCGACGGAATTTTTCTCCCTCCACCCGTACCGCGGTGCACCGAAACCATCGTCAAGAAGGCGTGTGACAAACTCAATATTCACTGTGTGCCTTCGCGCATGGCGATCCTTACCAAGCCGGTGAACGGTCGCGCCGCCTGCCACTATTGCGCCCAGTGCGGCCGCGGCTGCATCACAGCTTCCAACTTCAGTTCCAGCCAGGTCATGATTCCGCCGGCCCAGGCCACCGGCCGATTCACTCTGATGACGGGCGCCATGGCGCGCGAGATTGTGGTCGGCAAGGACGGCAAAGCCGAGGCGGTCGCCTACATCGACAAGGCCACGCGATCCGAGAAGCGGGTGCATGCCCGCGCCTTCATGGTGGCGGCCAGTGCCTGCGAATCGGCGCGCCTACTGCTCAATTCTCGCTCAACGCTGTTTCCCGACGGGCTGGCTAATTCTTCCGGCGCCGTGGGACGCTACCTGACCGACTCTGTCGGCAGTTCGGCCGGCGGATATTTTCCGCAACTGGAAAAAATGCCGCCGCACAACCACGACGGCGTGGGCGGGATGCACCTGTACATGCCATGGTGGAGATACGATCGCAAGAATGACTTCCTGCGCGGATACCACATCGAGTTTGGCGGCGGCCGGGACATGCCCGGCGTGGGTGAGTTCGACGGGATCTGCAAAGACCACGAAGGTTATGGCGCGTCACTCAAGCAGCATTGCCGCACCCGGTACGGCACCTACATCGGTTTCGCCGGCCGCGGCGAGATGATCCCCAACGAACAGAGCTATTGCGAAATCGATCCCGACATCGTGGACCAATGGGGCATCCCCGTGCTGCGCTTCCACTGGCAGTGGAGCGACAACGAAGTCAAAATGGCGAAGGACATGCAGGAGACGTTCCGCTCGATTGTGGAAACCGCGGGCGGAAAATTCATCAGTAAAGCCAGGCCCGACGGCCGACATCCCTACGGGATCGAGGATGGCGGCGTGATCATTCACGAACTCGGCACGGCACGCATGGGAAGCAATCCAAAGACTTCCGTGCTGAACAAATATTGCCAGGCGCACGACGTGGACAACGTGTTTGTGACCGACGCCGCGGCCTTCGTGACCAACCCGGACAAGAACCCGACTCTGACCATCATGGCCCTTTCCTGGCGCGCCTCGGAGTATCTGATCGATCAGGCGAAGAAGGGAAGCCTCTAGGGGAAGAAAACATGACGACCAAGTCGATATCCCGCCGCGACATTCTGAAGACTCTGACTATGGGAGCGATGGCCGGCTCCGTTCTAAGGGTGATTCCGGCGCAGGCCGCCGAATATGCGCACCACATGGTGGCGGCGGAAAAGGCCGCAACCACAGCCGGCGTCTACACTCCGAAATTTTTCTCGCCCCAGCAATACAAGACGCTTCAGGCCCTCTGCCAGGCCATCATTCCCGAGGACTCCGACTCGGGTGGCGCCAAGGAAGCGGGAGCGCCGGAATTTATCGATCTGTTGACCAGCGAGAATCCCAAATATCAACTGAGGCTGGGCGGCGGCCTGATGTGGCTGGATGCGGAATGCACGGATCGCTACGGCAAGCCGTATCTCGACTGCTTGCCGGAACAGCAAAAAGAAATCCTCGATCTGATTGCCTACCGGGAAAATGCCGAAAAAGATCCGCGATTGAGCCAGGGCGTGGAATTCTTCGCCTTCCTGCGCGAGATGACCGCCGACGGATTTTTCACCAGCGAGATTGGAATCAAATATCTCGGCTACATCGGAAACACCTACCTGCTCAGTTTTCCGGGATGCCCTCCCGTTCCCGAAGCGTAGGTGCCATCCTGATAAGTTGTCATCCTGAGCGGAGGGACTGCTTCGCTTCGCGAAGCAGTCGCGCAGTCGAAGGACCCCTATAGCTAAATCGGCAGCCAGGCGGCGCGGGTGTGACGTACATCTCCCTGCAAAAGATCCCTGCGACGGCGAGGAATTTCAGCAGGTAGGGGTCCTTCGACTCCGCGGGAAGTTCGCTGCGCGAACTTTCCGTTCCCGTCAGGATGACAAGAGCCAAACTCACGCCGTTCCGAACGGATCTTCGAGCGACGGGCTCTGCGGCGTGAACAGGTCTGCACCGTCTTCTGTAATGTGCATGTCATCCTCCAGGCGCACGCCGAACTCGCCGGGAAGGTAGATGCCGGGCTCATCGCTGAAAGTCATATTGCGGGCCAGCGGCGTAGTGTTGCCGCGCACCAGATAGGGCCATTCGTGGCCGTCCATGCCAATTCCGTGGCCGACGCGATGAGTGAAGAATTTGTAGTCTGGGCCGTATCCGGCGTCGCTGATCACTTTCCGCGCCGCCGCATCCACTGCCTGGCATTCCACGCCCGGGCGGGCCGTCTTCAGCGCCGCGGTCTGCGCGCGATGCACAACCTCAAACACTCTTTTCATTTTGTCCGAAGCTTTACCGAGGACAAAAGTGCGCGTGATATCGGACTGATACCCTTCGATGGTGCAGCCGTCATCCACCAACACCAGCGTGCCTTCGCGGATCACCTGGGGAACGGTTGAGCCATGTGGAAACGAGGAATTCTCCCCGATGTCGATATCGACCTCGCCGGGAAAGCCCAGTTGTGCATACGCAGCCATGATCATTCTTTCCAGCTCTTCCCGCGTCATCCCTTCATGAATCGTCTGGTAAGCGGCCTGATAGGCCGTGAGCGTGACTTTGTTGGCCAGGCGCATCAGGTCAAGTTCGTGGTCGCTCTTGATCATGCGGCAGCCGGCTGTCACCGGCGTTGCGCTGACAATTGTCAGCCGTGGCGCCGCTTTGGCGATCGCGTCACTGAATACAAAGCGCACAGTCTCTTCCATGCCCAGCGTGCCGGTCGAGACATTCAGATCTTTCAATCCTTGCGCCAGAAGCTGATACGGGTTCTGGTCTTCCTGCCAGGTGCGCACATCTGCGTTCTTGCCTTCGGCAGAATTCGCCAGCAGTTCGCGCGCCCGGCCTTCTTCAAATGCCGGGCAGATGCAAAGGGCGCGGCCTTTGGCCGGCAGCACCAGGGCGAAGAAACGCTCGCTTCCCCACCAATGCACTCCAGCAAAGTATTCCAGCGAAGTGCCGTCTGCCAGAAGGATTGCATCAAGATGGTCGGCCGCCATCAGTTGTCGCGCTTTCTCTTGACGGGCAGTGCGTTCCTCCACAGTGATGGGGTGGGCCAGGTCTTTCATGGATTTCAGACTCGCGACCGACGCAGCCAGGGGCGCGCATTTGTCCTCGGACTGCAGCGACAACGGGAATGCGGCCAGGGCTGCGCCCGTGGTGATGGTGCCGGCCTGCAGAAAGCCGCGTCGTGAAATCATGAACCCTCCAGATTGCAGTGGATGCAGGACCCACATTATAGGGGGTCTTTCAATGTGCAATTGGCAAGCAGCATTTTCAAATTGAAAATAGGGCGTCGATGGAAACCGGATTCCAATGCGCGGGTTGCGGCGAGTGGAACCCGACCACGGTCGACGAGTCTGCTGGGCGCAATCAGTCCTATGTGGAAGATTGCCAGGTGTGTTGCAAGCCGAATTTACTGCGTGTCCAGTACGACACTGGGGAGCACGAATTTTTGATTACGGCGCAGCTGGAATCGTTATAGTAGCTGCGGAGCGGCACGACAACTTCCTGGAGGAAGGATGAACACCATGGCGACAGGCTACGGCGCGCCCGGAAGGATGGTTGCCCACAACATGGTAACCACGCAGTTTGAACTCGACGGATTCCGCGTGGTACGCACCCTGGGAGTGGTACGCGGCATCGTAGTGCGCTCGCGCTCGATCTTCGGGACCATCGGCGCCAGCCTGCAAACCATTCTCGGCGGCAATATCACCCTGCTGACCCAGCTATGCGAGAAAACCCGTGCTGAGGCATTCGACTTGATGCTGCAGCACTCCGCGGAACTGGGCGGCAACGCCGTGGTCGGAGCTCGTTACGATGCCACCGAAGTGATGCAAGGGGTCACGGAAGTGCTGGCGTACGGAACGGCAGTGGTGGTAGAGCCCAGCCGATAGAAGAATGTGTAAGGACGAGTCGGAGCCTGCCCGGAGCGAAGTCGAAGGGACCCGTCCCCACAAGGCCCGTGGCTACATCAACAACTTCTCTAACGCCTTCTGGCGATATTCGAAAGTTCGTTGCAGCTGTCGGCCAACAAAAATTCTCTGCGCCATCTCGCCCAGCCATCCAAATCCCACGTCGTACTCAATCACGTCGCGCACGATGGTTCCCCTCATCCCGTCCCGCGTTTCTTCTCTAAGTTCGTGGCGATGCTGGAAACTCTTGAACGGTCCCCGCGTCTGCATATCGGCAAAATGATGGTTCCACTCAAATTCAGTGATCAGGGCGTTCCACTCGGTCCGGAACGGAAGCCAGGGAACCACGCGGAACGAAGTGATGATTTCAGAACCGGCGCCGGCCAGAGGGATGCGGTCCGTGATGGTGGCGGTCTCTGCTGGAATCCCTGGAGGCGGCACCAGTTTCAACCGGACCAGTTCGGTCCCGGTTGGCGGAGGCATGATTCGCGGCAGGTTCGCAGGATTGGCAAAAAACAGGAATACGCGCTCAATCGGCGCCGCGACCCATTGCTCGAACTGAACCAGGTGGCTCATAAATTCCATCCGGTGACGTCATGCCGCTGTAGACGGCGGATGCGCGGCCGCGATAAATTGTCCGGGCTCTCTTTCTCGAGCCAGCAATCTCGAGAAAACAATATTTCCCCAAAAATCATGTCTCCAAAACTTGCCCCGTCTATAAGGTCGCTCACCCTCTTGACCATACTCTTTTTCGCCGGCGCAGCCCTGGCTGCTTCCTATCAATACATTCGCCTGGGCGGCAAGGCTGACAGCACAGCCACTCCGAATGCCGGGACTGCCCTGATGGGCGGCGGCAAAGACCTGGATCAGGCTTTTCGCTGGCTCTGCAACAAAGCGGACGGCGGCGACTTTCTGGTGCTGCGGGCGCGCGGCGACGATGACTACAACGCCTACGTCAACGGCATGTGCAGGCTGAACTCGGTGGCCACCCTGATCATTCCCGATACCGCGGCGGCCCAGGACCCCGCCGTGGCGGACATTATTCGACACGCCGAAGCGGTGTTTATCGCCGGCGGCAACCAGGCCCGTTACGTCGAATTCTGGAAGGGCACGCCGGTGGAAGATGCCATCAACGCAAATGTCGCCGCCGGCAGGCCCATCGGCGGCACCAGCGCCGGACTTGCCGTTCTGGGCGAGTTTGCCTACGGCTGCCTGAAAGACAAAGAAGACGACAATGATCTCGCCTCCAGCGACGTGCTGCCCAATCCTTACCACGAACGGGTGACGCTGGTCCGCGATTTTCTGAAGGTCCCTAATTTGCAGAACACGCTCACCGACAGTCATTTCGCCAAACGCGACCGCATGGGACGCACCCTGGGATTTCTGGCGCGCCTGGCGCAGGACGGCTGGTCTAAGGAGCCACGCGAGGTGGCGATCGACGAACGCTCGGCTGTGCTGGTCGAACCGGACGGTAAGGGAACAGTGGTTGGGTCTGGCCGCGGCGCCTATTTCCTCGAAGTAAAGTCGCCGCCGGAGATTTGCCGCCCCAATACACCCCTGACCATTCACAATATTTCGGTTTACCGGGCCCCCGCCGGCGCGCATTTTGATTTCAAATCGTGGACCGGCGAGGGCGGCGAGACCTATACGATTTCTGTGGAGAATGGCGCAATTCGAACCGCCCGCCCGGGAAATGCAGTCTATTGATTCGCTTATAGAAACAATTGTTTCATTTTGGGAATTGACTTCCGCTTCCTTCTTTGACAAACTCGGCACGTAGTCAATCGGGGCGAATAAACTTTTGATAGTCGATGACTCGCTTTTTCCCTGCGCGAACCAGGGGAGTCTCCGGCAAGTAGTCTGTCTGGTTGACGCCGGAAAGCTCGAATCCGGACTGTAATCGGAAATAACCACCTGAACAAAATCTGAGCTCAAGAGTCCACCGCGGATTCGCAGGTGCGGCGCAAGCCGCATCGAAAGAAAAGCTAACGGGAGAAAACCCCATGAAGTGCCGACTCGTCCTGGTTTGGATCGTATCTGCAGTGGCTCTGAGCAGCCTGGTCTCCGCCCAGACTTATCAGGGCAGGATCCTGGGCTCGGTGACCGACGCTTCGGGGGCGGTCGTGAGCGGAGCCAAGGTGACAATCACCAATACGGCAACCGGCATTTCACGGACCCTGACCACGACCGCGTCGGGAGACTACAACGCGCCGAATCTCGAGCCCGGCCCTTACGCAGTGACGGCGGAAGCTCCCAGTTTCAAGCGCACGCAGCGCACCGGCCTGCAGCTCGAAGTGGCGAAAGATATCCGCGTGGACTTTCAACTGGATCCGGGTGCGGTCAATGAAACCGTGACCGTCTCCGAAGAAGCGCCCGTCGTGAATACGACCAACGATGTGCTGGGCGGGACTTTCTCCAACAAAGCCATCAATGAGCTTCCGCTGCTCGGCCGCGACTTTCAGAATCTGGCCATTTTGCAGCCCGGTATCCAGCGCAGCCCGGGTGGCGGGTTTCTATCCACCACAGCGAACGGAAATCGTCCCGAAGACAACAACTATGTGGTCGACGGCCTCGACGACAACGATGCCTACTACGGAACGACAGTGATCAATGCGGAGGGCGTCGAGGGCACGCCGGCGACCCATCTGCCGATCGATGCCATCCAGGAGTTCAATATCCAATCCAGTCCGGAGGCCGACTACGGCTGGAAGCCGGGCGCGGTCATCAACATCGGAATCAAGTCCGGAACCAACTCGTTTCACGGTTCCACGTACTACTTCAACCGCAACAGCGCGCTGGACGCGCGCAACTGGTTCAATCCCGGCCCGGACCCTGTGGCGGCCCTGAACTTTCATCAATTCGGCGCCTCCGCCGGCGGACCGATCCTGAAGAACAAGCTGTTCATCTTCGGCAACTACGAAGGCGTTCGTGATGTGGTGGGCAATCCATTGGCGGTGAGTGTTCCGGTGTCGGTGCCGATCGGGGACCCGGACAACAGCATCGCGGATGCGTTCGCGCTGTGCACGGCAAATGCAAACTGCAGTGACACCAGCCGCAAGCTGGCCGCCTTCCTGCCCTTTAACCCCGGTCCCGGCACCGAACTGAATCTGGATCTTAACAATCGCAACCGCGAGGACAACGGGATCGTGAAGCTGGACTACCACTTGTCCGAGAAAAGCAGTCTGATTGCCACCTATTTCATCGGGGACAGCCTGCAAACCGAAGAAGACAGCACCGTGGTGAACCCCCTGTTTCTGTCCCAGGCGCAGACCAGAGCACAGGTAGTGGGCGGGGGATGGATCTGGACGCCTACGGCGCGGCTCACCAACCAGTTCCGGGTGGGCTACAACCGCTTCTGGCAACAGGTGGTGCAAGCCGATCACAATACCGATCCAACTACCTACGGATTGAACACCGGAGTTACGGATCCGACGAATTTCGGCATGCCGGAGATTCGCATTTCGGGATTTGTGCAGCACACCCTGGGTGGAAATCAATCCTGGCCGTTGTATACCACTCCCAACTACACCTTGCAGTTCACCGACAGCGCGACCTATGTGATCGGCAGGCACAGTCTGAAATTCGGCGGAGAATTCCGCACCGGCGGCACCGACAACTTAAGAAATACCTTCGGTTCCGGCGAAATCCGCTTCAGTGATCTGGAGAGCTTTACCACCGGCGACGTGCGGAGCCGGGGCGGCAACTTTGTGTTTGTGGGAAACAGCCGGCGCATTGTGGACCAGAAATCTTTTGGAGCCTTCATTCAGGATAACTGGCGGGTAACTCCAAGACTCACAGTCGACGCCGGAGTACGTTACGACGTCAGCCTGCCGATTCACGAACAACACGACCTGCTGGCTAATTTCGATCCTGCGGTCGGGCTGGTGCAGGTGGGGCGCGGGATCGATCAGCCTTACCATACCGATTACAACAACTTTGCTCCCCGCCTGGGATTGGCCTGGGACCCACGCGGCAATGGAAACACCGTGTTTCGCGTGGGCGGCGGCGTGATTTACGAGATCCCGCACATCTCGGTGTTTATCGGACAGAACAATACCAACGCCAACGGCATATCGCTGAATCCCACTGGCGTGGCAGGCGCACCGGTCGGGCCGGGCGGAGGCACGATCGTGGCTGCGACCCTGGAACCAGATCCCAGCGTGATGAGCGCGAACTGGAAAAGCGGAGCGCCGGTGTTCGGCGATCTTTCGCTGGGCAGTCTCTCGTGTACTTCTGATTTGCCGTGCCCGGTGTTCGGACTGGCCAGGAATCTCTCGACCCCCTACGTCATGAACTGGAACGCGAACGTGCAGCAGGCGATGTGGAAGAACGCGGCCCTGACCATCGCCTACGTTGGGAATAAGGGCACCCGGCTCTACAACATTCGCGACATCAATCAGAATATCTACGCCAATGACTCCGCAGGAGATGAGCAGTCCGGCAGGCCGTTCGTTGCCCAGTTTCCGACCTTAAGCAACATTTACCAGCTGGCCAACGGCGCTGACTCCATTTATCACGGCCTGCAGGTAACCTTGCGACAGAACACATCCAAAGGGGTGTATTTTGTTGCCGGATATACATGGGCCCACGCGATTGATACTTCCGGCGACAACCGCCAGTTCAACATTCAAAATAGCTACGACCCCGCAGCCGAGCGCTCCAACTCCGATTCCGACATTCGCAACCGCTTTACTTTTGCTCTCACCTACGAATTACCCTCGAAGTCGGGATTTGCGCAGATGCTGCAAGGCTGGCATGTCAACGGCATTTTCACCGCTCAGGGCGGAACTCCGATTTTCTTCTATGACAGCTTTGACGATATCAGCGGCACCGGCGAATTCAATGACCATTGGAACATCACCGGAGATCCCTCCAATATTCACTGGTCGAAAGACACCGCGATTCCGTTTATTGACCCCAGCACATTCACGACTGACGTGAACGGGCACGTCATCGCTGGCAATACCCAGTGTATTGCCGCCGCCGGCGGACAGGCCGCCGTCGATCAGTTGGCGGAATTTGGGTGCTACGCTCAAGGGGCAACGGCCATCACCCCTCCCGCTCCGGGCGCTTTTGGCAACATGCGGCGCAATATGGTGTATGGCCCCGGCTTTCTCAATCTGGACTTTTCGGTCATCAAGGACTTCAGGTTAGGCGAGCGCTTCAGCCTGCAGTTGAGGGGCGAGTTTTTCAATCTGCTCAACCACCCCAACTTCGCCGATCCCGATCATGATTTGTCGGATGGCCCAACCCTCGGGCTGGCCCAGTACACACCTGACATCGCCGCCTCAAATCCAGTGATTGGATCGGGCGGCTCGCGCCATATCCAGGTGGGGGCAAAGATCGTCTGGTAGAG
The DNA here is from genome assembly GCA_035632335.1 of Terriglobales bacterium. Taxonomy (GTDB): domain Bacteria; phylum Acidobacteriota; class Terriglobia; order Terriglobales; family Acidobacteriaceae; genus JAIQFF01. The sequence goes on from DASQHA010000341.1 coordinate 20,649, forward strand.
CTGGGTTTGCTGACGGTGGACAATGACAGGTAGCAAGATTTCCGCTGTCCGCCGCGGCCTAGATTTCCACAGAATCTCCACAACTCGGAAGGACTTTGAGCCCTGCCGTCAATCAGGTAATAGCGGAAGAATCAAGTCTCTAAACCCACTCTATTGTGGTCATCAAGTCAGTTAGCCACAACCCCTCGCGCTTTTGAAAATCCGTCATCCTTCCCCATAGCGACCTATAACTTTCCCATTGACAACAAAAGCTTTAGGCGTAGGATGTGGACAAATGTGGTAGAAAGTGGCACAGACGGTAGTGGTCGTGGGCAGCGTTGGAACTTTGAGAGGCGCCAGTGGATTTTGCAGCTGACACCCCAAAAAACAGCCCGAACGAACCAGAACTGACCGGCATGTTGGCCGCTTTAACCTCCCTCGCTGTGGCAGCACTCGTTTTCAAAAGATTTCCCGCCCTAAGGGGCAGAACACATGTTTCGCGGCAATCACCCAACTCGCGTCGACGAAAAAGGACGGCTCAAAGTCCCGGCCGAGTTCAAGCGGGTGATCGACGAGAAGTACAACGAGAAATTCTACATCACCAGCCTGGATGGCAAGGTTGGCCAAGTGTATCCCTTCGAGGAATGGGAACGGATCGAGCAGAAGCTGGCCGGGCTCTCCACCTTCAATCCTACGAAGAAAAAGTTTCTGGACCGGGTGAACTACTACGGGCAGATGGTCGAAATGGATGGTCAGGGGAGGCTGTTGCTCCCGCAGCTTTTGCGGGAAGCGGCGCAGCTCAAAGGGGAAGTCGCAGTGACCGGCAATCTCAGCCATCTGGTGGTTCGCAACCTGGAAGCGTACCGCACAGAGATCGAGGAGCAACCGTTCACAGCCGAGGATGAGAAGACGCTCGACGATCTGGGCATCTAGTGGACGAGGGTTCAACAAGCACCCCCGAGCGGGGTGGGCATGGTGGAAGCAAGAGTGGCCATGTCCCGGTTCTTTTAAAAGAAGCGATCGACTTTTTAGCTATCAAGCGTGGCGGGACTTATATCGACGCCACGG
>DASQHA010000342.1:0-23760 GCA_035632335.1 Terriglobales bacterium
AACACAGCCGACAACGGCGGCGCACGCATCTCGCTTATGGCCCTGGAGCAGATGATGGCTGACGGCCAGGCTGGCCCAGCGGCGCAAACTGTGGGCAGCTTCACTCCGCAGCAGCGTTTTTTCCTGGGCTTCGGCCGCTCCTGGTGTGAGAAACGCCGTCCCGAGTACTCACGCATGCTGGTCAGCGTCGATCCGCATTCGCCCGGGAAGTATCGGGTGAACGGAGTAGTGCAGAACATGCCCGAGTTTCAGAAAGCCTTCAACTGCAAGGCCGGGCAAGCCATGGTGCGGGAGAATGCCTGCCGGGTCTGGTAAACCGGCCACATGATTGTGCCGTCCTGAATTAGGGGAAGCAGGCCCCCCAGCCTGCACACCAGCGTTAGCGCGCGATGTGCCTGCGCCGGAAACGGCGGTTGGAAACGGGCGATTACACCCAAAGCCGGTCAATGAGTGTAATCGCGATGTTACGTCAGCGCTCCATGTCAGGGCTTAACGGAGTGATCGAGAGCCTTTGACCTTCGGGCTGATCGGACACTGTAGGTGATCCCGATGATGAACCCAGCGACCGCTCCCACACATGCGCCGCCCAGCGTCAGGCCCATCGCGACATACACTGGTGCATCACCGGGGTCAGACAGTCCATGTCGGTGGTAGCCGAGTGCCAGCAACCAGCCTAGTGAGAGGCCGCCAATAGCGCCCGCTATGGCTCCGGCGACAAGACCCACAATTGAAGTACCGATATAGCCAAGCATATTTATGCTGAGTCTATTTGACACCGCCGATGGATGCTCCGCAGCTTACGCCCGTAACTGTTGTTAACAGGCGTTTACACTCATTGACCCTTACCCGCACCGCACCCGCGCGTCCGGTCCGTTAACTCTCTAGTACGCGATGTTAACTCGGACACCAACTGAGGCCACTTTGCCTGTCGCTGTACATTACCCCCGGAGCCGCGTTGACTTTGTTTCCGCCCCGCCCCTAAGATGGCTCACCCGAATTCTGGCCTCGGGCGCTGCAGGGCAGCCACTTCATGGGCGAAATGATCGGTCAAAACATCTCTTACTACCGGGTGATTGAAAAGCTCGGTGGTGGCGGGATGGGCGTGGTGTACAAAGCCGAAGACACGCGCCTCCATCGTTTTGTCGCGCTGAAGTTCCTTCCGGAAGACGTCACCCGCGACAGCACAGCTCTCAGCCGCTTCCGGCGCGAGGCCCAGGCGGCATCGGCGCTCAATCATCCCAATATCTGCACCATCTATGACATCGGACAGGAGGGCGACCAGGCCTACATTGTCATGGAGTACCTGGAGGGCGAGACGCTGAAGCATCTCATCGGCAATCGTCCGCTCGAGATGGAGCAGTTGCTGACGATTGGAATTGACGTGGCCGAAGCTCTCGACGCCGCGCACGCCAAGGGCATCGTGCACCGCGACATCAAGCCGGCGAACATCTTTGTGACCACGCGCGGAGCCGCCAAGATTCTCGACTTCGGTCTGGCCAAGGTGGCCGACGACGGACACCGGGCTCTCGACCCCTCGGACGTGACCAAGACCGAAGGCCACCAGCAGCAGCACCTCACCAGCCCGGGATCCGCGCTGGGCACGGTGGCCTACATGTCGCCGGAGCAGGTGCGGGGCAAGACGCTCGATTCGCGCACGGATTTATTTTCTTTCGGCATCGTGCTTTACGAAATGGCCACCGGCGCCGTGCCTTTTCGCGGAGAAACTTCCGGAGTAATTTTTGACGCGATCATGAACCGCGCGCCCTTGGCGCCGGTTCGGTTGAACCCGAACTTGCCGCCCCGGCTCGAAGACATCATCAACCGCGCGCTCGAAAAGGACCGCGAGCTGCGCTACCAGCACGCGGTGGATATCAAGTCAGAGTTGCGACGCCTGAAGCGGGACCTGGAGTCGGGACGCAGCTCGGCGGTGAGTTCGTCGTCGGAGGCGGCGTACGTAGAAACCGCCCCGCCGCCCGAGGCATCGGCGGGGACGCACAGATCGGCAGGGGCGCACAAGACGAGCGGGTCGGCTCGGGCCGTTGCGTCGGCGTCGTCAGGTGCGGTCGCGGCAGTGGCAGCGCCCATTCCCCCGCGGCCCTCATCGTCATTGCGCAAGTTTATGATTCCCGCCGCCGTGGTTCTCCTGCTGGCTGCGATTGCGGGAGGATTCTACTGGCGCAAGCATCAGACTGTGCAACTGACCGACAAAGACCAGCTCATTCTCGCCGACTTCACCAATCAAACCGGCGATGCAGTATTCGATTCGACGTTGAAGGAAGCGCTGGCCATTCAGCTCGAGCAGTCTCCGTTGCTGCAACTTGTGAGCGATGCCGAACTGCACAGCAACCTGCAATATCTGGGCCAGTCGGGCGCGCAAAGAATTACGCCCGAGCTGGCGCAGCAACTGGGCCAGCGCCTGGGAGTGAAGGCCTACCTGGCGGGCACCATCGCCAGCCTGGGGCCGTCCTATGTGATTTCGATCAACGCCGTGAATTGCGCCACCGGAGAAGTCTTCGCGCGGGAGCAGGTAACCGCTCCGGATAAAACGGCAGTCCTGCAGGCGGTCTCGAAAGCGGCCACCGCGATGCGGGCGCGCCTGGGCGAGTCGATGGCTTCGATCCAGAAGCTGTCCACGCCCTACACCAACGTGACCACGACTTCGCTGCAGGCTTTCCATGCATTTTCGCTGGGCGAAGACGAGCACCGCATGGGCCGGGATTTCCCCCAGGCTGCGTCGTTCTACCAGGAGGCCCTGCGGCTCGATCCCGGTTTCGCCATGGGTTACGCGCGCTTGGGTGTGGCCTACGGCAACCAGGGCGCGTTCACTAAAGCCATGGAGTATCTGAAGAAAGCTTATGACCTGCGCGAGCGCGTGACCGAGCGCGAGCGAATGTATATCGAGTCGCAATACGCGCTGCAGCAATTCGATTTGCCCAAGGCCCTGCAGTCCTACAAGCTCTTTGTGGCGACTTATCCGCGGGATGCCGCCGCGTGGAACAACCTGGCCAACGCCTACGGGCTGGTGGGGGACATGGAACAGGCCCTCGCCGGTTTCAAGAAGACCTGGGAAATTGCCAAGTGGAACAACGTGGCCGCCAACAACGCAGCCGGTACGCTGATTGGCATGGACCGTTTGCAGGAAGGCGAGCGCTACCTGAAAGAAGCGGTGGACCAGGGCGGGAGCGACGACACCAACTACCACAGCAACGCCATGACGGACGATTTTCTGTCCAACCGTGCCGACTGGGACAAGCATCTGCAGTGGGCTGCCGGCCGTCCCGACGGCTTTAGCATCGAAGCGGGCGCGGCGACCATTTACTTTTCCATGGGCAGGATGCATGACGCCGACCGGCTCTGGGAGCATGCGGCGCAAAGAGCGGAGCAACAACATCTGCCCGATGCCGCGGGCGGACTCTATTCTGTCAAAGCAGTACACGATGCGTTGGTCTCGAACTGCTCCGCGGCCCGCGATTCCGCCCACCACGGGCTGACGCTTGATCGTTCCGCCGCGACTGTCCCGGACGCGGCGCTGGCCCTGGCCCTGTGCGGCGAGACCGGCCCGGCAATTGCCGAAATACAACGCCTGGCCGCGGAAGTGCCCAACAATACCCTGGTCAACGAAATCTACCTGCCCGAAGTAAAAGCTGCTGTCGCGCTTCTGCAGCATCATCCCGAGCAGGTCGCCGGGCTTCTGTCTCCGGCTGCTCCCTACATCCTGGTGTCGAAGGTTCCTCACTTGGCCGGCCGGGCGTCGTTAGAGATGAAGAATCCGCAGCAGGCGGTTACCGACTTTGAGCCCGGCATCCGCTATCGCGCCCTCTCGCTCGGCGAAGGCGCGAACGGGACATCGCAGGTCTCGGACTACGGCCTCTGTCTGCTCGGAACGGCGCGCGCCCAGACCCAAACTGATCCGGTTGCGGCGGCGCGGACCTACGAACAGTTGCTCCTGCTCTGGAAGAACGCCGACCCCGATTTCATTCCCGCCCAGGAAGCCCGGCGCGAACAGGCGGCGCTGGCGGCGCAGAAGAACTGAACTATGAGTGCGCCCCGCCAAATCCCTTAAAGCCCTTGCGGCGCTGCTCGCTGTAGCGATGCAGGGCATCGTTGATGATGGGATAGGCTTCCGCAGCCGGCTGGATCTCATCCACTTCCACGGCTTTGCCTTCCAGCTGTTTGTAGTCCTGAAAAAAGCGGCGCAACATGAGCGAGCGGTGAGGCGGCATGTCCGCGGCCTCCTGGTAAGCGTTGAATTCCGGGTCCTGGGTGGCGACCGCGATGATCTTGTGGTCTTTTTTCCCAGTGTCGATCATGGTCATCAGCCCGATGGTGCGGGCATGGATCAGGGTCAGCGGGACCACGGCCTCCTGGCACAGCACCAGCACGTCGAGGGGATCGTCGTCTTCGGCCAGCGTTTGCGGAATAAATCCGTAGTTCGCGGGATAGTACACGGCGGAGTAGAGAACACGATCCAGCTTGATCATGCCGCTGGCCTTGTCGAGTTCGTACTTCACACTCGATCCGAAGGGGATTTCGACGATGCTGTAAAACTCGCGCGGCAGTTTGTCGCCGGGGGTCACGTCATGCCAGGGATGCATCATTCGGCCTCGTAAGGGTATCGGGATTCTCGGCATTATAGATCGGCCATCCGGACATCTTGACCTCGGCCGCAAGCCGGAATACAGTCATATGCGGCATTTCTATGGCAAGTGACGCTCGAAAATACCTAAAATTCGGCGGGGCGGTGGCGCTGATCCTGGTCTCCATGGGATACCTCGCGTATACCGGAGTGCAGGAGAGCAAGAGTTACTACGTCACCATCAAAGAGCTGCGCGGCATGGGCGATGGCGCCTACAGCAAGCATCTGCGGGTGGCCGGAAATGTCCAGCCCGGTTCCATCAAGCGGACCGGCACGCGGGTGGAATTTGCGCTGGTGGAGAACGATCAGCTTCTGCCCGTGGTCTACAACGGAACCGAGGCCCCGCCCGACACTTTCAAAGACAACTCCCAGGCCCTGGCGGATGGCAGCTTTGGCCGCGACGGCGTCTTTCACGCCAAACAGCTGCAGGCCAAATGCGCGTCCAAGTATGCGCCCCAGCAACCGGGCCAGACGGCCAACGCCGCGCCCGCCATGTCGAACTAGATCCCGGCAGAACTGGGAACAGAGAACCATCAACTGATAACTGGTTTTCGACCATCTCGCCTTCCAGCGGTCGATACCAAGCAAAATCGCTGTACGTGATTTTGCCTCATGATGGCCCACATTCACTGTCAGCACTGCGGAGCTTCGCTCCGCCGGGCAGGTGAGACACCTGCCCCCTACGTGGTCGGTCTTGCCCTCGACTTCACCTCGGCCTTCGGCTATCTTCCATTACGCATGCCTGCGGATGCTTCTCCCATAATCCTGCTCGCCGACGTAGTCAAACAGTTCGGCCGCTTTGCCGCGTTGCGCGGCGTCAACGCAGAGTTCGCTCCAGGGAAACTCTACGCCGTCCTCGGTGACAATGGAGCAGGGAAGACCACGCTGCTGCGCGTGCTGGCCGGACTGGCGCAACCCACTCGCGGCCGGGTCTCGATTCTGGGGACGACGGAGCTGCGAGCGGTCTGCCATGAGCTGGGCTACATGGCCCATCCCTCGCTGCTCTATGACGAGATGAGCGGCCTGGAGAACCTGCGCTATTTTGGCCGCCTCTACGGGATCAACGATGACTCACGCGGCGTGGCGAATATGACCGCGGTCGGCCTCGATCCCGGCCTGAGCCGTCCGGTGGCGCAGTATTCACAAGGCATGCGCCAGAGGTTGTCGCTGGCGCGAGCCCTGCTCAACGATCCCAGACTGCTGCTGCTGGACGAGCCTTTTTCCAACGTCGACGCTAGCTCCGCGCGGGAAATGGTTGCGCTGCTCGGTCGAATGCGCGCGGCTGGGAAGACAATTTTCGTCGTCACTCACCAGGCCTATTTACTGGACGGCGTGGCGGATGAGTTCGTGTGGATGGAAGCCGGGCAAATTACCCGTCGCACCCGCGAGCTGGGCCCGGTGGAGACGACGCGATGAGCCCGTCGGCGCGCATCCCCTCGGGCGTCACTGGAGCGACCTTAACCAAGGACCTGCGCCTGGAGTGGCGATCGAAAGACGCCCTCAACTCCATGCTGTTTTTCTCCCTGCTGGTGGTCGTGGTTTTCAGTTTTTCCTTCGATCCCAATGCTGAAGAATCGCGCCAGATTGCCGGCGGGCTGGTGTGGGTGGCGTTTCTTTTTGCCGCGGTGGTGGCGCTCAACCAGACCTGGGCGCGCGAACTGCGCAATCATGTGCTCGACGCCTATAGGGTTTCGCCGGCCCCGGCGAATTCGCTTTTCCTGGCCAAGGCGCTGGGCAACTTCATTTTTGTGGCGGTGCTGGAAATCCTGATGACGCCCCTGTTCATCATGTTCTACAAGCTGCGGGCGCTCGGCCCCTCCTGGCAGCTGATACCGGTGGCCGCCCTGGGGACATGGGCGCTGGTGGTGAATGGCACCTTCTTCGCCGCCATTTCACTGCGCACCCGCAGCCGCGAAATCATGCTGCCCCTGCTGTTGTTTCCCGTCTCCATCCCGGCGCTCCTGGCCATGGTGAACGCCACCACGGCGATTTTGACCGGCGAGCTCTCGCCCCGGTTCTGGATTGTGTTGCTTAGCACTTACGACGTGGTGTTTACTATCGCTTGTCTGTTGTTGTTCGAAAAGATATTGAACGCCGAATGAAGCTGGCACGAAATGAAGCCTGAATGACAGACGGAATGAAAATGAAACGGGTATTTCCGATTCTCGGCTTGCTGACTGCGGTGCTGCTGAGCTACGCGCTCTATGAGGCGCTGGTGGCTGCTCCTACGGAGCAGACCATGGGCAACGTGCAGCGCATTTTCTATTATCACGTGCCCTCGGCCTGGACTGCATTTCTGCTGTTTTTTATCAATTTTGTCTGCTCCATCCAGTACCTGGTTCGGTCCAACCCGGTGGCCGATAAGGTGACGAACTGGACGGTCATCGCAATCGGAATTGCAGCCTGCGTGGCTGCATTTGTGATCCGCCCCTTGCCCGAGGGTATGGAGCCCTCATCCGTTGCCACCACCGGGCTGGCCATCGTCGGCCTGTATTTTCTGATCAAGAAGTTCTTTTCCCCGGAGAGGACGGATGCGCTGGCCGTGGTCTCGGCCGAAGTGGGCGTCGTGTTCTGTACCGTGGTGCTGGTCACCGGGCCCCTGTGGGCGCGTCCGGTGTGGGGCATCTGGTGGACCTGGGACGTGCGCCTGACTTCGACCCTGGTGCTCTGGCTCATTTACATCAGCTATCTGATGCTGCGCCGGTTTTCCACCAGCGGGCAGACCCCGGTGCTGGCCGCCGCCCTGGCGATCTTTGGCGCGCTCGACGTCCCCCTGGTGTACTTTTCCATATGGATATTCCGCACCCAGCATCCTCAGCCGGTGATTGGCGGAGGCGGCTCGATCGATCCCCGCATGCTGCGGGTGCTGCTGATCAACTGGCTGGCCTTCCTCTGCTTCGCCGCACTGGTCTGCTGGTCCCGCTATCGCCTGGAGATTCTGCAGAGGGATGTGGAAGAGACCCAGGCGCTCGAAGCCCTGCTCGAACCCCGGAGCTCCCGATGAATTTCCTCTACGCCGCCTACGCCGCTGCCTGGATTATCCACATCACCTATCTGGGGATTCTGGTGCGCCGCTATCAGCGCCTGAACAAAGAGAAAGAGATTGAAGAGTTGAGGAAGAGGTAGAGGGAAACGGCACTTGGCACTTAGTCGTATGGGATTTGGCTAAATGCTAATTGCTAATTGTTAATTGCTGCCTTACCGCATTCCGCTGCTGAACTCGGCGGCGGTATTGGAACGCAGGAACTCGTACTCTTCGATCATGGCGGCCACGCCGATGCTTGAAGCCGAGTGCGAATTTTCGACCCGGACGACGCGTGCGGTGAAACGTACCCGCACCGGTTCGGTGAGAGTTACGTGGGGCGGAAACGTCATGGTCACTTCAATGCGGGCGCCCTGGGCCAGAGGACGATCCAGATAGAAAAAGACGCCGCGAGCGCTGACATTCTGAGTTTCCGTCAACAGGTCGTGCAGGCCGTTTCCGGCCAACCGGACCGACGCCGGCAGCCGCATGTCGAAGCGGCGCATGGTACGGCGCTCCGGGGCGGCGTGTTGCATCGGATTTTCTCTGCGCAGCTGCATGGACCCAAATCCACCCAAGTTTCACCCCAAACGGCGGGCACCACCCACTGGCTGGAAAGGCGTGGTGCCAGAGTTACTGATTCAGCAATAGTTTGCAAGTGCAAAACGCACGGGGAACAGACTCGGTTAACGCATCCGCCGCGGGGAGGGCCTGGGGAAGGGATCCCTAAAAACAGCACACATGGGACGAAATTAGGGTGGTTGCACGCGCATTACCATCGGCCGACTTACAGCACTCCGGCGTTTGGCTCATAAGGCCGAACGAGTTGCGCCCGCAGGCTCGAGGCACCTCACAAAGGCTGAGTGAAAGAATTTGCAGACGAACGGACCTCTCCCGGTCGTCTCGGCGGCAGTTTTCCCGCTCGAGGTCGAGTTTTGCGTTTTCCATCGGCATCTTAAATCGTTGCTGGCGGCATCTGATCATCCCAGGATGCGGGATGGGTGCGTGGCTTGACAGTCTATCCGTCAGATGTTTAAGTAGTTACTTAATTTTTGCCCTTATTCTGGTGACAAGTAGGCATGCCGCTTGGCGGCTGCGCGCCGGGATGCTTCCTGTGTGCCGTTTTTCTTCCTCTCCATGAATCGGGATATTTCGGAGGAGCTAGTGAGATTGAATTTCCGGGAGTTGGGAACAGGATATTGCCCTGTCCTGCTGTCGTTCGCATCGCTGCTGCTGTTGGGCGGTTTGGCTCTCTACTCCGGGGTTGCAGTTTCCCGTCCGGCGGCTTTCGGAAACTCGTCCCTGGCAGACATTGCCGCTCCGGATCTCGCTGCAATCCGCGCGGGCGTCCGCGTGAATTTTGGCCAGCTTCCTCTCAGCTTTGAGCCGAATCAAGGGCAAACCGATCCGCAGGTTAAGTTCCTGGCGCGGGGCGCGGGTTACGGAGTTTTCCTCACCTCCGATCAGGCCGTTCTGACGCTGCGTTCAACCGCAAAGAAATCGTCCGCCGTCCGCATGCAGCTGGCGGGGGCCAACCCGGCCGCGGCCGCGACTGGAACGAGTCCACTTCCCGGCAAAAGCAACTATCTCATCGGCAATGACCCCTCGAAGTGGCACCGCGGCGTTCCCCAGTTTGCGCGCGTGCGTTATCCCGGTGTTTATCCCGGTGTCGACCTGGTGTATTACGGTAGCCAGGGACAGCTGGAGTACGACTTCGAAGTCGCTCCTGGCGCGGATCCCAGCCAGATCGCTTTCCGTTTCCAGGGCCAGGAAAGCGCCCGCCTGGATGACGGGGGCAACCTGGTCCTGGCCAGCGGCGGCGACCAGGTAAAGCTGAATGCGCCGCGCATCTACCAGGAGTTTGGCGGCCAGCAGCGGCCGGTGGCCGGGCATTTCGTTTTGCGGCCCGACGCCAGGGTGGGCTTCGAACTAGCGGCCTATGATCGCAGCCGGACGCTGGTAATCGACCCCGTGCTGACCTATTCGACCTATTTCGGGGGCAGCGGCGACGAGGCCTGTTCCATCATTTTGGGGGTCGCCTCGCCGCCTTCGGGATGTCCTGCGGTGGCGCTCGACGCTTCTTCGAACATTTACATTGCGGGTTCGACCACCTCCATAGATTTCCCGGTGGTCCCGCCAGTGGCGACTCCGCCGTCGGCATTTCAGACCTCGCGGGCCGCGCCGCCGGACGTTTTCGTGACCAAGCTGAACGCTGCCGGCTCTGCCATCGCATTCTCGACCTACCTGGGCGGAGATGGGGCCGACACCACCGCCGGGGTGGCAGCGGATACTGCTTTCAACGTGGTGGTCGCCGGGACCACGACTTCCAGCAATTTCCCCACCAGCGCCTCGTCGGCTTTCCAGCCCACGCGCACCAACGCCGGCGCGCATGCTTTCGTCAGCGTCCTGAGTCCGACCGGAGAAAACCTGCTGTACTCCACGTATCTCTCGGGCGACGGTACGGAATCGGCGCGCGGGCTGGCGCTCGACCCCAGAAACAAGATCTACGTCATCGGCACCACCACTTCCAAGGACCAGCCCGACGCAACCCATTCGTTTCCCGCGACGCTGGGCGCGATTCAGACGGCTTCGCTGGGCAACAGCCAGTTTTTTGTCAGCAAGATTGACCCGACCCTGATTGGATTTCCCAGCCTGGCGTATTCCACCTACTTCGGGGGCGGCAATCCGATCAACGGATTTACCCTCGGCGGCGCCATCACCGTGGATGCGAATTCGAATGTGTATATCACCGGCGGCACCAACTTCCAGCACACCGGAAGCGCCGCCACCGATTTTCCCATCCTCAACGCTTACCAGGGTTGCCTGGATACGCCGCCGCCGGCGACTCCACCCACGACTCCGGCAAATTGCGCCACCAATGTTGCCGCGACTGACGCCTTTGTGGCCAAGATCAATCCCGCCGCGGCGGCGGGAGCGCAACTGCTGTACTCCAGTTATCTCGGCGGCACCGGAGATGATGTGGGCTTCGGCATCGCGGTAGATTCCGGCCTGAGCGCTTATATCACTGGCTCGACCACCTCGACGGATTTCACCATCCCTGCCAGTACTACGCCGTTCCAGAGGTGTCTGGATAATCCCACGAATCCCTCGCCCTGTCCGGCCGGCGTCACTAACAGCGACGCGTTTGTCGGCAAGTTCGGAACTCCGTGCACCGGGTCCACTTGCACCACCACGGCCGTGCCTTTCACTTACTTCTCGTATCTGGGCGGCTCCGGCGTCGACGTCGGTCTGAGCATCGCCGTGGATAGCCTTCAGGGCGCGCGCATCGCCGGCTGGACCAATTCACCGAACTTCCCGACCCCCAACAATCCGGTGCAGGCGGGCCCCAGCGGGATGACCGACGCCTTTGCCTCGCGCATCGACACCACGGCAAGTTCCACCATCTCGCTCGGTCACTATGGCACCTACCTGGGCGGAAATCTCAATGATTTCGGGACGGGCATTGCCGCCGACGCGCAGGGCACCAGCTATATCGTCGGCGAAACTGCCTCGGGCAACTTTCCCAAGGCGAACCAGATCCAGAATAATCTGAACGGCGGCAGCGACATATTTGTGACCAAGCTGGGCCCCACGCTGAACCTGGCCGTCACCGAAGCCGTTACTCCGCTCACGGTTGGCGTGGGCAACGACGCCACCTTCACTTACACCATCACCAACAACGGGGACCTGACCACCGGAATCATCTTTACCGACGTCCTGCCGTCCACGGCGACTTTTGTCTCTGCCAATAGTTCTCCCGGCCAGTCCAACTGTCCGGCGGCGACGAGCAGCACGGTCACGTGCACCGTCGGAACTTTGAATGGCGGAGCGATGGCAACCGTGACCGTGGTGCTGGCTCCCACGCTGCCCGCAACTCCCCAGCAGCCTGGGTCGGTGAGCGATGGCGGCAAGGTCACAATTTTCGGGACGCCTACGGTGGTGACGCCGGCCGTGCCCGCGGTCGCGATCGTAAATAATTACGGTATCGGCGTTTCGCCGACTACCGTCACGGTGCCGGCTGGGGTGCCCGCGAGCTATACCGTCACGGTCACGCCGACCGGGAATATTCCGAATACGGTAGCGTTATCCGCCTCGGGTGCGCCTACCGGGGCAACCACGTCATTTCCCAACGGTACTTCATTCAGCAACCTAAGCAGCGGGCCGCAAAGCCGCCAGCTGGTGGTCAACACCACCGCGCGCGTCACCACGCCGGCCAGTCTTTTCCCCGCCGGCCGGCCTTTTTATGCGGCATTGTTCCCGGTCTCTGGATTGGCGCTGCTGGGCGCCGGCATTGGCGGAAGGAAGTCGCGCCGCCGGCGTGTGCTGATGGCATTGCTGCTGGGCTGCTTTTTCGCGTTAGTCCTGTTCCAGGTTGGCTGCGGCAACAGCAGCACCGCCTCGACGACCTCGGGAACTCCGGCCGGCACCTACAATCTCACCGTGACCGCAACCTCGGGCACGGCCACTCGGACGCAGCAGATCGTGCTTGTAGTGCAGTAAAGCGGTTTCTGGTTTCCAGGTTCTGGTTTCAACTGAAAACCATCCCAGATTTTCCCTGGGAGGTCATTGCGCGCTCAACTTCAAGTCCCGCGACGACGACCCCACATTGACCCGCCTTGCACCCGATCCAACCCAGCGATTCTGCGCAATCGATCAGTACTCCAAACTCCTGGGCGCTACGCGCATCGTAACTTCCCGGGCTTCTCCCGGGCCGAGGGGTGACGCGATCGAATGGTCGCCTGAGGGTTTTTCTGCATCGGCTGTCCAGCCTTGGAACATCTGCTTCTTCAGCGTAGAGTTACTATCCGTCAAGAGCAGAATCGTACGAAGCATTCGGCTACCTTTTTCCGGCTCCATCTGCGCTCAGTGACAGTCAAATCCACGAACGCGAGCAAGGCGTCTTCGTTTCTTCTTACGAAGTGGTATCTGGACTGCGTCGCGGAGAACGGCGACGCAGCCGTCGTCTATGTGGCGAACCTCAGGTGGAACAGGCTGTCGATGCAGTACAGCAGCTTGCTTACTATCCTCGGTGATCGTGTTCACTGTACTTCCTCGCTGCGGCAGGCCTCCTTCCCGCGGCTCGACCGCGACTCCGCGACGCTCTCACTGCCTCAACTCTCTGTCGAAGGATGCTGGCGTGCCCTCCGGGCGCCGGTGGAGCGAACGGTGTTTGGCAACCAACACGGCTCGGTCAACTGGCAATGCCATCAACCTATGTCGCGAGTTGATCTGCTGCTGCAGGGCAAGACCCGACTTGTCGGTCTGGGCTATGCCGAGTGCTTGACCCTTTCTATACTTCCCTGGAAATTGCCTCTTGAAGAATTGCATTGGGGGAGATTCCTGTCGGAGCAGGACGCCCTGGTCTGGATTGACTGGCGGGGTCCGCGCCCATGGCGAACCGTGCTGCACAACGGCGAGGAGCGGGAAGTCCAATCACTGACGGAATCGGGAATGCGGTTCACACAAACCGGAATGAAGCTCGACCTTGACCGGGGAACGGTCCTGCGTAGCGGTCAGCTCGGACAGACCGTGTTTGCCGGAATTTCCCGCCTGGCGAAGCTGATGCCTCGCAGCCTGCTGTCAGTCGAGGAATGCAAGTGGCGCAGCCGTGGAGTATTGCACAACGGGAGTACGGCAGTGACGGGATGGGCGATCCACGAGATCGTCAAGTGGAAATCATGAAACCTGCCTTAGGCAAATTGCTGTATGGAGCGCTCTTCGTGATCGCCTTGCCAACTCTGCTGGGCGTGTGGGCAGTAGAAACCCGTGGCCTGGTCGATTTGAGTGCGATTCATGCCCTACCCTGGGGAATAGGCATAGCTGGACTTGGAGCGCTGCTGATGGTGCAGGGCATGGCCACGCTCTGGTTTGTTGGGGGAGGTCTCCCGATGAATGCGTTTCCGCCGCCGCGCTATGTATCCAGCGGAATCTATCGCTGGTTTTCCCATCCCATCTATCTCGGCTTTTCATTGGCGTGCATCGGCACGGCGATCGCCGCGGGTTCGGCCAGTGGCTTGTGGTTGGTCTCGACGACCGTGATTCTGGCGAGTGCCGTGCTCGTACTGGGATACGAGCTGCCGGAGATGAAGACACGGTTCGGCGCCGCGTGTCCCGGACAACGTCTCCTGCCCGTCGACGACGAGTCTGCGCCGACCGCGATCGAGCGCATTCGCTGTTATCTGACCGTGCTGTTGCTCTGGCTCGCGATTTACGAAGCCTTCGTGTTCATCGGCGTTCCGCCGGATGCGAAGATCGCCTATCTTCCGTTTGAACTCCGCTTGCCGGTACTGCCGTGGAGCGGGATTTTCTATGACAGTGTTTACGTGACCATATTGCTGGTTCCCCTATTGGTACGGACGAGACACGATCTTCGCCTGTTCTCAAGTCGGGCATTGCTTTCGATGGCGATCGTTTTTCCTCTCTACCTCGCTGTACCGCTGATTGCACCGTCTCGCCCCTTCCCGGCAGGGGGATTCCTGGGAAAGTTGCTGAATCTGGATCGCTCGTGGGACAGCGCCGCCGCGGCATTTCCTTCCTATCACGTCATCTGGGCGTTCCTGGCCGCCGAGGCCTTGGCCCGCAGCCCCTGGCAAAAACGGTTGTGGCGAACCTGGGCCGTTCTGGTGTCAGCCAGTTGCGTGGCGACCGGACAGCACGCCCTGGTCGATGTCGTCGCCGGCTTTCTCGTAAGTCTGGCGGTCATTCGGGCTGATCGAGTTTGGACTTTCCTGCGTAATACTTCAGAAAAAATTGCCAACTCCTGGAGAGAATGGCGTATTGGCCCGGCACGCGTGATCAATCACGGAGGGTACGCGGCGGCCGGCGTCTTCATCGGAATCTGGATCATCGATACTCTGCTGGGGCCGGGCAAGAGTGCGATCCCAGTCGCGATTTTTCTGGGAGGGACCCTGGGAGCGGCGCTGTGGGCGCAAGTCATCGAAGGCTCTCCGGCGCTGCTGCGGCCTCTTGGTTTTTACGGGGGAATGCTGGGAACGTCGGCCGGGGGAATCGTCGCAGCGCGCCTGACCCGCACCAGCATCTGGCAGGTTCTGGCCGTGCTGGTAGTGTCCGCGCCATGGATTCAAGGTATTGGACGACTGCGTTGCCTGGTGCAAGGCTGCTGTCACGGACGCCCGGTTCTGGGCAACCTCGGCATCCGCTACACTCATCCTCGTTCGCGGGTCTGGCGGGTCGCTTCCCTGCGCGGCGTTCCCCTCCATGCCACCCCGCTGCACTCCCTGCTGTGGAATGTTCTGGTGGGCCTGGTGGTGACGCGAATTTATCTGCTGCAGGCACCCGCGGCCATGGTCGGCGGAGTCTATCTGATACTCGCCGGCGCGGGCAGATTCGTGGAGGAGGCCTACCGCGGAGAACCGCAAACCCCGGTGTTCTGGCGCCTGCGGCTATACCAATGGGTTTCCGTGGTGACGCTGGTGGTGGGCGCGATCATCACAACCGTACGCAACAGCCCGCCAACTTTACGCCCCGCGATCCACGCTTCTTCGACTTTCGTGGCACTGGCGTGTGGCATCGGGGCATGGTTCGTGACCGGGGTTGACTTCCCTGAATCCAATCGCAGGTTTGCCCGCTTGACCTGAAGAAGCGCGATCCGTGCCGAACTATGCGCCGGCGGTGAGCTTGTGGCTTTTCGACTGGGCGATGCCGTACTGGCGAATTTTATACAGCAGGGCTTTGTAGCTGATCTGGAGCAGCGCGGCCGCCTGCTTGCGGTTCCAGTTGGTCTGGTCGAGAGCCACGCGGATGGCTTCCGCCTCGGCTTCGTCCTTGGCGCTGCGCGCTACCGACTTCAGTCCGCCGCCGGGTTCGGCGGCAGTGTGCGCCGCTTCGGGCTTCACCCCGTGGCCATCGTCGCGCGGCTGCAGTTCCTGGATCGCCAGCTTCTCATCGCCCAGCACCAGGTAACGCTTGATGAAGTTATTGAGTTCGCGCAGATTACCCGGCCAGGAATAATCCTGGCACGCCTGCAGCATGTTGGGCGAAAGCGGCAGCGGCGGACGGGCGTACTGCTCCGCCATGCGGGCCATGAAATGCTTCAGCAGAATGGGGATTTCTTCCTTGCGTTCCCGCAGCGGCGGCAACTGCATGGTGAAAGCATTCAGGCGGTAATAAAGATCTTCGCGCAGACGCTTGCTGGCCAGGGCTTCCGGGATATTGATATTGGTCGCTGCCAGGATGCGGACGTCCACCTTGATCACTGACCGGCTGCCCAGCCGCGAGAACGTCTGGTCCTGCAGGACGTGCAGCAGCTTGGCTTGCAACAGGGCCGGCATCTCGCCAATCTCATCGAGCAGGATCGTGCCCTTGTTGCAGAGCTCGAACTTGCCCGGCTTGGCGTGGGTGGCGCCGGTGAACGCGCCGGCCTCGTGACCGAACAACTCGCTTTCCAGCAGGTCGCCGGGAACAGCGGCGCAATTTACCTTGAGGAAGGTGCGGTGGGCGCGCGGCGACAGTTTGTGAATCAGCCGCGCCACCACTTCCTTGCCGGTGCCGCTTTCGCCCAGCATAAGGACGGGAATATCCACGTTGGCTACCAGCGCGGCCTGGGAGCGGATCTTGCGCATGGCCGGGCTGGCGGCCACGAAGAACACGTCGTCGTACAGTTCCTCTACCTCGCCCGGCAAGTTCGCCTGGTTTTTCCCCAGGCATTGATCAATGACCGTGGTCAGCTCGGCTTTCTGAAAAGGCTTGGTCAAATAGTCCTGCGCGCCCAGCCGGATCGCCTGCACGACTTTGCGAGTATCGCTGACGCAGGAGAGCATGACTACTTTCAGTCCCGGCACCAGCCCGCGTAACTGCTCCAGGGTCTGCAAGCCGTCAATTCCCGGCATCAGCAGGTCGAGCAAAACCAGGTCGGGGCGCAAGCCCTTCTCCACCTGCTGCAGGGCCTCCTCGCCGGTGGATGCGGTCTGCACACTGTAGTCATCCACCTCCAGCAGCGTGCGGATGTAGCGCAGCATTCCGGGTTCGTCGTCAACCAGTAAGATGTTGACCGCTTCGGTCATTTGTTCTTTCCTTTGCTGGGTGCGGTGGCAACCGGTTTAAGCGGGACAATAAAGGAGAATTTCGCGCCCGCCCCCAGTTCGCTCTCCACCCATATCTTTCCGCCCATGGCGCTCACCAGCCGGCGGGCGATCGCCAGACCCAGACCCATGCCTTCAGTTTGCTCTTCGTTCTGCGGCAAGCGGAAGAAATCGTCGAAAACTTCGATGTGGTACTCCGCCGGAATTCCCGGTCCGGTGTCGGAAACGCTGACCTTGACCGAATTGGGCAGAGGATTGTTCTGCTGCCGCCGTTCGCGCGGAATCGTCGAGTTATTGGGATTGCGGCGCTCCCACATGTAGGGCTCGGCGTGCAGCCAGACCGTCCCCCCCGCGGGCGTGAACTTGGAGGCGTTCTCCAGCAGATTCGAGATCACCCGCTGCAGTTTGGCCGAATCGAAAGCCAGTTCAGGCAGTTTATCGTTGGCCAGAAAGTAGAGCGCCAGGCCTCTCTCCTGAAAACGGTGCGACCACAAGCGGCAGACCTCGGACAGGCAGGGATTCAGGTTGCCGGTCTCGTACCGCATCTTCATCTCGCCGGTTTCGAGAGCGCTATAGCTAAGGAAATCCTGGATAAAGCTTTGCAGGCGCTGCCCGCTGGCGCGCATATCGCCAAGGATCTCCCGCTGCCGCTGGTTGAGCGGGCCTAACTTCTCATTCTGCAGGAGTTCGATATAGCCGTTCAGAATTGAGAGCGGTGTCTTAAGGTCGTGGGCGGCTGACGCCAGGGCGTTGGTGGTGCGTCCCGAACGCTCCCGCAGCTGGTTGTACTCACTGAGCAAATCGTCGTAAGTGAGGGGATCTCCGGCAGGTCGCGGGGCCGGGACGGACGCTGTGCCGGTGGCCGCGGGCTCCGTCCCCCGAGACACAAACGCGTTTTCTGGCGCCACTCCCATATGTGGAAAACCCACTCATTTGGCCTGCAAAGGGGAGGGAGACAAAAATAGCCAAGCTTATTATTTTGGGTGCTACCGAATCGTATGATAGCGTCCCTGCGCTGTCAACGAAAAATGCAACTCCATGGTAGTGGATGAGCAAAACCTTGCACTCCTAAACGCTTCATTGCCAGCGGATAAAGGTCTTTTAGCGGGCGAAGATAAAGAGAATATAATCAGGGTCTGATAGGGCCTTAATGGCGGACTTATAGAGAAATCACCCCGAATACACCGGGTTTCTTGCCCACATCGACAAGCCCGGTCTGGCTGGTTTGGCCCATGAGGTGCGAGGAGAAGGTTATCTCGTGTCCAAAAGGGGTTGGTTTGAAGCGTTCGAAACCCGAAGCAGAGCGTCGTAAGTGGCCCCGTCTTCCCATCGCCATACCGGTATTCGTGCGCAGTCGCGACGAAAAGGGTAAGGAGATTCTGGAGTTTGCCACGGCGCTCAATGTCTCCGCCGGCGGCGGCCTGGTTGCCGTGCGCCGCTCTTTGCCGCTCTCCACGCAGGTTTTGCTGGAGATACCGAGCGCGCCCCTGGCCGTCACCAATTCTTTGCCCAAGGCAGCCCGCAACCTGCGGGCGCGGACCATGCGGGTGACCCATGCCGACGGCTACCATCTGGTGGGCCTCAAGTTCTCCCGCCCGCTGGTAAACCCGCCCGCCTCCCATCCAAGGAAAGCCACTTCCGCGCTGTGAAAACATTTTCCCATAGGTCCGCTACGTTTTAAGCCTTACCCCTCGCCCTTAATGGATGATGATCTGCCCGCTCGGATTCCCTGCAAATCATTAAATGTAATGAGGTTAGTTAAGACTTGGGGGCTGCCCGCACGCGATTGCCGAGTTTGGCTCTCGGGGTGCACATCCAAGCCCCGTACGAACGGGCCATGGGCCACTAATTACTCATGACAACTATTCCTTCCGTCACTTCGCTGGCTACCTCACTTGGGGAGTTTCCGCCCGAGGGGGTCATTTTCGGTCACTCTGAGGTCATGCAGTCGCTGCGCGACCGCATGGACAAAGTTGCGAGCGCCAACGTTCCCGTCTTGATCCAAGGCGAGAGCGGCACCGGCAAAGACATCATCGCCCGCATGATCCACGGATTGTCTCCCTGGCGGAGCGGTCCGTTTGTCAAAGTCAATTGCCCGGCGATTCCGGGCACGCTGCTCGAAAGCGAACTTTTCGGATATGAAAAAGGGGCTTTCACCGGCGCCTACGGATCGAAACCGGGGCGCGTGGAACTGGCCCACCGCGGGACGCTGTTTCTCGACGAAATCTCTGAACTCGATCTTGGTCTGCAGTCCAAGCTGCTGCAGTTGCTGCAAGACGGCCAGTTCTGCCGGATCGGCGCCCAGGAGGACAAGAAAGTCGAAGTGCGCGTCGTCTGCGCCACCAACCGGGTGCTCGAAGCGGAAATCGAAAGCGGCACCTTCCGTCAGGACCTGTTCTATCGCATCAACGTTGTCAATCTACAGATGCCGCCCTTGCGCGAGCGCAAAGGCGATATTCCGGACCTGGTCGCTTATTTCCTGGAGTACTACAACCGCAAATACAACTGCCGCGCCCGCTCTCTTTCGGGAGATTTAATGTCGGCGCTGCAGAAACATCACTGGCCGGGCAACATTCGCGAACTGGAAAACCTGATCAAGCGCTACGTGATTCTGGGCAATGAGGAAGTCATCAGCAGCGATCTGGTGGCGCACCAGCAGGAATTTCCCACCCTCGATCTGAATTTCGATGGCCCGATCGCGCTAAAGACCATTACCCGCCAGGCTACCCGCGAACTGGAGCGTAAGGTCATCCTGAAGGTTCTGCAGGCCCACCACTGGAATCGCAAGCAGGCAGCCCGCGCCCTGAGCATCAGTTACCGCGCGCTGCTGTATAAGATCCGCGACGCCGGCCTGCCTCCCAACCGCTCCTCCCGCCGCCGTATCGATCCCCTTCCTCCCCAGGACGTCGCCGCCGACTAACTAGATCAATCAATGTGGGGCGGGCGCCCTCACCCGCCGCTGTTGCTTTTGATTTGCTTCTGACCTTAAGCCCGTCCCTTCGCACCGAAATCAAAATCTACTTTAAAGTCGGCGGGCGAGGGCGCCCGCCCCACACATACCACTCCAGTGCTATAGTTTTCCCTGCTCATTTCCCATTGCCGTCCTGCGAGGCCAACGTGAAAGGTGACCCGAAAGTCATTGCCGTTCTGAGCGAAGTTCTCAAGGCGGAGCTGACCGCCATCAACCAATATTTCCTGCATGCCGAAATGTGCGAAAACTGGGGTTACGAGAAGCTGGCCAAGCATACCCGGGCCGAATCCATCGAAGAGATGCAGCACGCGGAGAAGCTGATCGAGCACATTCTCTATCTCGACGGCAGTCCGAACATGAGCGACTATTTCAAGATCAATATCGGACAGAACGTCAAGCAGCAACTGGAGTTTGATCTTCAGGTCGAGTACGAAGCCGTAAAGCGCCTGAACACCGGCATCGAAGCCTGCGTGAAGGCCGGGGACAACGGTTCGCGCGTCCTTCTGAACACCATTCTCACCGACGAAGAAGCGCACATCGATTGGCTGGAAGGGCAACTGCACGCGATCGCCGAGATGGGACTGCAGAACTACCTGGCCCAGCAGCTGCACGAAACCGGGAAGTAGGCAGCCTAACCTGCCCGAAATCGAAGCCATCCATCATGAGGGCCTTATGAACGCGAAACGCCACTCCATGCGAGCTGGGTTGCTTGCTATTTTCCTGCTGGTTTGCCTGGTTTTGCCGCTGGTAATGCGGGCTGACGAAGGCATGTGGACCTTCGACAATTTTCCCGCGAAGACAGTGGCAGCCAAGTACGGATTCCTGCCTTCGCAGGCATGGCTGGATCACGTCCGCGCCTCGTCGCTGCGAATTGCGGGAGGATGTTCCGCTTCGTTCATCTCGCCCCAGGGTCTGGTCATGACCAACCACCACTGCGTGGTCGACTGCGTGCAGGCGTTGTCGACGCCCCAGCAGAACCTGGTCGAAACCGGATTCTCGGCCCAGACCGCCGCCGAAGAACGGAAGTGTGACACCTTCGAACTCGATCAACTGACCCAGATCCGCGACGTGACTTCCGAAGTGAAACAAGCCATGGCGGGCAAGACGGGAGATGCCGCCAACGCCGCGCTGCACGCCAAGGAGGCCGAACTCCAGCAGAGTTGCGGCTCCGATCCCAGCGTGCGTTGCGACGTGGTTTCGCTTTACCACGGCGGGATTTACGATCTCTACCGCTACAAGCGCTACAACGACGTGCGCCTGGTGTTCGCGCCGGAGTTTCAGGTGGCGCAGTTCGGCGGCGATCCCGACAACTTTAATTTCCCGCGGTACGACTTCGACATCGGCATCTTGCGCGCCTACGAAGGGGGCCGCCCCGCCGTCGCCCCGGATTACTTCAAGTGGAGCAGCCACGGATCGAAAGATGGTGACCTGGTATTCGTGTCCGGCAACCCTGGCGGGACGAGCCGCGAACTCACGGTCTCGCAATTAGCATTTGAGCGCGACAAGTACTATCCCCTCGTGTTGCCCAGGCTCGCGGAATATCGCGGACAGTTAGAGCGGTTCGTCAGTGAGGGACCAGAGCAGGCGCGCGAGGCCGACGAAGACCTGTTGTTTGTTGCGAACGCCTACAAGGCGTTCTGGGGAGAACAGGGAGCGTTGGTCGATCCAGAATTTTTCGGTATCAAGATGAAGGAAGAGCAAGCCCTTCGGCAGAAGGTCGCCTCCGATCCAAAACTGGCGCCGGACAAATCGGCTTGGGACGACCTCGAGCAAATCCAGCGGTTGCGATCCGAGCTTTACATCCGGCGCGGGGCAACCAGTAACTTCTTTACCAATTCCGGACTGCTGGGTCACGCCATCCGCTTAGTGCGGGCATCGGCCGAGCGTGCCAAACCCAATGGTGACCGCCTGCCCGAGTACAATGATCAGGCGCTGGTCGGTGTGCAGCAACAGATATCCTCGCCGATCCCGATTTATAAGGACCTGGAAGAGCTTGACCTGGCGTTCCTGTTCACGTTCGTACGGCGCGATCTCGGCACCGACGATCCCTTGGTCAGGAAGATGCTGGGCAAGGAGTCTCCAGAACAGCTGGCGCACCGGCTGGTCAGCGGAACTGGGCTTGACGACCCCAAGGTTCGCGAGGGACTTTATAACGGCGGACAGGCAGCGATCACCGCGTCCACCGATCCGATGATCCAGTTTGCCGTGTCCATCGATCCCGACCTGCGGGCGGTACGCAAGGACTACGAGGCCCGGATCGATGCTCCCACCCGAGCCGCGGCCGAGCGGATCGCGAAAGCGCGGTTCGCGGTTTACGGTACCAGCATCGATCCCGACGCCACTTTCACCCTGCGCTTGAGTTACGGCACGGTGAAGGGCTTCACCGATGCGCAAGGGCGGGTGGTCGAACCCTACACCGCCATCGGTGGCCTTTTTGAACGGGCTACCGGAGCGCCGCCGTATGCACTGCCCCAAAGTTGGATTTCTGCCAAGCCCTCGTTGAATCTTCTGCTGCCCATGAATCTCTCGACCACCAACGACATCATCGGCGGCAACTCGGGCAGCCCACTCATCGACAGGAATGCAGAAATTGTAGGCTTGATCTTTGACGGGAACATCTTCTCGCTGGGCGGCAATTTCGGCTTCGATGCCGCCAAGAATCGTTCGGTGGCAGTGGACAGCCGCGCGTTGCTGGAGGGGTTGCGCAAGGTATATCACTTGAACCGCATCGTCGACGAGATTGAGGCATCCCGGCGATAGCGGCGAAATTGATCGCTTTCGTCAGACTCTCCAGTAGTCCGGCCTCCACTGGGTGATGGCTTTCTTGATGTCGGCTCGGGACAAGTTTTCCGCCAAGGCCCTCGCCGTCAGGGCAGGAAGTTCCGCGTCGGACGCGAAGCGCAGGCCCACCAACTGCGATTCCGTGAGCTCGACAATGCGGGCGCGCAGGGGCTTGTCCAGCAGAATCGCCAGGCGCAGCCGCTCCTCCAGCCGGATGACCCGGTCCTGCACCTTGAGGGCGTAAGTGCGAATCTTGACTACTGCGGTCGCGGCGGCGATCGAGAACACAACCAGCCACGCCGCGTGCAGACTGGGATGCATAACCAAATGTACGATCGTGATGATCACGGTAATGGCGAAAACCGGCAGAACGAAGAAGTGGAACGGCGGATCAAGGCGGGTGTGATTAGCGAAACTCTGAGGCATCTTCTCGGCCATCGCTTGCTCCTTAAAGAAGAACGTCGTTGGTCCTTTGCCCTTGGTCGTTGGCCTCTAGCCACAGGGGTTGATCTCAACCAACGACCTACGGCCAACGACCAAGGACGTTCTGGAACGCTCGCGCCGGCATTAAGCCCGAGGTCCGACGTCTGAGGTCTGCTCTTCTACTGCTTTTTCTTTTTTCCGAACAGGCCGCCCAGGGCGTCCGCGGCAGAGCCTGCGGGAGAATTTTTCCCCCCGGTCAATCCGCCCAGCGCACCGCCCAGGCCGCCTTGCAGCTGGCTTCCTACCATGCCTTTCACATCCGGCACGAAATGTGGATCTGAAGTCGTGCCCTGGATGAAGAAGGGAATGCCGCCGCCCTTGCCGCCCATGCCCGCCAGTTGCGTAAGCCCGCCCACCGCACCGCCGGAAACGCTGGCTCTCATTTTGTAATCAAGCGCGCCCGCCGGACTGATGGTTCCATCCCCGGTGACCGTGCCCAACGCCGGAACCGTCAGGTTAATGTTCTGCGTGCGCACGCCCTCGGGGGCGACCCGCGCATCCGTACTCAGGTTCTGGATGGATGTATCGGATCCGCCCTGCATTCCGGTCAAGGCCGAGATGGAAGACATCTTAGAGGCAAGGTTGAAGCCCGCCAGCTTGGTTTGCGACAAGCGAATCGGCCCGACGATCACCAACTTGTCGACCGGCCCGGTGATTCCCACGTTGACCGAAAGCGTCCCGCCCTCCAGCTTCGATCCCGAGGGCAGAACGATGCCGAGCGCGGGCAGCATGGTTTGGAGATCGTCGACCGGCATGCTGTCGGCATTGAGTTTCATGTTCAAGACCGTGGACTCGCCCTGGCTCTGATAAGTCCCAGTGAGTTTGG
>DASQHA010000343.1:0-11761 GCA_035632335.1 Terriglobales bacterium
GGATATTTGGCCTGCCGCATTTTGCTCACGCCGAGATAGATCGCGTCGAGCAGAGCGGTCCGGCCCTTGGGAACCGTGTACACCAGTTTTCCCTGGATGTCCTCGATCGACTGCGTGAAATCCGAAATCTCCTCCGGCTTGTCGGCGAAAGTGATCATGAAAAATTCATCCTGCGGATTGGCCGCTTTGAAGAACTCGATCACCGCCTCCCGGGCGCGTTCGATCTTGGTGCTCATGCTGCCGCTCATGTCGAAGATCACGCCCAATGACACCGGGGCATCCTCGCTAGATAAATGCCGGATGTCCTGCACGTCCTTGCCCTCGTAGAGGGCGAAATTTTCCTTGTCCAGTCCCGTGACCAGGCGATTCATCGGGTCGGTAATCGTCACCGGGACCAGCACCAGGTCTACGTCCACTTTGAGCGGCTTGGTATGGGTCCTGAGAGCGGGATCGATGATCTGTTTTTCCGCCGGCGGAGGCGGCTGCACTCGAGGGCTGACATGCACATCGTCCACCGGGCTTTGCGCCACCACAGCCGGCGCGATGAAGACCACGATCAGAAAGAGAAATATAGAAACGCACCGAGCCTGCTCTTTGGGCACCATAAGGGTTCTCAGGGTCCGGGGTAGGGCCAAGCGGGAGCACCGGGCTTGGGTCGATGGGCGGGATGACCCGCGCCCATGAAGGCGGGCCATAATTACCTCATTGAGGCTGATAGTACCATAGCTTTAATTCGGTTTGTCACGGTTCTGTAACGTTTTGTCATGATCTATTGCGATGGCGCAAACCCGCAAAGGTTTGCCTATCCTGCGATGCCAGCCATGCCTCTTTTTTCCGCTTCATTCATCCCTCCCCAGGGCGCCGGCGCGCGTGGAGAAGAAAGCTCTTGTACAATTTCATACTCAACTCCTCAATCATGGCCCACATTGAACCCTTTCGCGCCCTTCGTTATGACCCCGCCCGGGTCTCGATTCCCCAGGTCGTCACCCAGCCTTACGACAAGATCACCCCCGAAATGCAGGATGGATACTACGCCGCCAGCCCGCATAACCTGGTGCGCGTCATCCTGGGCAAAGAGCACGCCGGTGACCACGCCGGGGAAAACCGCTACTCCCGTGCCGCTCGTTCTTTCCAGGACTGGCGCCGGCAAGGCATATTTCTGCAGGACCCCCAACCCTCGCTCTACCTTTATGTGCAGCGCTTTACCGTGCCTGGCGGGACCGCTGAACTGGAGCGTCGCGGCATCATTGCCCTGGGCCGCATCGAGGACTACTCGTCCGGCGTCATCTTCCGCCACGAGCAGACCCTGGCCAAGCCCAAAGCCGATCGCCTGGAACTATTACGGGCCACGCGGGCCCACTTTGGGCAGCTTTTCATGCTGTACAGCGATCCCGCCTCCGAGATCGACACCCTGCTCGCCCCGGCCTGCAACCCCGATCTCCAAACCCCCGATCTCGAAACAAAAGACGAATACGGAGTGTCCCACAAAGTGTGGAAGATTTCCGATCCGGCCCTCGTGAATCTGGTCTGCAGCAAGATGCGGGACAAGAAACTGGTGATCGCCGACGGCCATCATCGCTACGAAACTGCCTTGAATTATCGCAATGAGCGCCGCGCCGCCGCCGGAAATCCGACCCCCTCTCCTGATGCGGCTCTGCCTCCTTACGAATTGGTCATGATGACCCTGGTCAATATGGACAGTCCCGGCCTGGTCATCCTGCCCACTCACCGTGTGGTGCACGGCCTGCCATCGTTTTCCGCGGATGCTTTTCGGGAGGGGGCCTGCCCCTATTTCAGCGTGGACGAGGTGGATCCGTCGGTGGACGCCGCCCGCGCCAAAGTTATCCTTCGCGAAGCAGGACGCATGGGCACCACCTTGCTGGCGGTCACCGCCGACCGGGTTTTTCTTCTCGACCGCGCCAAGCTGGTTGCGCCCGAGGTCTTCGCGGGATGGTCGCTGCGCCAGCAGGCCCTCGACGTGGTGCAATTGCACAAGTGCCTGCTCGAACGTGTGCTGGGGATTTCGGAAGAAGCCGTCCGCGAGCAGAAGAACGTCCGTTACATTCGCGACCTCGGCGAGGCCATGGCGCAGGTGCGGAGCGGCGCTGCCAACGTGGCGTTTCTGATGAATCCCGCCCGCATGTCGCAGGTGCGGGACATCGCCTTGGGCGGCGAGGTCATGCCGCAGAAGTCCACCGATTTCTATCCCAAGCTGCTTACCGGCCTGACCATTTATGCCCTGGAGTAGTCGACTCGCGAAGCGCGCTGCTCCCGCCGTGCTTGCTTGCCTTGCGGTCCTGTTCGCGCTGGTCCTGGCGGTTTCCGGTTTCGCCGACGAGAAGCGTTTGTCGGTTTACTCCGGCGCCACCAGTTACTCGCTTACCGTTCGCGAAAAGAACGGCCTCGACTACATCGGCCTGCTGGAGGTCCTTCAGCCCCTCGGACCGGTTAACGCCCGGAGCGATGGCCGAGTCTGGAGACTGAATTTCGACGGCGCCGACAGCGAATTCAC
The DNA here is from genome assembly GCA_035632335.1 of Terriglobales bacterium. Taxonomy (GTDB): domain Bacteria; phylum Acidobacteriota; class Terriglobia; order Terriglobales; family Acidobacteriaceae; genus JAIQFF01. The sequence continues at coordinate 2,513 of DASQHA010000343.1, forward strand.
TCCCGGGGAAACCCGGGCGCGGGTGCGCGGAAAAAGCGTCGATCTTCCCGCCGCCTTCCTGCTCGAAAACGGGCGCGGCCTGGTCCCGCTGAGTTCATTGCCCTCGCTCCTGCAGCGTTTTCTCCGCGTCCCGGTAAATTTCCACGAAGCGGCGCGGCGCTTGTTCATCGGCAACGCCGCGGTCCACTTTACCGCGCAAGTGAACCAGACAAATCCGCCCACCCTGGTGATGAACTTTACCTCCCCGGTGAATCCGATGATCGCCACCGAACCGGGGAAGCTGCGCATGGTGTTTACCCGCGAGCCGCTGGTTCCTCCCGGATCGCAGACCCTGACTTTTAACAGCCCGGCCATCCCTTCGGCCACGTTTCAGGAGAACAACGGGGCGGCGGAAATTGCGGTGAATGGGCCGGTCCCGCTATTCGCCAGCTTCAGCCACGAGGGCCGCACCATCACCATAACGCCGGCGCCACAGGCCGCGCCGCACGCTCAGGCCCCCGCTGCCCAGCCGGCAGCTCCGGCGGCCGTCAGTCCAGCTCCGCCGGCTCCTTCAGGAGCGCCGCCGGCGGCCGCTCCCAGCGCAGTCCAATATTTTGTGGTGGTGGATGCCAGCCACGGAGGCGACGAACGCGGCGCCGCGCTCAGCGACCAATTGGCGGAAAAGGACGTGACCCTCGCCTTCGCGCTGCGCCTGCGGCAGCAGCTCCAGGCGCGCGGCCTGGCAACCCTCCTGCTGCGTGAATCCGACACCACCATGAGCCTTGACCAGCGCGCCAATATGACCAACGCGGCGCATCCCGCCATCTACATTTGCCTGCATGCAGCCTCACAGGGCAGTGGAGTGCGGCTCTACACCGCTTTGCTTCCCGCAGGAGCCGAGGGCCGGGGGCCATTTCTCGACTGGAACACCGCGCAGTCAGGATTTCGCGCCCAAAGCCAGGCGGCGGAAACCAGCCTGGCCGCCGAACTGGGGAAAAAGCAGATTGCGGTCAGGTCGCTGCTCGCGCCGCTGCGTCCTTTAAACAACATCACCGCCGCCGCGGTGGCGATCGAGGTCGCTCCCCCGGCCGGCAACTTTGCCGACTTGAATTCTCCTGCCTATCAGCAGGCGGTGGCCGAGTCGATCACGGCGGGAATCAATGCCGTGCATGATCAGCTGGGAGCGTCGCGATGATCCCGCGCCATCTCATCATCGGCGTTGCCGTGATGCTGGCGGTGGCGCTGGCCATGGGCCTCTACACCTGGCGAATGAGCGGCCGAGTCGCCCAGCCCGAGCTCGCCGCCGAATACGCCCATCCGGTTGCGGCCCCGGTGCAGGGGCCAACTGAACAGGTAACGCTTTACGTCGCCTACGATGGTCCCGGGGTGCTGCGCGCCCAATCGGCCAGCATTCCACTGCCGGCAGGACGCCAGGAACGGGCGCAGGAGCTGCTGCGGGCCCTGCTGGCGCTGTATCTGGATAAATCTTCTTCCCATCCTTTGCCGCCGGGCGCCGAAGTGCGCGACGTCTACCTGGTCGATCCCGGGCTGGCGGTGATCGACATCAACGACGCCTTCGCTGACGCTCACCGTTCCGGAGTCCTGGTCGAAGAACTCACGGTCGCCTCGCTGGTGCAAACTCTGGCGACCGGCATTCCCGGCATCAATCGCGTGAAGATTCTGGTGGGCGGCAAAGAACGCGAGACCCTCGCAGGTCACGCCGACCTGTCCGCCGTCTACGACGTGCCGGCGGTAAATCAGATGGTGGCAAGCCTCCAGTAAGCCAAATCCGGCCTTTACAACTGAGAACCAAGAACTCCAAACTGACAACTGATAATTTCGAACCTGATAATTTCCAATCGCGACGGCCAATTGCTAATTGCCAATTGCCAAGCCAAGTGCCAAGTGCAGCGTCCCTCAGCTGCTAAAATCCTCCCATGTTCTATCGTTCCGATAATCGCTCCCCTGACCAGATGCGGCCGGTCAATATCATCCCCAATTTCATCAACACCGCCGAAGGGTCCGTCCTCATCGAGCTCGGCAATACTCGCGTGATCTGCACCGCTTCGGTCGAAGAGACAGTGCCGCAGTTCATGCGCAACCGCGGCAAAGGCTGGATTTCCTGCGAGTACAGCATGCTGCCTCGCGCCACGCTGACCCGCACGCCGCGCGAAGTCAGCAAAGGGCGTCCCAGCGGACGTACCCATGAAATCCAGCGCCTGATCGGGCGTTCGCTGCGCGCGGTCACGGACCTGGAACGGATGGGCGAGCGCACGGTCTGGATTGACTGCGACGTCATCCAGGCGGACGGCGGCACCCGCACCGCGTCGGTCACCGGCGCTTTCGTGGCGCTCGGGCTGGCCCTCGAAAAACTGGTCGAAGCCGGCACCCTGACCTCGGTTCCTTTTCGCGACTATCTGGCCGCCGTGAGCGTCGGGGTTGTGGACGGCGAGATCCTGCTCGACCTCTGCTACGAGGAAGACTCCCGCGCCGACGTGGACATGAACTTTGTCATGACCGCTGGCCGCAAGCTGGTCGAGGTGCAGGCCACGGCGGAAAATCACGTGTTCGACGAGGAGCAGCTGGGCAAGATGATCGACCTGGCAAGCCAGGGAGTGCAGGCGCTCATCGCCAAACAGCAGGCAGTCCTGAGGACGCTGATGCTGCGGCAGTAAATCCCGAACCACAACGGCCACTAGGTTGCGCGAAGGTCTGTCGCTTGGTTTTCCTCAGTGTACCTTCGTGTCCTCTGTGGTTAATGCCCTTGCAAATCGGAAGGAGCTCCAGCATCCGCCCGAGTTTCCCCCCTGGCCGAATCCGAGAACAGCGGCGCGCCCCAGGTGCTGATCGCCAGCAGCGATCCGAACAGGATGATCGCGTCGAAACTCGAGCGTCCTTCCCGAACGAAATAAACATCTCTCAAGTTCAGCCACAAGGCGAATTCATCAAGAGTCAGGGCCGCGCCCATTCCATACAGAAGCGACATCAGGGTGCTGGCCAACACCGATGAAGAATCGCTGCCGTTGCCGAACTCGCACAGCCAGCCATAGCCCACCAGCAGCAGGATCAGGATCCCGAATACCAGGTGATGAATGTGCCGGCCTTCCATGATCACGTAGTGGAAGGGTGGAATATGGTGGACGATGCAGAACACCATCCCGCGCACGATCGCGAAGGTCATAAAGAAACTGACGGAAGCAATAAACAGCCGGCGTCGCGGACGATCGGCGATACGCTCCCGCAGCAGAGGGCCCAAACGAGTGCGGCGAAGAACAAATACCAAAGCCGCCATCGTCGCCAGCAGCACCGGCAAAAGAACCCAATCGCTGTGCAAGCGCATGAGGCATTAAACCTTGGCGGAAGCATCCCGGGCAACCTCTCAGGGCTGAATCGGGACCAGTCGCACCGCGTATCCCCCGCCCGGAGCAAGCTCGGCGCCCAGGTGCATCGATCGGTCCACGGTCCTGGTCAGGATCGAAACGTGCTTGGGCGACTGCTCCGAATCTTTCGCGTCCGCATAGATCTCCGCCCGGTAAGAACCACCGGCCAGGAAGGCGAGCGGCAGATCCAGACTGCGGGCATCCCAATTCGTCATGCTGCCCAGGTACCATTCCTGGCCGTGACGGCGCGCGATGGTGATGTACCGGCCGGGCACGCCGTTGAGCACGCGAGTCTCATCCCACGTCGCCGGAATCTTCTTGATGAAATCGAACGAAGGCTGGTTCTGGTAGGCGGCGGGATCGTCCGAGACCATCTGGATGGGCGCTTCATAGACCGCGTACATGGCCAGTTGATGGGCCCGGGTTCCCATCACCATGGGGGCCTGCATGCGTGCCTCGAACTCCGCCTTGGTGACGTTATCGAAGGCGCCCGGCGTGTAATCCATGGGCCCGGCCAGCATGCGCGTGAAAGGAATGGTCACCTGATGGTCGGGATTGTCGCGGCTGCCCGCTTTCGACTGCTCCATGCCCGCGACCGCCTCATAGCCGAGAACATTAGGATACGTCCGCTCCATCCCGGTGGGCTTGGTCGCGCCATGAAAGTCGACCATCAGATGATGTTGTGCGGCCAGGTCCGCGACCCGGTAATACCACTCGATTCCACCCTGATCGTCACGCTCGATGAAGTCGATTTTGAGGCCGGCTACGCCCCATTGTTCATATAACGGAAATGCCCTTTCCATCTGTTCGGCGGTCTCGCGGTAGCCCAGCCAGATCCAGACTTTGACGTTTTTTCCGGCGGCGTAGCGCACCACTTCGGGGATATCGACGCGCCCATTCATCTTCGTCATGTCACCCGGCACCGACCATCCGGCATCGACCAGCATGTACTCCAGGCCCGATTCCGCGGCGAAGTCCACGTAGTACTTCATGTTGTCGGTGGTAAAAGCGGGCTTGCCGTCCCGCCCCAGGCTGCCGCTCCACCAGTCCCATGCTGCTTTGCCCGGGCGAATCCACGAGCTGTCCTTAACGACAGAATCCGGGTTGAGGCTGGTAACCACGTTGGACTCAATCAGCCGGCCAGGCTCGGTCCCCACCAGCAACACCCGCCATGCCGAAGCGTGCGGCAGGGCGCCAACCACCGCCGTGTCCGGATCGTCCAGGTGGGGCGCAAGCCGGGACTCGAACTTGTGACTCATCCAGCCGCCCGACGGGTTGGTGAGGTACATGGCCGCATAGCCGCGCAGATCGGCTTCCGTGATTGCCATCCAGGCCACGCCCGGCACCTCCATCAGCAACGGAAGGCCTACCAGAACACGGCTCTCGACGCCGCCCTGGTTGGAGAGACTGCTGGCCGACAGCTTGATAAATTCACTCTCGTACATGCTGCGAAAATTCGGCAGAAAGAGTGCGTAAACGAAAGGGTCCTTGGTGATGCGGAATTCGGTTCCTTCCCCGGTCAGACGGAATTCTTTTAGCGCGGGCTGCTCGGGCACGATGTAGCGAAACGCCACCGCGTCGTCGTAGACGCGGGCCTCCATCACCAGCTTTCGCCCCGGAGCAACGGGCTCCTCAAGCTCAAGACGGATACCGTTAAAGTGGTTGCGCACCGAACTGGCCTTGCCCGCGATCAGGTGATACGTCTCATCCGTGCTGGAGGACGTGGCCTTTACCATCCGCAGGTTCGGTCCCAAAGCCAATTGGTCCTTGAGATCGAGCCGGAGGGCGGACGTCTCAACCAGCGGCTTGCCCTGAAACGACACTTCGTAGACCAGTTGTCCCCCGTCAGGCGCGGGTTCCGGGTGCAGCGCCCCCGCAGCTTCCGCCGGTCGGGCAAGGGACACGGTGCGGAAAGTGAGGGCCAAACGTCCGTCAGGCGAGGACACCGTCGCCGGTGATTGCGCAAATACCAGGCCATTGAGGATGAGCGTCAGAGTCAGCGCGATGCGAATGTGCATGAGCCTTGTTTCTCCCCACTCTCTGGGTGGTCGTCAGCCCGAAAAAACCGGCCACATTTCGTGCGAAGGAAATCGCGGATAACTAAAGATGGATCTGTGGTTTGTACCACAAAATTCCCTGTCCCGGATCACTTGCCTTCTCCATGGGTTACAATGAGTCCGAATTTTACGCACCCGTCGGAGGAATTTATGAAACTCACCCCAGGGAAACTGTCTGGGCTCAGGAATGTTTCGAACGAACGCGGGGTCATCGCCGCGGCGGCCATGGACCAGCGCGGCTCCTTGCAGAAATCGCTGGCCAAGGAAAAAGGCAGCGACGTCAGCGATGCCATGATGGAAGAATTCAAGTCGCTGGTGACCGAAGTGCTCACCCCGCATGCCAGCGCCATCCTGCTCGATCCCGAGTGGGGGCTGCCGGCTTCCAAGCGGCGCGCCAAGAATGCCGGACTCCTGCTGGCTTACGAGAAAACCGGCTACGATAAGACCGGCCCCGGACGCCTCGGCGACCTGCTCGATTTCTGGTCGGTGCGCCGGCTGAAAGAGGCTGGCGCCGATTGCCTGAAGATCCTGCTCTACTACTCTCCGTTCGACCCCAAGGACGTCAACGACAAGAAGCATGCCTGGGTAGAGCGCATCGGAGACGAGTGCCGCGGCAACGATATTCCATTCTTCCTTGAATTCGTCGGCTACGAAGAAGGCGCCGATGAAAAAGGCCTGGACTACGCCAAAAAGAAGCCCAAGATCGTGGCCGCCAGCATGAAAGAGTTCAGCAAGGACCGCTATGGCGTGGATGTCCTCAAAGTCGAAGTGCCCATCAACATGAAATATGTGGACGGCACCAAGGCCTTTGGCGGACAGAAAGCCTACAGCAAGATTGAGGCCATGGGACTGTTTCTCGAGGCGGCGACCGCCACCACGAAACCGTTTATCTATCTTTCCGCGGGCGTGAGCAACGCGGAGTTCACCGAAGCCCTGGAACTGGCTGCCGAGTCCGGAGTGAAGTTCAATGGCGTGCTGTGCGGCCGGGCCACCTGGAAAGACGGCATCCCCATCTACGCCAAACAGGGCGCCAATGCCTTCCGCGAATGGCTGGAGTCGGAAGGGGTGGCGAACATCAACAACGTGAACGAGCGTCTCAAGGCCGCGACTTCGTGGCATTCGATCTACGGGGTTGAGCCCGCGATGTTGAGCGCCTAGGTTCGAACATAGGCCAGTGGCAGCCATGGGCTTCCATTGGCCCTCTGTTCCTCGGTGAATCAGAGTAGCGCCGCCGTCCCGGCGGCTGTCGTGGGTGCGTACCGCCCGCACCGCCGAGAGCGCATGCCCTCTGAGTTGTAGCGGTTTCTTTATATCGCTAGCGTTTCCCCGGAATGAACGCACCTTCCTCGACCGCATTGATCACCGGCGCTTCCGGAGGCATCGGGTACGAACTGGCCAGGCTTTTCGCCGGCGATCATCACAACCTCGTGCTGGTCGCCCGCAACGGGCCCCGGCTGGCGCAGGTGGCCGATGAACTGCAGCGCCAGTTCGGAATCACGGTCAGGACATTCGCCCTCGATCTGACCGAACCGGACGCTCCCCGGTCTCTGTTTGCCCAATTGCAGACCCAGGGCATTGCCGTCGACATTCTGGTAAACAATGCAGGCTACGGCCAGTTTGGAGAATTTGCCGACGTCGCGGCGGAAGAAAGCCTGGGGCAAATCCAGCTCAATATCACCGCGCTCACCTATCTCACCCGGCTTTTTCTCGCGCCCATGCTGGAGCGCCACTCAGGCAGGATCATGAATGTGGCGTCGACCGCGGGCTTTCAGCCGGGCCCGCTGATGGCGGTTTATTACGCCACCAAGGCTTATGTGATTTCGTTTTCCGAGGCGCTGGCCAATGAACTGGCCGGCAAGGGCGTTACTGTGACTTGCCTTTGTCCGGGGGCGACCGAAACTGGTTTTGCCGGCCGCGCGGGAAACGACCAGACCCGGCTGTTCAAAAGCCTGCGCCCCATGGATGCAAAGGCCGTGGCTCGCGCCGGCTACCGCGGGTTGCTCAAAGGCAAGACCCTGGTGATTCCCGGAATGCGCAACTGGCTGGTCGCGGAATCCGTCCGTTTCTCGCCCCGAAAAATGGTGACGGCAGTCTCGCGCTGGGTGTCCGAAAGAGTGGAGTAGAGCGTTAGTGTTTCTGGCTCGAGTGCGACTTAGAATCGCGTGGCAGGGCAAACGCGACGTAGATTCCTCCCGAGCCCTGCCGGGGATCTTTGCCGCCGCCCGCGGCTATGACTACATACTGGCGTCCCCCGACTTCATACGTGGCCGGAGTGGCGTTGCCGGAAAACGGCAGAGTCGTTTCCCACAGCAGCTGGCCGGTTGATTTATCGAACGCGCGAAATTTCCGGTCGAAATTGGTGGCCGCGATAAACAGCAACCCGCCCGCGGTCACAATCGGTCCGCCGTAATTCATGCTTCCCGTGTCCTTCATCCCCTGCGCCGCCAGTTCGGGATACTCCCCCAGCGTAATCTTCCAGGCATATTCGCCGGTGTTCAGGTTGATCGCATTCAGCGTGCCCCAGGGCGGAGCGATTGCCGGATATCCTTCAGGGTCCACGAACCGGTTGTATCCGGTGAAGCGGTACTTCATGTCCGCCGGTGTCGGCTCGGAACGCTCGAGTTCTTTACTCTGGCCGCTCAGCACATATTCGACGACGGCCGAGAGCTGGTCCTGGGTCAAACTGGTGAAGGCCGGCATTCTGCCCTGGCCCTTGGTGACCCTGCTGACAATTTCGTCCCGGCCCATCCGGCCGGCAATGCCAATCAGGGAGGGGAACTGAGGCGGCGATCCCGCCATGGTGTCGCCATGACAGGCGCTGCATTGGCTCTGATAGATTCCGCGCCCGCTCGCGCTGCCGGTGTTTTCCGCCAGCGCTCCCGTCCATGCCATTTCGTTCGCGTTCACATAAAGGATTCCGGTCGCGGGATCGAGCGCGGACCCGCCCCACTCAGCCCCGCCGTCGAAGCCCGGAAATACCACCGTGTCCTGGCCTACCGTGAGCGGAAGGAACTGTCCATCGCTGCGGAACTTGCGGAATTGCTCAACCGCCCAGCGGTGCGCTTCCGGGGTCCGGTTGGTCAACCGATCTTCGGTGAGCCGCTGGCGTGCATAAGGCGCGGGCTTCGTCGGCAGCGGCTGCTCCACTGCCGCAACTTCTCCCGGCACGTCGCTCGCCGGATATTTTCGGTACTCAATGGGGAACAGAGTCTGCCCGTTGCTGCGATCGAAAAGATAGACGAAGCCCTGCTTGGTGGTCTGGGCCACGGCGTCAACTTCTTTTCCGTCGCGTCGTACGGTGACCAGGGTCGGCGGTGAAGGGAAGTCGCGGTCCCATATGTCGTGCCGCACTCCCTGGAAATGCCAGATTCTCTCGCCCGTTTCTGCCTTCAGCGCGACCAGGCAGTCAGCAAACAGATTGTCGCCCAACCGATTGCCGCCGTAAAAATCGGCAGCCGCGGAACCGGTCGGCACATACACGATCCCGCGCTTCTGATCGATCGTCATGCCCGTCCAGTTGTTGGCCGCGCCGATATATCTCCAGGCATCCCTGGGCCAGGTGTCGTATCCAAACTCGCCGGGATGCGGGATGGTGTGGAACGACCATGCCAGTTTGCCGCTCCGGACGTCATACGCGCGAATATCGCCGGGAGGCGCGGGCAACGTCTCCGGATCGCGGCCGCCCACGATCAACAAATCCTTGTAGACCACTCCCGGGCTGGTCAGCGCGATAGACTGGGTCTGCGGATCTCGTCCCAGGTCCCGGCGCAGATCGATATGACCGTTCTCGCCAAAAGAAGGAATCGGTTTTCCGGTATCCGTATCGAGCGCAT
>DASQHA010000344.1:0-22350 GCA_035632335.1 Terriglobales bacterium
GTCGTACTGCTCATAGTTCTTGAGCATGGCGAGATGGACTTCCGGATCGTGATGCCCGGTGAAGCCCATGAAGCGGCATTTTCCGGCTTTCTTGGCGGCCACGAAAGCTTCGATGGCGCCACCGGGAGCGAAGATCTGCTGAACTTCATTCATGGTGCTGACCTGGTGAATCTGCCAGAGGTCGAGGTAATCGGTCTTCAGCGCGCGCAGAGACTTCTCGAGGTCCTCTTCGGCGCCCTTGCGGCTGCGCTGCGGCGACTTGGTGGTGAGAAAGACTTGCTTGCGAAACGGCGGCAGAACATCGCCGTAGACTTCTTCGGATTTTCCGTTCCAATAAATGCGCGCACAGTCGAAGTAGTTGATACCGAGTTCGTAGGCGCGCAGCGTGATGGCCCTGGCGTCTTCATAACTGCACAGGGGAAAGCGGCCGCCCGCCTGGCCGATGATCGTGAGTTTTTCACCGGTCTTGCCGAACACCCGCTTGGGGATCTCACCCGCAGCCACGTTAGCAGCGCGAGCGCCGCGCAGGGAAAGTCCCGCTACCGCGGAAGTGGAGATGAATGTCCTGCGTCGCATCTTTGCCTCCTTGTCTGACCAGACGTTCCTCTAAGAATACTTCTGAAAGACCCGCTTCGCGAATCACGCCTTGACAAGATGGCTGTGGTTTCAAATAATCGGAGCCGTGGACCATGCGACGGCGGAATTTTCTTGCACTCGGTAGCGGCGCCGCGCTGGGACTCATTCATCACGCAAGTGCCATGCCTGTTCCCTTTCAAGACGAAAAGAGCAAGCTGAAAATCACCGGCGTCCGGCTGGTTCACACGCGGCCGAAGCGGCCGGTGCCCGCGTACGAGCCGGCGGCGGGCTCGTGGTCGACCGGCGGAGTGGAAGTGGCCAACCCCATGTCCATTTACCCGGAGTACAAGGCGCAGCGGTCGCTGTTCATGCCGGACCCCGGAAAGCTGGAGGCCTTCACAGTTGAGATCTCGACCGACAAGGGCGTGAAGGGCTATGGAAGTGGCGGCATCGCCGGAGGGCAAGTGGTGGCGGGGCATCTCACCAAGCTTCTGATCGGCGAAGACCCGTTCAATATCGAGCGGATCTGGGACATTCTTTTTCGCTCCAGCATGTACTACGGACAGGCTGGCGTAGTGCCTCACGCCATCAGCGGCGTGGACGTGGCGCTCTGGGATGTGATCGGCAACGCGCTGGGCATGCCGGTTTACAAGCTTCTGGGCGGCGAGACCAAGACGCGCATTCCCACCTACTGCACGGGCAACGACATCGAGCAGCACATCCAGTTCGGCTACAAGCGGCTGAAGCTGGCAGTCCCCTATGGCCCGGCCGACGGGCGGGAAGGGCTGAAGAAGAACACCGCGTTGGTGAAGCACACGCGCGAGCTGCTGGGTCCCGATGGCGACATCATGCTGGATTGCTGGATGGCGCTAAACGAGCAGTACACCATTGAGCTGGCGGAAATGGTTGCGCCTTACCGTGTCTACTGGATGGAAGAGTGCCTGCCGCCGCACGATTTCGAGGGCTTTGGGCGGCTGAGGGAGGCCATCACGTCCACGCGCATTGTGACGGGGGAACACATTTATTTCCGCTACGGGTTCCGGCATCTGCTGGAACACAACGCAGCGGCGATCTGGCAGCCGGACATTCACTGGTGCGGTGGCTTGACCGAGCTGCGGCGCATCGCTGCGCTGGCTTCGGCATACGACATTCCCGTGATCCCGCACGCAGGGGGTGTACAGGACTGCGTGCATTTCACCATGGCCACGCCGAATGCGCCCTGGTCGGAAATGTTCATGCCACCCCCGGGCGGGCCAGCAGAGGTCTACCGGCGCTTCGAGGAAGACAACCAGATCACCCGCGGCCCGGAAGGCATCTACATGCGTCCGTCCGAGCGGCCAGGATTCGGCTGGGAGCTGGAGGTGGCGTCGTGAAGGAGCCGGGCCCGTTCGACCGGCAGCAAGCCGTCCAGTGTTTGGAAGCGATGAGTGTTAGGAGATGTTGGAATCTGGGATTGGAGCGGAAGGCGTCGACCGCCGGCTCGGTCTTGAGGTAGACCATGTAGTCGAACTCGATCGTGTTTGTCACAGAGCAGGCGCGGGATGCGTTGCCGAACGAAAGCTCATGGGCGGTGCGCTTGGGTACTCGATCAGCCGCTTCACCGTGCTCCGGCAATAGCCGTAGTCTCCCAGACATCGGCGCGGAGTTTCCTCTCGCCAGGCGAAGCGTCGCAAGCATTCACCTGTTCCGCCGCGACAACAAGAATCGTATCGCCGCCATCGATACGGGCGTGTCGGCCCAGGCGTTCACGCCCGTCTCCATCCTCGATCCGGGGCCTGACGGCATTCCAGGCACGTTCGACGACCAGCGGCTGACCGCCTATGCGCAGAACCCTGCCACTCTCGGCCAGGACCGGTATCTGTTGACGAATCCTGCTGGGCTGCGCATGCTCAATACCGGTCTGCTGGCGGAGGCGGGCACGGAGTGGCGGCGGCTGACACTTCACGCGTCCTTCGTGGCGGAGAAGTCGTACGGACCTACCAACCCGGGCGATGCGGTCTATGAAAATGATCCGGGCGTTATCGGCGCTCTGTTTCTCGACCCCAACACCGCCATCCATGCCGCGGGCCGAAACTTTGTTGACCGGGCCTACGTGGGGAAAATTCAAGCCAGCTATCGGCTGCCGTCGCAAATGGGGCGGAATCGAAGTTGCGAGTGTGGCCGACTACATGGACGGGCTCGCGTTTGCGCGCCAGTTGCTGGTCACGGGCCTTCCGCAAGGTCCATTCCTTGTGGCGACAACGGTGCGCGGGAGCCCGGAGGGCGGCAACCGCGCTCAGTATGTGATCAATTGGAATCTTCGGATCAGCCGACAATTCGGGCTTCCCGTCGGCAGATTTGCAGCAACGGCCGACATTCTCAACGTGATCAATGCCGGCGAAAGACTCCAGGAGTACGATCTCAGCGGACCATCCTTCAATCTACGCTTGCCGGTCGCGATTCAGCCGTCGCGCTTCGTGCGTATCGGCTTTCGGTACGAGTTCTGACCTGATGGTCTGGACGCGAGGGGGAAGCACTGCTAAGGACCCCCGCGCGTCGGTGCCGGGGGTCTGGGAAATCAAGAAAAGCCGGAGGAGCTTTGGGGCTCAAGTGCCAGAGCTCCGAGGCGATTCTCCGGCTGTATACTAAACCGCACGTATGGCGCTTCCCGCCGGAAAGCTTCCGGTCGAGCTCCTTCGGAAATTGCTCGCTGCCCTTCCACCGACTGATTCCTCGGTAGTTGTCGGCCCGGGGGTGGGCGAAGATGCCGCTGTCCTCGACCTAGGCGGCCCCGAGCTCTTGGTGGCGAAAACGGATCCGATCACCTTTGCCACGCAACACCCCGGGCGATACCTCCTGGCAGTTAACAGTAACGACCTCGCCACAACGGGTGCCGAGCCGCGCTGGCTGCTCGTAACGGCGCTTCTTCCCGAAGGCATTGCCCGCGACTGGATTGAAGGTCATTTTCGAGAATGTGCGGCAGCATGCGGGGAGGCAGGTGTGATGCTGGTGGGCGGGCATACCGAGATCACCTTAGAGGACTCGATCGACCCATCCTGGTCGGCTGCCTGTTAGGCACGGTTCAACGTGACCGGCTCGTGCGCACCACTGGCGCGCAAGTGGGCGATGCCCTCGTGCTGACGGGTGGAATCGCGATCGAAGGAGCGGCCATTTTGGCGAGCGAGCATCGAGAGCTACTCATAGCGAGAGGGGTCTCCCCAGCGGTGGTGGACACCGCAGCCGATTGGCTGCGCGAGCCCGGTATTTCCATACTGCCCGCGGCCAAGGCTCTGAACGCCACCGGCGCGGTGCACGCAATGCACGACCCCACGGAAGGTGGCCTGATCACCGCGCTGCATGAACTCGCGGACGCCGCCAGAGTCGGACTACGGATAGACAGGACCGCGATTACGATTCTGCCAGCCTGCAGCGTGATCTGCGAAGTGCTCGAACTGGACCCGCTGGGTCTGCTCGCCTCGGGCGCGCTCGTGGCGGCGCTGGATCCGGTGGACGTTCCGGCTGCTATGGACCGGCTTTGTGGTTGCGGGATTTCCTCAGCGCGTATCGGCGAAATCGTGCCGGCTGCTCAGGGCCGAGTCTTGACAAAGGGCAACCGGATCAAGTCGATGCCAACATTTGCGCGCGACGAGCTGGCGCGATACTTAGAACGTAGCAAAAAGACCATTAGTTAAACCACCCATTTGCAGATTCGCCAATCGCTTGAACCACACTGGATCGAAACTTCCATGAGTATTCATGCCGAGCCCCTGCCGGCGCTCAGCGCTGTCGGCGGCTTGGGCACTCACTCCCATCACCCATCGTACGGTCCGGCGCGGCACGCGACGGTTCAATGAATGGCAGGAATTGGTTAGTCCGCCGACGACCTTGACCACGCGGCCACGGTCGAGAGCCTGCAGACCAGCTTTCACTACTTGCTCTGCAGTAAGGCTGGGCAGCTTACCAAGTAATCCCTCGTTGTGAGCGAAAAGACGATCTCTGTTCTGACGGCGCCTGTCGCTGATGACGTGATGGATGTGAACGTTCATTTGCGTGAGCGCCTTTTGCATGTGCTGCACGTGCTGCGCCACCATTCTGACCAGTTCGTTGCGATGCCGAAGCAAGGTCCGCACTGCGGCAAACATCTTGCTCGGGTCGGAATGTAGGCCCGCAGTAATCCGGTCGCGTGCAAATATTGAAGCCATTGGGCACTCATGCTAGTCCGTTCGGCGCCGCGGCACGTTTTTCATGTGTTGGAGCGTTGAGAATCCTGCCGGCACCGTTCTGCTCGTGCATGCCCATCTGAAGGACCTGAGCCAAGTGCAGCGCCGGGCGGTTCGTGGCCTGCGAAATCTGCTCCCGGCAACTGAATCCATCGGCAATGATCAAGGTTTCTTTCGGCGCGCTGCGCACGGAGGGAAGCAGCACGCGCTCGCCACAGGCCAGGGAAACTTCGAAGTGATCCCCCTTTTCATAGCCGAAAGCACCCGCCATCCCACAGCAGCTCGAATCGAGCACCTGGTAATCCAGGCCGGTCTTGTCGAGGATCTTCTCCTCGTCGGTGAACTTCATGATGGCCTGGTGGTGGCAATGCGCCTGCACGACGGCTTTGCGGTGAACACGTGGCGGCTGATAGCCGTTCGCTTTCCGCTCCAGGAATTCGCTGAGCATCCAGGTCTGCTGCTCGAGCCTGCGGGCGTCTTCATTTCCGTACAGCAGGTCGGTCATCTCGTCGCGGAAGACCGACACGCAACTAGGCTCCAGTCCCACCACCGGAATTCCCTCCCGGATCTGCGGCCGCAGAACCTCCAGCACCTCCAGGAGGAGCCTCCGCGCCGTGCCAAGCATGCCATAGTCGTACAGGGGGCGGCCGCAGCAAAGGTTGGGCCGTGGCACTTCCACCTGGAAACCAGCATCCTCCAGCACCTCCACGGCCGCCTTCGCGACTTCGGGATGAAAATAGTTGTTGAAGGTGTCTGCCCATAGAATTACACGGGGCCGGCCCGCGTTATGTGCGGCACGCCGTTCGAACATTGTTTGAAGGTTTCGAGCGCAAAAGGCGGAATCTTGCGTTTTTGCGAGTAGCCGGCCGCCCACTTTGCCAGCGCGCTCAGGCCGGGAGCCTGAGTGAACAGGTTAGCCAACTCGGGCACGTACGAAGCCAGGCGAGCCCAGCGGTAGATCAACCCGGAAGCGTAGGCGGACCTCGGGCGCGGTCTCCGCTCGTAATAGTTCGACAGAAATTCAGCCTTGTAGGTGGCCATATCCACGTTGACGGGACAATCAGTCTTACATCCCTTGCAGGCGAGGCACAGATCCAGAGCTTCCCGAACGTGCTCGTTCTTCCATCCTCCTTTTAGCGGATCTCCCCGGAGCATCTCGAAAAGCAGTCGGGCACGCCCGCGCGTCGAGTGCTTCTCTTCCCGAGTCACCATGAAACTCGGACACATCGTGCCGTGCTCCAGGCGGCGGCACTCGCCCACGCCCACGCAGCGGTCCATGGCGTGGACGAAGCCGTGGTGGTCGCTTGCAAACTGAAAGTGGGTTTTGAGCTCCGGCGGGTTGTAGCCGCCCCCGTACCGCAGGTTCTCGTCAATGTGGTAAGGGTCCACCACTTTGCCGGGATTCATCTTCCACTGTGGGTCCCAGATACGCTTGAACTCGCGAAAAGCATGGACCAGTTCGGAGCCAAACATGCGCGAGAGGAATTCGCCGCGTGCCTGTCCGTCGCCGTGCTCTCCCGAAAGAGAACCGCCGTAGCTGAGCACCAGATCCACAGCGTCGGAGACAAACGAGCGGAAATGGGCGATCCCTTCTTTGGTCTTCAGGTCGAAATCGATGCGCGTGTGGAGGCAGCCATCACCGAAGTGGCCGTACGTGCTGGACCGGTACCCGTAACGGTCCAGCAATCTGCGAAAATCTCGCAGGTAGGGTCCCACCTGGTCCGGCGGAACGGCTGCGTCTTCCCATCCTTCACAGGTTTCCTTCTCACCGGGCACCTGGGCGCTGGCTCCCAGGGCAGACCGGCGGACACGCCAGACCATCTCCTGCTCATTGCGATTCTCGAACAGGGAGAAAGGCGGCGGATGCGATTGCCTGCGGAGCGCCTCGACGAGCTCACGGGCCTTGTCGCTCGCTTCCTGCTGGCTCTCACCGCCGAACTCTACCAGCAGCCAGCCACCCCCGCCGGGCAGAAGCATTCGCTCCCGCGGATGCAGGTCCTTCAATTCCATCGCCCGGAGGATATTGTCATCCAGGCCTTCGAGCCCGATCGGGCCGTGCGCCAGGATCTCCGGCACGTAGTCGCCCGCGACGTAGATGTCCGGATAGGCCAGAACCAGCAGCGCACGCGCCGGCGGGTTCGGAATCAGACGGCACCGCGCTGCTAGCACTGTGACGCAGGTGCCTTCCGTTCCCACGAGTGCTTGAGCTACGTGAAAATCGGCCTCGGGCAGCAGCTTGTCGAGGTTGTAGCCGGAGACGCGGCGCGGAATCCGGGGATACTTCTGGCGGATCCGGTCAGCGTGGCGGTCGCGCAGGTCTCGAAGCTTTGCGTAGATCTCACCGCGAGGGCCGCCGGCCCGGATGGTCTCTGCAAGTTCCTGCTCGCTGGTGCGCCCGATGCGCAATTGGTGCCCTTCGTAAGTAATGACCTCCAGCTCGTCGATGTTGTCCGACGTTTTGCCCGCCATCACCGAATGCACGCCGCAGGAGTTGTTGCCGATGTTGCCGCCGATCGTACAGCGGTTTTGGGTGGCCGGGTCCGGTCCAAAGGTCAGCCCGTAGCCGAGGGCCGTGCGACGCAGGCTGTCGTTGATCACCCCCGGCTGCACCCAGGCGTACTTCTCGTCCGCGTTCAGCTCGAGGATACGGTGCATGTACCGGGTGAAATCCAGCACTACCGCGACGTTGCAGCACTGCCCGGCCAGACTGGTACCCGCGCCGCGAGCCAACACAGGCGCGCCGAATTCGCGACAAACCGCAAGGGCGCGGACCACGTCGTCCTCGTCGCGCGGGACCACCACGCCGATGGGCACCTGCCGGTAATTGGAGGCGTCGGTGGCGCAGAGGGCCCGGCTTCCCTCGTCGAAACGAACTTCCCCACGAACCCTCGCCTGCAAAGCGGCGCTCAGCGTCCGGCTTGTTCGTTTGTCCACGGTGGGCATCCCTTCAGTGGCACCCCTCACAAGTAAGGTGTCGGCCTTGGCGGGCTGATCGCTGGGAGCGTTGCCCTGGTCGGCTTCGGGTTCGACAGCGTCATTGAGGTAACGTTCGGCGCAATGTTGTTGTGGCGGCTCTGCGCCGACGTCAACGAATCGCTCCACCAGCGCGCCGAGCGCCTTAGTCTGCGCATCGTCGGCCTTTGCTTCCTGGCCCCGTGGCACTCTACATCAGCTACTACTCAATTTCCTTACTTGTCGAGCACCCGCGCCCCAGAACAGAGCATACCAGGGATTCTGCTCGCGCTCGCCTCTTTGATTGTGATGCCGTTCCTCACACACGCCACGCGGAAGGTGGCGCACGGTATCGATGACGCCCGCCGCATCGCCGAGTTGGAGCGCAAGATTGGCCAACTGACGATGGAGAACGATTTCCCAATCATCTTCGCCGCTTGTTCTGAAGTGGCTCCTCGACCACCGGGCCGATCCGAACTGCCACCGATCCTGGACAGAGCTGGTGAAAGTCGCTGAAACCGACCACGGGACTATAATGCGACTGACTATGCCTCTCGTGTCGATGCTGTGCGCGCTCAATTGCGAGGGCTCGATCCAGGGGTGCCTTTTTATGACGTCCAAACGATGAGTCAGCAGGTGGAGGCGTTCTTATGGCAAGAAAAGCTCGTGGCTGGGATGTGTTGCAAGAACGGGGCGCGCGAGTCTGATAGTCTGCTAACCGATGCCCAAACCGCGGCCAGCCCTGTTCAAATGGCGGCACTTCGAACCCGAGATCATTGTTTGCGCGGCCCGTTGGTATCTGCGGTTCTCCCTTTCGTATCGGGACGTCGAGGAGTTGCTCATCGAGCGGGGTCTGCCTGCTGACCACACCACCATTTGGCGCTGGGTGCAGCGCTACGCACCCGAACTGAACAAGAGATGCCGACGAGAATTGAAACCGACCAACGGCTCCTGGCGGGTCGACGAAACCTACATCTGCCAGGGCGGGAACTGGCGGTACCTGTATCGTGCTGTTGATTCCACCGGCGCCACGGTCGACTTTTGGTTTTCGGCTGAGCGAGACGCGGTTGCGGCCAAGCGGTTCTTCCAGAAAGCCCTGCAGGCTCCTGGTCATCCCCGGCCGCGCGTGATCACGGTGGACGGCAACCCGTCTTACCCGAAGGTGATCGCGGAGCTGAAGCGGGAGCGAAAACTGGGACGCCGATGCCGGTGTCGAACCTGCCCGTATTTAAACAATGTTGTGGAACAGGACCATCGAGGGATCAAGCGCCGGGTGAATGCCAGCCAGGGATTTCGATCATTCGATGGAGCGTGGCGAACGATTCAAGGCTACGAGATTCTGCACATGATCCGGAAAGGCCAAGTGAGGTGGTTGCCGAAAGGGGATGTACTTGGGCAGATGCATTTCATCCGGGAAATCCTCGGATTGAAAGCTGAATAGTCGACCGACCAGATTGGCGGTTGGTTCGGTTTCGCCCACAGCATTGTTTTTGCAACACAACCGTCCAAGTTGGTCGGGACGACGGTTGAAGTACCGCGCAAACTCGTCAACGGCTCGGAGATAAGCGCGGATGGTGCTGGTAGCGTAATTTCGACGCTCGAGTTCCTCGAGCATCATCTTTCGAAGATGGGTCACAGAGACCTCCTTGTGACCGCACCGTACCGCGATTTACCATATGCCGCTCATGGCGATCAATGCCGATGCATGCGCACGCGCAAGCGTCTGCCGCTTAGGCTTCGTTCAAGTCGTGTTCGAGGAAGTTACTGCTCGCCTGCTGCGCGCAGGTTTTCAAACCGCATTACTCAGCCCGCCTCACGGTCGCGATGGCGGGGCCTCCGGCCTGGCGTTATGGGTGTGCAAACCACCGGAGCTGCGAAGTACGTACCGCTTGGCCTCGATATTTTCGGGAAAAGCCTTAAGGAAGCGTACGTAGGTTTGGCGTGCGAGCGCTAATTGGTGATTGGCGGTATAAAGCAGGGCGAGATGCTGGTAAGGAGCTACGAGCAAAGGATCGAGCTGCAATGTCTTCTCAAGATATTTGATCGCGTTCTCATGATCTCCGGCGTTTTCCGCGGCAAGAGCCATGTCATCATAAACCAAAGCTGAGTGGGGTTCGACGGCAAGCGCTTTGTCGAATAGGGCCTCCGCGTCTGCCTCTGCTTTTGTCCCACCCATAATCTGGCCCATCGCCCTCAGTAAAACCGGATCGTTCGGAAAATCATTCCACGCCGACGACAACAGCTGATAACCGCGGCGCACGAACGGAAGCGACTCCAGTTGGCTGCCGACCCGTGCATAGGCAAGGCCGAGGTTGCGTTCCGCAAACTGGGGCGGTGGATTGTGCCACGGTACCAGCTCATCTTCATTGGTTGCCGGGGCGCTGCCGTTCACAAGGGACGTGGCACGCAGGGCGGCCAGTTCTCGCGGGCTATAGATGGCGATGCGATGGTCGGTGAGGATGGTGTGCCCGCCTCGCCCTGCCGGCAGGCGCGGCATGTGGCAGGCGAAGCAATTCTGGTTGGGCTTGGGATGCGACGCCAAAAGCGCCGCGCCGTGGCAGTGGAGGCAGCGGTCGCGAAAATAGGCGGCTGGATCCTCCGGGAGCGCATGCGGATCGTGGCAGGTGCCGCACCAGAGCTTATCCCCGCTCTTCCGCGCACATGCACTCAGCGCGAGTTCCTGCGACTGGCTGATGATCGTGAGAGCGTTCGGGTGCACAGGGGCTCGCGACGACTGATAAACGTAAACCGTGTAGACGTCTTCGAGATTCTCACCGGCGTGAAAATCAGTAATCTGTTTGCCAGGATTCGGAATGCCCACTTCGCCGTCCAAGTGGCACTGCTCGCAAACGCTGTCGCGGGCGCGCGGCGGGAGCTTTGCAGGATTGATGATCGATCCTGGCTCTGGATTGCGGAGGTGCACCGTCGCGGGCCCGTGGCATCGCTCGCAGGTAATCGCTTCCGCTGCAAACGGCGGGTTGCGGTAGGCGTTTAACGTACCGGCTATCGGAAGCGCCTCCCCGACGTGGCAAAAAAGGCACTGCGGCCGGACAGCCCGGTAGAAATCCGGAGCCTTCAAATTCTCGTAACCCGGTGACATTCCCCATCCGAACTCTGCAAAATAGCTCAACGGCGACTCAAACAGGTGGTTGCCAACCTGGATGAGATAAGCGACGGCATGCGCCCCGGAGCCGACCGAATAGGCTATGGAATACTGCGAGGTGAGACCTTCACGCTCCATCCGCTGGGTCATGTGATCGGTCGATGAACGAATGGTGAAGCGAGTGCCGGAAACGCTGTGGTAGAACGTGCCGGAAGGTCCCCGTCCAGGCGGTCCCATGGAATGGGCCATCGGCGTCGCCAAGAAACCCTGCACTTCTCTTGGGTGACAGCGGGCACAGGGCTGCCCGGAGAATGCGGGAAAGGCACACACGAGAACCAGGCTTGTGGCCGCGAGCAGGCGGCCTTTCTTGAATCCGGGTCGTGGCCTCATCAAAGTACGGCATTCTAATCTACCCCCGCGCCGCGCCAGCGCACACATCCCGTGAAGTCGCGATCACGGCATCGGGGACTTCTAAACACGTTTGGAAGCGGCCGTGACGAAAGGTTGTGGTTTCCGAACGGTAAGTCTGTGCGACCTAAGGCCTTGTGTTTTGTGCCAGATTCAGAGCGAGCCGGTGGGAGGGTTTTCCGAACGGCAGGCGTCGATAAAATCAAGCAATAGGATCGGGCCGGAGGCTTATTGCCGGGATGGTGACGGCCGGAGTTTCGACGAGATCGCCGAGGAGCGGCCCAAGGAGTCTGAATGAAGCGAGCGTTGGCGGCTGCTACTCGCCCGACAGATAAAGAAAAGCCGCCGAGGCGGAACCCCGGCGGCGCAGCCACAAGATAGAATCTCTCTATGGCCTCGGCCAAGGCTCTATTTCGCGCCGACCTTGTCTTACCGTTCTTATTCGTTCTCGTCTCAGCTATCCGTGCAGAACAGCTCCCGATTCGCGCCTTCGGGCCCGCCGACGGATTCCCAAGCAAGACGGTGGAGGCAATTACTCTCGACTCCCGCGGCTTCTTGTGGTTTTCCACTGGGGAGGGGCTCGCGCAATACGATGGGTACGGGTTTCGCACGTACAGCCGGGTGAACGGTCTCCCTCGCGACAGAGTCGCTGACTTCATCGAGACCCGATCTGGAATCTATTGGGCAGCCACAGCAGAAGGCGTCGCTAGATTTGATCCGACTGCGCCGGCTCAGAAAAAGTTCATCGTCTATCGACCCGCGCAGCCGGAGGCGCAAGACGTTCACGTACTTTACGAGGATCGCTTCGGAAGGGTTTGGTGCGGGACCGAAGGTGGACTCTTCCTCTTAAATAAAAGCCATGACAACACTGGCTGGCGGATGGACCCAGTGCCGTTTGTTCTCGACTCGGGTAAGATGCCGATCGACCGGCGGGTGTTCTCGCTCTGTGAGGACAGCCGCGAAAACTTATGGATCGGGACAATTGGTGCCCTGTACTTGCGCCGGCCCAATGGGCGCACCTCAGAGTTCCTGGCGTCGCCGCGCGAAGGATACGACTTTCAATGGAACACCGTCTTTGAGGACTCCGAGGGCCGCTTGTGGGCCGGAACCGGTTTCGGGCTGTGGAGGATCCTTCCGAACGGACCCGAGCAATATAAGCCAGTTCCCGTCTTCGTTCCAAAGAAGCGGTTAATCGTCTGGTCCATCCTGAATCATCCCACCGGAGGCTTATGGCTTGGTGCATCGTCAGGATTGATTCACTGGAAGCCAGCACCGGACGGTCTCACTGGCCAGAAACAAGTCTTTACGGAAGCCAACGGACTGACGTACAGCGATATTGGATCGCTCGCGACCGATCGCGATGGGGCCCTTTGGCTCGGTAGCAACGGTGGGGGCGCAATGCGGCTAGCGCGCAATGGATTTGTCACATACACCGATGCGGACGGCATCAGCTTGGCAGGAAATGGCGAACCCGTTCCTTTTTCCGACCGCTCGGGAAACGTGAATCTGACATTCCATCGCGTGATTAACGTTCGCAAGGGTGATAAATTCTCGCGGATCCAACCTGCGGTGCCGATTCCACCAAACGGATACCTTGGCTGGGCCTCGCATCAATCCACTCTCCAGGACAAATCCGGTGAGTGGTGGTTTGCTACTGGAACCGGCGTGGTCCGATTTCCGAACGTTTCAGTGGAGAGGCTCGCGACGACGCGTCCGCGGGCAGTTTACACAACGCGGGATGGCCTTTCCACGAACGATATCTTTCGCATCTTTGAGGACAGCGGCGGTGGAATATGGATAAGTTGCATTGGCCCGCTCAGACTGAACGGCTTGAGCCGCTGGGATCGTGGAACTGGCAGGTTCCAACATTTTTCAGCACACAATAGCTCACCCGCCTCAGCGTTCGCGCAAGATCGCGAGCACTCAATCTGGATTGGTCATTATGATGGCGCGCTCGGCCGATATCGTCAAGGCGAGTTCCATTATTACGGGGTTGAAGATGGACTGGCAGGCGGCGCAATCCTAGCTCTGCACGTAGACCGCACCAGCAGGCTGTGGATCGCGTCTACACGAGGACTAACTCGAGTCGATTTCGCCGCCTTCGGCCGGCCTCAGTTCCACGCCTTTAGCACTTTAAACGGTCTTTCGAGCAACCTAACGCGCTGCCTTGCGGAAGACCGTTGGGGTCGAATCTATGTTGCTACCGGTCGCGGCCTGGATCGCATTGATGAGACAGCCGAGGTGACTCCCGCGAGGGTGCACCACTACACGGAAACAGACGGACTTACCAAAGGTGACGTGATCGATATCATGTTCGATCGCAGCGGAGACCTGTGGTGCACTTCTAAACTCGGCATTTCGCGCTTCACCCCGGAACCGTATCGGCCGCGCTCATCGTTTCCGATCCTCATCCGCGGGCTGCGGATTCGAGGGGTGCCGTCTCCGCTATCGGATCTTGGCGAACACACCGTCTCGAAACTTACACTCGCCCCGCAACAGAATCAGCTTCAGATCGACTTCTCAACGCTGGCATTCAGCCCCGAGCCGATCAAGTATCAATATCGGATCGACCCAATTGATGACGATTGGAGCGAGCCATCGGACCAACGCACAGTGAATCTGGGTGAAATCTCTCCCGGATCCTACAAGTTTCAGGTACGCGGGGTCACCGCAGGCGCGATCGATCCTCGGCCGCCGGCAACCGTCGATTTCGTAGTCCTGGCGCCCCTATGGCAACGCGGATGGTTCCGATCGATCGTTGGGCTAGTAATTCTCGCTCTCATTTATGGGCTTCAGCGCTACCGCGCCCTGCAGGTTCTGGCATTAGAACGAGTTCGCACACGCATCGCAACCGACTTGCATGACGATATCGGATCCAGCCTGTCGCAAATCGCCATTCTCAGTGAAGTTGCCAGCAGAGGCATCGGCGAACCGCAGCCGCATGAGCTGCAGCCGCTTTCCGATATCGGTACCATTTCGCGCGAGCTGGTGGATTCGATGAGCGATATCGTCTGGGCGATCGACCCGATGCAGGACACGCTGCGAGATCTGATCCACCGCATGCGCCGATTCGCAGGTGATGTGCTGCTTGCAGGCGATATTGCTTTGCAATTCAGCGCTCCTTGTGAGACGACTGAAATAGAATTGGGCGCAGACCTGCGCCGCCAGGTGCTGCTGATATTTAAGGAGGCTATCCATAACATCGCGAAGCACTCACACGCCAAGCACGTGGGGATTGACATGCAGGTCGACGCCGGCTGCTTGCGATTTCGTATTTCGGACGATGGCCGCGGATTCGATCCGCTCAACGCTGGCGATGGACATGGTTTGAACAGCATGCGTCAACGTGCGCGCCTTTTGCACGGTGACGTGCAGATCGTTTCCGAGCCGGGGACTGGCTCAACCATCTCGGTGCAAGTGCCGCTGTCGCCCAAGACAACTTTTTGGAGCTCGGCCCTACACAAATGGACGGGGACGCAACCTTAGTTCGTGGTGTAATCTGAGGGATCTGCCATGCCAGCACCAGGAACCATCAAGGTGGTAATCATCGAGGACGTCGCCAAGATACGAGACGGGTTGAAAACTCTGATTGATGGTACAGAAGGTTATTGCTGCATTGGCGCATTCCGGTCTATGGAAGAGGCTCTTCCACAAATTGGGCGAGATCTGCCGGATGTCGTGCTGGTAGATATCGGTTTGCCGGGAATGTCCGGGATCGAGGGCATCCGTGAATTGAAAGAACGGCATCCGAATCTCTCGGTCCTGATGCTGACCGTTTACGACGACGATACCAGGATCTTCGACGCCCTCTGCGCCGGCGCCTGTGGCTACCTGCTCAAGAAAACCCCAGCCGCGCGGCTGCTTGAGAGCATCAAGGAAGTTGTGGACGGAGGCGCGCCGATGTCGCCGGAGATTGCGCGCCGGGTGATTGCCTTGTTTCGCGAGGTGCAGCCCCCCGTCGAAGCGCACTATCTTCTTACGCCGCATGAGACGCGCTTGTTGAAGTTACTTGTCGAAGGCCACAACTATAAAAGTGCAGCGGCGGAGCTGGGAGTCAGCGTCAACACCATCCGGTTTCATATGCGCAGCATCTATGACAAGCTGCAAGTGCATTCGAAATCCGAGGCCGTTGCAACGGCATTGCGAAATCGGATCATCCGGTAGTTCGAGTTCACCATACATCGTGCTCAGTAGAATCCTACCCAAATATGCGGGGACATTATGGTGCTACGACACTATAATTTCCTTACTTCCGTTAGCCGTAGGAGCGGTTGGAAGGAGGAATCGTATGAGTGATAACTCTCTTACGCTAGCTGTAGCTCTGCGTAGGGGTGAAAATGTGACTGCGGGTGGAGGTGAAGCCGTCGGAGGTGGAAACCCGCGGGCGGCCGCGGTGAAAGCGCCGTCGAACTCGACGAGGACGCGTGTTCGGAACCGGGCGGTTTGTCCGCCAGAAAAGGCAAAAATCATGTCTCGTGTCACGACTTATTCGTGCCGTGCGGTGCGGGCGGCGTTTCTTGTTGCAGTCTCATCCCTTGCTTTGGCGCAGCGGGATCCCGGCGTACGTGGCGGCCCTCCCGGCGCCGGCCAGCCGATCAATGGACTCACGCCGCTCATCGAATTGCCCATGTTCAACGAGGGACTCCAGCGGGCGATCCAGCTTGAATCGGTTTGCGACGACGGCTGCTCCGATCTTACGCTAGGCTCGTTCACCGATCCGGCTAAGGCGGCGCTGGTTTTTCAGACCAACTCCGCCGGGCTGGGGACGCGCTTCAATGGCGATCAGTGCACTGGCTGCCACAGTCAGCCCGCTACCGGCGGCTCGGGCGGCTTCCTGGTGCCGAACCCGCAAGATCCGCCGAGGCAGTTCCTGCCACCCGAAAACCCGATGTTCAGGCTGATTCCGCACCGCAAGGGCGCGACGAACCCCGTACCTTCGTTCATTCAGCAGTTTGGACCAATCCGCGAAGTTCGGTTTGTGAAGAAGTCCGACGGCACGCCGGATGGCGGCGTGCATCAGCTCTTCACCATCGTGGGCCGGTCGGATATCGCGCCGCCAGGACAGATGAATCCGTGCACTGCCGCGGATCTGCCGTATACGGATTTCGAGACCCAGTTCAGGCAGGGCAATTTGCGGTTCAGGATTCCGTTGCAGATGTTCGGCCTGGGAATCCTGGACAGCCTCCAGGATCGCGAGATACTCGGCCGGCATGACGCCACCGCAGCGATTCGTTCTCAACTCGGCATTCTGGGAATCCCGAACCGCAGCGGGAACGACGGGACCATCACGCGCTTCGGCTGGAAGGCGCAGAACAAGTCGATCGCGGTGTTCGCCGGGGAAGCTTACAACGTCGAAATGGGCGTGACGAACGATTTGTTTACTCAGGCGGTGGACGAGAACCCCAACTGTACCATCGACAAGAGCGAGCCGAACGATATCTTCCGCAACGATCCCACGGATGTTCGGAACCAGGCCTTCAACAACCCGCTGCATATCATTCCGGACTGGCTGATGTTCGCGATCTTCATGCGGTTTCTGGACGCTCCTCAACCGGTGGCTTTCTCGCCGAATGCCCAGCGCGGCCAGCAATTGTTTGGAACCGACCTGGGTAATCCTGGAATCGGCTGCTTCGGCTGCCACACGCCGACCATGGTGACGCCGCCGAAGAGCGAAACGGAGGCGCTACAGAACGTAACCGCGCATCCCTATACCGACTTGCTCATCCATCACATGGGAAAGGGGCTTGCGGACGATATCACCCAAGGCTTGGCGACCGGCGACATGTTCCGCACAACGCCGCTGTGGGGAATCGGACAACGGCGGTTCTTCCTCCACGACGGGCGCACGGACGATTTGCTTCAGGCGATCCAGGCGCACTTTTCGACGGCGAGCAACTGTGACGGGGGCGCCCCCTGTTACGGGTCCTCCGAGGCGAATGCCGTGATCACCCGCTTCAACGCGCTCTCGGTTGCGGAAAAGCAGCAGATTGTTGATTTTCTCAGGTCGCTCTAAGCGGTTTGCGGGAACGCTCGTTTTGTCGGGCCCATAAAAAAGGAACCAAGCGCGCCGATTGCTCCCCGCACAGGCTATGGCAGAGCAATCAAATCGGCCCGCGAACCGTCCATCCGATCCACACACACGAAGCAATGCCTGATTCGCCCGCCACCCCGCACTAAGTGACGTGACCGAAGCGACGGCATGCGCCCCGGAGCCGACCGAATAGGCTATGGAATACTGCGAAGTGAGACCGTCACGCTCCATCCGCTGGGTCATGTGATCGGTCGATGAACGAATGGTGAAGCGAGTGCCGGAAACGCTGTGGTAGAACGTGCCAGAAGGTCCCCGTCCAGGCGGTCCCATGGAATGTGCCATCGGCGTCGCCAAGAAACCCTGCACTTCTCTTGGGTGACAGCGGGCACAGGGCTGCCCGGAAAACGCGGGAAAGGCACACACGATGACCAGGCTTGTGGCAGCGAGCAGGCGGCCTTTCTTGAATCCGGGTCGTGGCCTCATCAAAGTACGCCATTCTAATCTACCCGCCATCGTATCAACTTGAGTTATCTCGGAAACTTGAAGGTACCTATGTTTCTAGATAACAGCAGATGATCCTCCATCGGTTTGAGAGACACAATCGGGGTGAAAACCGGGGACACGCTACTCGCGCCGACCTATCCCCGCGCAAACCCTTCCCACACGAGCGCGTTGAAGGTCCGGATTGTGCGGAATCCCATGCGCTCGTAAAGATCCACGGCTTCGCGGTTGGCGGCGGTGACGGTGAGGCTCACTTTGCGGCAACCGTGCTGGGCCAGCGTCAGGAGCGAGGAGCGCAACAGTTCGTAGCCCAAACCGGTGGCACGCGCTTTGGGCGCCACGCAGATCTGCGTGATGTGTCCGGCGTGCGGCCCCACCAGGCTGGTGAGCGACAAGCCGCATAGCGTCCCTCGGTCCAGGTCGAACGCCACCAGCGAGGCCGG
Organism: Terriglobales bacterium; assembly: GCA_035632335.1. Lineage (GTDB taxonomy): Bacteria > Acidobacteriota > Terriglobia > Terriglobales > Acidobacteriaceae > JAIQFF01. Next base: position 18,214 of record DASQHA010000344.1, read on the forward strand.
GCGGAAGAAGCTGCCGCAGCCGGGATACTGCACGATGTTGTAGAGGAAGCGGCGCGCGCCTGAAAAAGAGCGGTATTGGTCGTTAATGCGGCTGTCGATGTGGCCGGCGTAGGCCGCCGCGATCAACTGCGCAGCGCTGTCGTGGTGCTGATCGGTCCACCGCTCGATGTGGATCGGCGGGCGCGCGGGCCGCTCCGCGAGCGGCGGGGCAGCGCTGAAATCGAGCAGCATGAAATCGCGCTCGAAGGTGCTGAGGAACTGCGCGCCGGGGAAGTCGCGGGCTGGCGCGGGCAGCAGCATCATAAGCTGCGATTCGATGCGGCGCGCCTGCGATCCGGCGACCAGGTCTTCGAGCACCGCAGCCAGCAGGCGATTTTCGTTCTCGACGCTGCGGTGGGCGTGCCTCACGTAGAGATCGCCGATCAAGCCTTTGTGCTCTTCGATCACGAAGTAGGAGTAGCCGACGGCTTCGCCCGCTTCCATCAGGGCGCAGCCGCTCAAGGCGCGCAGATCGACGAACCGGCGAACCAGGTCGGCCGATTTTTTGAAATCCCAATCCAGGGCCTGCTTCCAGGCTCGCGTTTCCTCTTCCAGCAGGCTTTCGAGGTGGCCGGAAGAGAGTTTTCGCAAATCGACGAGGTCCGGTGCGAGGACGGCGGGTGCCGGTTCAAGACGCGCGGCCATCTATCGGAATTATATCGTGGCGGTTCTCACGCAAGGCGCGGAATCGTGGCGGCTACTTCATCCACAGCGATGCCGGCGAGCGCTGGTTTCCAAAGGACGCGCACTCGCTCGCCGCGCGGCGCCCAGATTTTCGGATCGGTCGGGCCGAACAGAGCGACGACGGGCGTGCCGGCGGCTGCCGCCAGGTGTGTGATGCCGGAATCGTTGCCGATGTACACGCTAGCGGTGGCGAGCCAGCAGGCCAGTTCGTAGAGATCGTCGATGCGCACGGCTTCCGCCAGTGGCTCTTCGGGTCCGGCGCACCACTTCACAGGCAGTTGCGCTTCGAGGCGCGCTGCCAAGGAGCGAAAGCGCTCGAGCGGCCAGCACTTTTTGGTGCTGCCAGCGAAGGGATGGATGACGGCGAAGCCGCCGTCGCCTCGTGGGCAAGCGATACGCGGAATGGCTGGGATGGGGCAGCCGACCTGCGAGGCGAAGAAATCAGCGGCATGCAGCTCACAGCGGTCGGGCGGAAGCGCCGAAAGGAACTGAAACGGAAGATTTTCCACCGCCGCGCGAAACTCCGGCCGGCCCGCGCCATACCAGGAAACGATAGAATCGAAACTACTTAGGTGATCGATCAAACGTGCATCCGGGGAGAACTCCAACATATCTAATCCCGTTGACGCAATCGACCGTGTGCGGTCGGCGAAGCGCACCAGGGGCAGGTTGGACGCGGCGGCCCAGACTTCGAGATAGCCGGTTCTTAGCCATTCCATCGCCGGCAACGATAGAAGGAGATCGCCAATAGCTCCGGGGCGAATGATGAGTCGTCGATCGGCGCGCAATCATCCTAATCTTGACAGACAATTAGGGGCTGGTAGAATATATAAGTAATTCCTTTCGATTCAGGCAGATGGCACAGGCATCGATTTCGACCCCCGTGGGGCGTACCGATATCCTTTCCCGCATCGGGAATACTCCGCTCCTCCGTTTGACACGACTGACCACGGAATTGCCGGGAATCGAAATCTACGCCAAAGCCGAGTACTTCAATCCAGGCGGCAGCGTGAAGGATCGGCCCGCGCTCAACATGATCCTCGACGGCGAGCGGACTGGGAAGCTCACGCATAATCGGATCATATTAGACTCGACCAGCGGCAACACGGGCATCGCTTACGCCCTGATCGCGGCGGTGAAGGGCTATCGCGTGATGCTCTGCCTTCCCGGCAATGCATCTGTGGAGCGCAAGCGAATTTTGACGGCATATGGCGCGGAGGTGTTGCTGACGGATCCGGGGGAAGGGTCGGACGGCGCTATTCGCAAGTGCCGCGAGATTTACGAGGCCAATCCGGACCGCTACTTTTACCCGGACCAGTACAACAATTCGGCCAACTGGCGCGCGCATTATGAAACGACGGGGCCGGAGATTCTGGAACAGAGCGCGGGCCGCATCACGCATTTTGTGGCGGGGCTGGGCACAAGCGGGACCTTCACAGGAGTGACGCGGCGGCTCCGGCGCGAAGTTCCAGGCGTAAGATGCTACTCGGCGCAGCCCGCGAGCGGCTTTCACGGGATCGAGGGGATGAAGCACATGCCGACGGCGATCGTTCCTGGCATTTACGACGATACGCTGGCGGACGGGAACCTGTGGCTCGAAACGGAAGACGCGTACCGGATGGTGCGGCACCTGGCGCGGGAGGAAGGGCTGCTGGTGGGGATCTCGTCGGGTGCAAATGTTGTGGCAGCGCTGCGGCTGGGGCGCGAGATGTACCGCCAGGGCCAGAGCGCGGTGATCGTGACGATCTTCTGCGACGGGGCGGACAAATATCTGAGCGAGCAATTCTGGGACGAGGAATGATCGAAATCGCAGACCAGGCGTGGCGCGAGATGGTGGAGCACGCGCGCTCCACCTATCCGAACGAATGCTGCGGGGCGATGCTGGGAACACTCGATGACGGCCACAAGCGCGTGGTGGCAGCGATGCGGCTGGAGAACGCTTCGGCGGGCTCGCAGCGCTCGCGCTATGAGCTGCGCCCGGAGGATCTGCTGCGGGCCGACCGCGAGGCGCGCCAGCGGAACATGGACCTGGTGGGGATTTACCACTCGCACCCGGATTGCGGCGCGTACTTCTCCGAGACCGACTTGAAGAATTCCTGCCCGTGGTACTCTTTTGTAGTTCTCTCGATCCACAAAGGCGAGTTCGACCACGCCAATAGCTGGCTGCCTAACCCGGAGCAGACGGCTGCGGAAAAAGAAGAACTGATTCACGGGTAGAACAGGCCTCGTGCGTTGCAGTATTTTTCGAAGGAAACATGAAATGCCAAAAGTTTTGATTCCAACTCCGCTACGGCAGTACGCGGAAAAGCGCGACAGCGTGGACCTAAACGGCGGAACCGTCGGCGAAGTCCTGAGCGCGCTCACGAGCCAATACCAGGAGCTGCGCCGGCAGCTTTACAGCGAGGAAGGCAAGCTGCGCAGCTTTGTGAACGTGTATCTGAACGACGAGGACATCCGTTACTTGAAAAAGGAAGCGACGCCGGTCGCGGATGGCGACACGATTTCGATCGTACCGAGCATTGCGGGCGGCGCCACGGTGGAAGCGCCCCCGCAACCGGCGGCGCTCTCGAAAGAAGAAATCCTGCGTTACAGCCGTCATCTGATCATGCCGGAGGTGGGCATGGACGGGCAGCTCAAGCTGAAGAACGCCAAGGTGCTCATGATCGGCGCGGGCGGCCTGGGCGCGCCGCTGGGCATGTACCTGGCTGCGGCAGGCGTGGGGCGCATCGGCATTGTGGATTTCGACGTGGTCGATTTCACCAACCTGCAGCGGCAGGTAATCCACGGCACGAACGACGTGGGGCGCAAGAAGCTCGATTCCGCCGCTGAAACGATGCAGGGGATCAACCCGCACATCCGCATCGATAAGCACGAGGCCATGCTATCGAGCGAAAACGCCCTCGAGCTTTTCAAGGATTACGACATCATCGTGGATGGCACCGACAATTTCCCCACGCGTTACCTGGTGAATGATGCCTGCGTGCTCACGGGCAAGCCGAACGTCTACGGTTCGATTTTCCGCTTCGAAGGGCAGGCCACGGTGTTCGCGTACCAGGGCGGGCCGTGCTACCGCTGCCTGTATCCCGAGCCGCCACCGCCAGGCCTGGTGCCGAGCTGCGCCGAAGGCGGCGTGCTGGGAATCCTGCCGGGAACGATCGGGCTGATTCAGGCGACGGAAACCGTAAAGCTGATCCTGGGCAGAGGCGAGCTGCTGGTGGGCCGGCTGCTGCTGTACGATGCGCTCGCCATGCGATTCCGCGAGCTGAAGCTGCGCAAGAACCCGGAGTGCCCGGTTTGCGGCGCGCATCCGACGGTGACCAAGCTGATCGACTATCAGGAATTCTGCGGCATCCCGCACCACGAGCCTGCGCCGGCGCCGGGAATAGCGGAAGGCGAGATCGACCCGGTCGAGGT
>DASQHA010000345.1:0-33264 GCA_035632335.1 Terriglobales bacterium
GTGGGCTCGTCGCAAAGCAGCACTTCCGGCCTCTTCACCACTGCCCGCGCGATGGCCACTCGCTGCTGTTCGCCGCCGGACATCTGTGCCGGGAAGTGATGCAATCGGTCGCCAAGCCCCACCATCCGCAAGCATTCCTCAGGATCAAGCGGATTCTCGGATATCTCGGAAACCAGCGCCGTATTTTCCAACGCCGTCAGACTGGGAATGAGATTGTAGAATTGAAAGACAAAACCCACGTGTTCACGCCGGAAGCGGGTGAGCTCTTCTCGTGTGGCGGCTGTCAGATTGTGATCTCGGTAGTGGACTTCGCCGCTGGTCGGCACATCGAGTCCTCCCAGGATGTTCAAGAGCGTGGATTTTCCGCTTCCCGAGGGACCCAGCATCACCACGAATTCACCCGGTAACAAATCGAGGGTGATGCCGCGAAGAGCTTCGACCGTTACATCCCCCATGTGATAGATCTTGGTGATTTCGTGCATGTGGAAGACCGCATCGACAACTGCCGGAGTTAGCTGCCTGGTCATCGTGATGCCGATACTCCCTTGTCTCCCCCGAATTGTAACTACTGGGCGATTCCGCTCACGGTTTGCGGTGGCGCAGAGCACAGTTCCTCGATCGGTTGTCCCGGCTTGTACTCGAGTTTCTTGGGCGGTTCGCATCCTTCCTGTCGCGTGATCTTGAGGCTGGGCTTGTTCAATTCTTCCTTCTTCGCGCTCTCTGCGATTGGAGCCAACTCCTTCTTCATCTGGTCGAAGGCCGAGGTCTGAACAATCATTTCCGGCTTGTCGGGCAGGAACATAATCTCTCGCCGGGTGTCTACCATCCTCTGGTAGAAAGGAGGATGCGTCCGGAACCAACTCGCGCCATTCACGTAGCCCTCCCGCGTGGCTATCTTGTCAAAGAACCTGATGAAACCGCTTGGATCATAACCGGCATTCCAGGCATATTGCAGGCCCAGTTGGTCAGCCTCAAGTTCATAATCACGGCTTACTCCAAGCAACTCCAAGTTGAGGACTAAGCCGAGACCGTAGAAGCCATACTGTAGTGCGTAGTAGGTGCCAATGCCAGCGACGCCGCCAGTTAGAATCATGGCCGCAACCTGGGCTGCTTGATAAAAGATCCCGGCAATTGTTGCCCGCTTCATTAGCTTATTGGCATGGCGCGCGGCATCATGTGCCATTTCATGCGCGATGACTCCAGCCAGTTCCGATTCGTCTTCGGCGGCTTCGAGCAGACCTCGCTCGATGAACAGATATCCGCCCGGCAGCGCAAACGCATTGATTTCCCGCGACTGGAGCACCGAGACATGTAGCGGAATCTTCAAGTCGGATTTTTGGGCTATGCGTTGCGCCACTGAATTCACATACTCTTGAATCGCTTTGTCTTCCACCTCCGGCGGCAGAAGCCCCGAACGCTTCATTTCCTCGATCGCCTGCTGACCCTTCTTGATGTCATCTTGTTGGTTAGCGGCGATCTCCCGAAAGCCAATGTCTTTCACATCGCCCCAACGGCGGGTTAGGTATGAGCCATTGGCTATCTCCTGCTGCGTTTGCCTGTAAAGCGATGGCCATTTCTCAATCAGATCAAGTTTCGCATTCAGATTGTCATAGGCTGTAGGGATAGCATGGCTCGAAAGAGCCTGGGATTCGCTCCTGAGCAGCTCAAGATTCTGTATTTTGCAGTGCTTTTGATTGCGTTCGGTCTCGCGTAAGCCAGCCGTTGTCTTCTTGAGATCCTTTTCCGCTGCATCGATTTGCTTTCCGTATTGCTTGGCGTGCTCCTTGAAACGTGCCGCACAAGAATTCTTCCCCTTTTCGAGCGTCCTCCGCTGAGCTGCGATTTCAGTCGTGCTGAACTTCAGAGTGTGCGCCAAGTCGAAGAGCTCTAGATACGACTTCTGCAAGAATCCTCGCAACGGAGCCGGTTCCTTTGGTTGGACCTGCATCGACAGTTCGGCGTGTCCGGAATCTGCAGAGGCTTGGCGGGCAGCGGAGCCTTGCAGGGTTAGACTTAGAACACCGAGTTGGGCGCTCAACAAGAAGGCCAGTGCCCGCCGTAGGATGTCTCGCATCCCTACCTCAAACCCACGCGTATTTTGTGGGAACCTCAGCAAATTCTTTTCCGCCCGCTAACGTTCAGCCAGCTGTGCCGACACGTAACCTTGCCGCACGTACACAATGACCTTTCGCCGTCTGCCTTTTTGATCGGTGACCCGCAAGGGGCGGCCATCTGGTCCCACGATCTCCACTTTCAATTTGTGATACTTGCCATCACGTCTTGCACGGGACGGCGAAAAGCCGAGTTCATACTCACTGCGGAGAAAACCCACAACGCTCCTGAACAAGTCAGGCATTTCTCCTTCAAAGCGCGGAAACCATGCCATTCCGCCGGTGAGGTTGGCAAATGCCTGCAATTGGTTCTTGGACTGTAAATAGCTGATCGAGGAGCTGCCGGTCCTGGTTTCTGCCATCATATATTCGCTCTCGGCTACCCCAACGCAAAACACTGTCACATTGCTCTTCCTTAACTTATCCAGCGTGTCATCCAGCCTTGCCTTGCTGAACGTATCTGTTCCCGTAGTTATAAGAAGGATCGCCTTCTTCCCTTTAATGCGGTCAAGCTTTTCCAGCGTGTCGACGACCGCATCAAACAAATTGGCTTCGTTGAATCCTGGGTAGGAAAGAGCGCTGAGTGCGTTTTGTACCTCCGTTTTATTGCGCGTGAAGTCCACCTGGATTGTCGGCTTCATGTCATAGGTAATGAGCGCAATCCAGTCCTTGCTATCGAGATGTCGCAGAAACCCGGAACCCCAATACGCGGCTTTGTACGCAAAGTAGTCATACGCCAGCCCGCTGTATTCCATCAGGATCACAATCGTGATCGGATCCTCCGTGGGTGCAAAGTAGCTGATGGTTTGCGCCTTCCCTTGATCCAGGATCCGGAAATTTCCTTTCTATAGACCCGACAGAATGTTTCCGTCCTCATCCGTCACGAGAACGTCCAGAAGTACAAGGCCCGCTTCGACAGAGATGGTGTATTCGGGTGGTTTCTGTTGATCATCCCTTGTAGCGTTCGGCTGTTGGATCTGCGTTTCCGCGCTTTGCGCCATCGGCAAGAAAGGAAAAGCAAGGCAAAGCGTAAGAACGAGAGGTCGTGCCTTGCTATATAAATGAGCCGCTCATTGTTTGGTCGCGACCAGCGATACATGGCCTTCTCCTGTAGCGCACCGAGCAATGCGTCTCCCGACAAGGCAATCTCTCATTTCTCTCCCCTTGTAGCTGAGATGTTTTGCGCAGAGGCTCGTGTCCAGCTACAAATGTTGGTAACGTCGGTCGCGTTGAGCTTGGCACGCCGGTGCAGAAGAGTGTAAGGAAGACCGGGCATCTCGCCCTCTGATATCTCCTTGCAAATTTCGGACAACTGTTTCTGCTGCTCCCCAGGCTGGTAGCCGGCCCACTCTGACAAATTCAATGCCTTCCGTCCCCGATTTACGTCAGAAACCACCAGCCACGAAACTGGAGCCACGTGGCTATACCAGGGCCATACGCTACGATAGGAGTGACAATCATTGCAGGAACGCTCAAAAACGGTAGCCACAGCTGCATCTACAACGAGATTTGCGTGCAATTCGCGCCTAGAATCGACTGGAGGATTAGTTCTGGCCGGTTGAAAGAACTGAACTGCCACCAGAATAAACACGAGCAAAACAGCAAGTCGTTTTAGAGAGGTTAACATTCGCCCTCCTTCCATGTGGTCCACGCCAGAGCCGACGAGTTCTCGCCATCCTACTGACTTCCGGATGGCTTCTTTCCTGTCTTCGCCAGCGCGATCTTGAAGGCATCGCGATGAGCCATTTCATCCTGGCGAATTTCTTCAAAACGATCCGCCGCGGCTTTGTCTCCGGACGCTTTTGCTTGTTCCGCGAATTTGCGGTACATCGTGTCGACCTCGTAGGATTCGCCCTTGATTGCATCCTTCAGGTTGTCCGCGTCGCTGCCCACAAGCCCCGCGAGTTCTGCTTCCTCTGCAAAATGCTGGAAGCGTTCCGTCTTGGCGGCCTGTGCGAACAGACTTGCCAATTCCGTATTCCCATTCCGTTGCGCTTCCTTGGCATACAGCAAATACTTTGCATAGGCGAACGCCTCACCGTGCATGGCGGTCGACAAATTTGCTTGAGTATTCTCACTCAGACTGCCTGCGCCGCTGGCGGTCAGGTGCCCAGCGACGAACAACATAGCACCGGCAAGCACCGCTGCAACGTACAACTTGGTCTTCATGACGCCACCTCTTGTACGGACAATTCGAACAGCAAATCCTTCATCCACCTTCTGCCGTTTCTAGTGAACTAATACTCCTTAGGGAAGGCGATACACGGTGGTCTCGATCACCCCCAAAAGTGACGACGATCACAAACTCTTCAGAATTAGTGGGTTATAAAGCAACCATCGTTGACAATGGGGGAGACTGCGTTGACCGACGAGCACCAAGCTACGATCGCGTACTTCTCGATGGAAATCGCAGTGGACCCCCAGATCCCAACGTACGCGGGTGGCCTGGGAGTGTTGGCCGGAGATGCATTGCGTTCGGCAGCGGATCGCGGCCTCCCGATGGTCGGTGTGACCTTGCTTCCCCGCCGGGGATACTTTCGCCAACAACTCGATGAAAGCGGCCAGCAGTCCGAGCAGCCTGAAGATTGGAATCCGGAAGCAGTTTTCGAGCGTGTCGAGCCCATCGTATTACTCATTCTGGATGGGGCTCGGTTAAGCATTCGAGCTTGGCGCTATTGGGTAAAAGGCGTGTCTGGCCACACGGTTCCGGTCTATTTTCTGGACACCGATATGCCCGAGAATCCTTTGTGGGAGCGAACACTCACCAACAACCTGTACGGAGGTGACGAGCGGTACCGACTCTGCCAGGAAGCCGTGCTTGGCATGGGCGGAGTGCGGCTCCTGCGCTTGCTGGAATATACCGACATCGTCCGATTCCACATGAACGAGGGTCACTCAGCTCTGCTTACCTTAGCCTTGCTCGAAGAACGTGTTGGACGGCCGAATTTGACTAGTGCCACTGAAGATGACATCGAAGCTGTACGCAGCCAGTGCGTCTTCACGACCCATACTCCGGTACCGGCCGCCTTTGATCAGTTTCCGCTCGACCTTGCTCGTCAGGTTCTCGGTCCAGACCGAATCAGCATTCTCGACGTCACCCGTTGTTGTCCGCCTGGAAATTTGAACATGACGTATCTCGCGTTGCGGTGCTCGCGATACGTCAATGGCGTCGCTATGCATCATGGGGAAGTGTCCCATGGAATGTTCCCGAACTATCCCATTCACGCCATCACGAATGGGGTACACGGTGTCACATGGACGAGCTCTTCTTTTCAGGAGTTATATGACCGGCACATTCCGGAATGGCGTCGTGACAATCTCTACCTTCGGTATGCCATCGGCATCAATCTCGAAGAAATCCGGCAGGCGCATCTCCTTGCGAAGCGAGAAATGATTCAACGGATTGCGAAAGCGACCGGGGTTCAATTCGACGAAAATGTTGCTACGCTGGGATTTGCGCGGCGAGCAACCGCATACAAGCGGCCTGAACTGCTGTTTACGGATTTGGATAGACTTCGTGCCATCCGCCGCCAGGCGGGCCCATTCCAGGTCGTCTATGGCGGAAAGGCCCATCCACACGACGAAGAAGGAAAAGACGTGATCCGGAGGGTGTTTCAAGCGGCGGCGGCTCTGCGCGACTCTATTCCCATCGTTTATGTCCAAAATTACGATTTCAATTGGGCTCGTCTTCTCACAAGTGGTGTCGATCTGTGGCTGAACACGCCACATCGCCCCTACGAAGCATCGGGAACGAGCGGGATGAAAGCCGCCTTGAACGGCGTCCCAAGCCTCAGCGTGCGCGATGGCTGGTGGATCGAGGGTCACATCGAAGGCGTTACGGGATGGTCCATCGGATTCGACGAGGATCCGGAGCAGCATGACATCGAAGTCGCTTCAATGTACGACAAACTCGAGCGCGTGATCCTGCCAATGTTCTATGCACGACCCAACGCCTACGCAGAAGTAATGCGTTCAGCGATCGCGATCAATGGATCATTCTTCAATACGCAGAGGATGATGGCGCAGTATGTCATGAACGCCTACTTTCCCGACGAAGCGAAAGCCAGCGTATACACGGCTGACAACCTCCTGCAAATCGGGAGAGCAAAACCGCAACGCGCTTAGTCTGTTGGACCCTTCCGAATCGTCTGTCGGAAGTGGCAACCTTAGAAATCGCTGAGCTGACTCGGCGGTATCGTGATCCGAAGGGCATTGAGGACGGCAGCGAGGTCGATGACTTCCTGTGCGATGGCGCCCGCCAATGGTGGCAGGTAACCACCAGCCGCGAACAACATACCGACACCGCTCAGGATCATCCCGCCCACTGCGGTCTGCAGTGCGATGGAACGAGTACGCCGGGCAATGTGCATCAATTCATCCACTTTGCGCAGCGATGAATCCATCACTACCGCATCCGCGGCTTCGGCGGTTACATCGCTGCTTTGGCCCCCCAGAGCTATGCTGGCGCTGGCTGCCAGCATGGCCGGTGCATCATTAATGCCGTCGCCCACGAACAATGTTCCGCGCCGAGCTGTCTCTTCCATCACCAGCTTCAGCTTTTGCTCGGGCGTGGCGCCCGCAACAATATCCTCGATGCCTACGATCTTGGCCAGATGCTCAACCTCGGAGCGCCGGTCTCCGGAGAGGAGAATCACTTGTCCAGCACGATGTTTCGGCCGAAGGTGGCGAACGAAGGTAGTGCTCTCAGACCGCGGTTCGTCGTGAAAGCGAAGTAGCGCGGCGAATCGTTGGTCGACAAAGATCACGCATTCCAACCCGGACGCTGCTGGCGGTAGTTCGGAGCTGGATACCAGGTTTCCGGCAACAGCCTGATTTCTTCCGGTGACAAATATCTGATGACCATCTACCTCCCCGACTAGCCCCTGGCCAGGCTTCTCGCTAGCTCCCTTGGGGACGGCAAGTCGAATGTTCCGGGCTTTCGCCGCGTCGAGGACGGCTTGCGCCAGCGGGTGTCTGGAGTATTGCTCCAGACTGGCCGCATAGCCTAGAACTTCGCTCTGCTCGGTTCCTGCCGGGCAGAAAATATCAGTCAGAACCGGGCGGCCATAGGTCAGCGTTCCGGTCTTGTCGAAGAAAAACGTCTGGCAAGTTTCGATCTGCTCCAGAATTTTCGGATGTTTAATTACAATGCCACGCCTGGCGGCCAGCGAGATGCCGCCAATAATAGCCACTGGAATGCCGATGAGAAGAGGGCAAGGCGTGGCAATCACCACTACGGCCAGGAACCGCTCCGCAGTCCCCCCAATCAGCCAACCAATAGCGCCGATCAGTAATGCCAAGGGTGTGTACCACGCGCCCAGTCGGTCGGCGATGCGTCGCATGTTAGGGCGGTTTTGTTCGGCCTCTTCGACAACTTTCAAGATGCGGGTATAGCGCGAGTCGACTGCCAGCTTCGTCGCACGGATTTTGAGCAACGTGTTGCGATTGACGGCACCGGACAAGACCTGAGATCCGGGCACTTTCCCAATCTCGAATGGTTCACCGGTCAGGTACGATTCGTCCATCTCGCCCCGGCCCTCGACGACTTCGCCATCCACGGGGCAAATCTCGTGGGGATAGACCTCAAGAATGTCTCCCGGGACGATGTCCTGCACGTCGATCGAGGCGGAACCCTCCGCCGTGACGCGATGAGCGCGCGTTGGCATTCTCTTGGCTAAGGCGCGCAGCGCGGAGGATGCTCGTCGTGTCGCGTATTGTTCCAGGGCTGCTCCCCCGGAGAGCATCAGCACGACGATGCACGCCACCAGGTATTCATGCAGCAGAGTTCCAGTGACGATAGAAATCCCAGCCAGCCAGTCCGCACCGAATTCGAGGTTAAATGCCTGGCGTAGCAATCCCAGCAGCAAAGGAATCCCGCCGGCTACCAAAGCCACATAGAGCGGCAGTACATCGAGGTGGCCGACTCGCCACACGTAGTGCAATAGCAAGTACGCAAGGATCGCTAACGCACTGAACATGGCGATGGGGGCGTCTCTCCCGTATTCTCTGAGCCAGCTATTAGACGATCCTTCATGGCTGGCCGTCTGCAGGCTGGTCGGCTCACGAGTGGATTGTGTCGTTTGCGTCACGAGTCTGCCCTTTCTGCAGCTTCCTGATTGCCGGGTGCCCGGAGTGGCTACTATCTGCCTTGCACCTTTAGATTTACTTCGTATCAGTGATTTGAGTCACTTCTAGTCTCATTGTCCACCCAAGTTTGAGGGTCAACGTGATCTGGTGTGTGTGAGCCTAGTCACGGCGAATAGTGATTTCGCGTACCGAGGTGAATGGACGAAACAGGTAAGGTGAAGGCGTCCGCACAGCGCAAAGAGCGTTGTTCGTGTTTGCATGTGGAAGGAGATTAATATGAAATTCGCAAAAACTGCTTGGTTTATGCTCGTACTGTTTCTGGTTGGACTCGTGGTTGCTATCCCGGCCCGAGCCGATCAATGGAACAAGAAAACAATTGTCACCATCAATCAGCCCATGGAAGTTCCCGGCAATATGACCCTTCCTGCTGGGAAATACGTGTTCAAGCTGCACGATTCGGCTTCAGTCCGGCACATCGTTCAGATCTGGAATGAGGACGAGACAAACCTGTTTACCACGATCCTAGCCATTCCAAACTATCGGTTGACACCAACCGGAGAAACGGTCATTAGCTTCCACGAAAGACCTGGAACCCAACCGCAAGCACTGCGGGCATGGTTCTATCCGGGCGATAATTTTGGACAGGAGTTCGCATATCCTAAGACGCGCGCCCTTCAATTAGCCGAGGCGTCGAATGCAACAGTTCCGGCCGAGACCGCCGAGCCGACAGCTGAAAACCTGGCATCGGTTCCACTCGTCGCGGTTACCCCCTCCCAGAAAGAGGAGCCAATAGCTCAGGCGATTCAGACCACGCCTTTGGAGGAGAAGACGACTTCCGAACCTCCAATGGTCGCGGAGTCGAGAGAGTTGCCGAAGACCGCGAGTCCGGTTCCGTTGGTTGGGCTGCTCGGTTTCGTGTCTTTAGGCCTGGCCTTCGGGCTCAGGCTATTGGTAAAGCGGGCTTCCTAAGGGGGAGTCCTTCACGCCGCGGCATCGGACATTCCATTCCGCGGCGTGAGGAGGTTTATCCGTGATTTGCTCGCGGCAATCAACTCCTGGCGAAGGGTCCTGGTCCTGGTTACTAGTCGCGAGCTTTTTTTTTCTTCCCATCGCGGTCGGTGGGCAATCGCGGTCACAATCGACGAGCTCCCTCGAAAGCGCCGATGTTCAAACTACATTCTCGGTAACCACGGAACTGGTTCAATTGCCGGTAAGCGTGACCGATGCAAGCGGAAACTTCGTTTCCGGCTTGACATCGCAGAATTTCCGCGTGTACGAGGACGGAAAGCCGCAACGGATCACCCTGTTCGAACGTGAAGACCTTCCTGTGACGGTTGGCCTGATCGTGGACCATAGCCGTAGTATGGGCCCAAAGCTCTCGGCGGTAACCGCAGCCATTTCCAGCTTTGCCCATTCGAGCAATCCAGAAGATGAGATGTTCGTGGTCGATTTCAGTGATCGTGTCTGGCCCGAATTCTTTGGGGGCCAGCTTTTTACAAATGACGTCAAAGCACTTGAAACAGCCCTCGCAACGGTGACAGCACAGGGCCAAACCGCACTCTACGATGCCGTGTACGAGGGTCTTGAGCGTCTTCGCCTCGGCCACCGCGAGAAGAAGGCTCTCATCGTTGTAAGCGATGGAGGGGACAATGCGAGCCGTCGAAAATATGGCGAAGTGTTGACGCTGGCCCGGCAGTCGCAAGCGGTGATTTATGCGATCGGCTTGGTCGGAGAATCCGGCCAGGAAGAAAATCCCAAGATTCTCGAACGCCTTTGCAAGGACACTGGGGGCCTTTCCTTCTTTCCGGGCGCCGTCGAGATGGTCACAGAAATTTCAGTCCGAATCGCCCAGGATTTGCGGCAGCAGTACACGGTAGGATATGCGCCCGAAAAGAAGGCCAGTGCCGGCGCGTTTCGGAAGGTACAAGTAAAGGTCTCCGCACCGGGCCGGGGCAAGATGCAAGTGCGGACCCGGCCGGGTTATGCCGCGGCCAGAGAGAAAGATTCTCCGCTTCCGTCCAAGGGGCCTGCATGATAAGCGTCTTCGCACCTCCAGTCGATCGCCCTCGCACAACGCGAAGATCGATCATCCTCGTGACGTCATGGATTCTCATGATTGGCGGCATCTTTTTGCTCGGTTACGCCGGGTACGTCGTGACCGAGGCGAGTGTTTATCAGACGATTGAGATTCGGAGATTTGAATACTCCAAACTTACCGCCCAACGCCACATTTTGGCCGAAGGTGAAGTCATTGGCGAAATCGCAGTTGCCCGCCTAGGTCTCAAAGCGATCGTTGTGCAAGGCGATTCGCCCAGGATTCTGCGACGCGCGGTCGGCCACATTTCTGAAACGGCATTGCCGGGAGAAATTGGAAATGTTGCACTTGCGGCCCATCGCGATACATTTTTTCATCCGCTGCGTGACATTCGCCCAGGTGATATCGTCACACTCGACATACCAGGCCAGCGGTTTCGGTATGAAGTGGACTCGACATTGGTGGTCCCGCCTGGTGAATCTGGTGTTTTGCAACCTTCGAGTGGGCGAGAACTGACGCTGATCACTTGCTTCCCATTCGGTTACGTCGGCCCTGCGCCGAATCGCTTCGTAGTGCACGCGCGTGAAATCGGTTCGCTATAATCGTCGTGGTAACGGAAAGTATCGATCAAGAGAGGGCGTACGCGAGAAAGCAAATGTAGTTAGGCTCAAACTGCCTAGAACCACCAGTCGATGCCACAACTCTGGTCTCCGCAAACTTATCCCGAAGATGACCAGCATCATCGTGTACACCTACGAGTCGCCATTGTATCCAGCAGGGCGAATGCTTCCTGCACTCAATCAGCCAGACTGCAATGGGTTGAAGCGGGGCAATTTCTGGGGAAGCATACAACATCGGCGTTGGTCGATGTATCCAGAAGTGCTCGGATTTGGCGTCAGAACCCGTTCCTAGCGAGTTTCAGGGCTGGGACCACCCCATAGCATGGGGAGCAGCTGAAATCTCGTGATGCGTAAGACCCGGCAGCCGGCCCGGGGACTCGATTTCTCGGGCACGGCCAGTTCAACGTTTCTGGTATGGGTGGAAGATGTAGTCCTTCGCCTTCACCGGCGTATGACACGCGTAGCCGCAATCCGAGAGGCTTTTGGAATCGGGCGAGAACTTATCCGATGCGGCTTCGTAGTTGAACACCGCGTATCCCCAGCCGCCACTTTTCGGAAATCTCTTGCTGTCCTTTTCCATGACGAAAGCCTGGCTGAAGACGTCTGGCACCTCGACGACGAAAGGGGCTTCAGTGCTCTTTTTGTGCTTCCACTGGAGCTTCACGATCATGGAGCCATCGGGAAAAGACTGGCCGTTGCCCGGAACGCCGCCCTTGAATGCCTTGATCATCGTGGGATTGGCCACGATTACCTTGAGTATGTCGTCGGTCCGGGCGGAAGAGACGTCGGCCCAGTCCTCGTATCCCTTGAAGTCGGAGAACGCGATTCCACTTGGCGATCTCAGCGAGTACTTGTCTTTGCTCTGGGCGTGGGGATCCTGGCTTTGCGCGAAAAGGGCGACGGTGAGGGCGAGCGCTGCGACGGCTATGACTATGATGGCAAAACCGACGATACGTTTCACGGCAGTGAGTGTTGCTGTCTCGCGTTCTTGTTGCGCTCGTTGCTCTGGCGCCGCAGATTTCGTCACAGGTTGACGCATGGTCCATTCTCCTTCGCAAAACAGTTTTATACGCCGATGAACATACACCTCGACGACTGCCATTAAACCAGACGCAAGCCGATCAGAACAATTGGACGATACAGAAGGGTCACGTACGAAGAAGGCGGTACGCAAAGCCGAAGAGCATCGGATTGCTCCGATGCTCCCAGGTTTCGAACACGTCTGAGCAGGATGCTTAGAGTGCGGTGTATGCGATGCAAGCTGCTGTGTTGGCAGCTGGAGCGGCACCGGCTGCGCCAGGAGTGGCGCGGACCACGCCGTCTTCAACCGAGCAGAAGCCACGCACGCCTGTGCTGTTAAAAGCTGACGGGGCTGCGCCCGCCACATAGCTGGTAGGTGGAACCGTGGCCGGAGTTCCGTTCACGATGCCAAAGTAGTAGCCGCTTTTGGCCTTGGCGATGGTCGATGCCTGAGACAAAGTGAAGTCGAGCAGGCAGGCGTTGACCGATGTGGGAGTGGCGCACGCACCCGCGGCTGCCGGTCCCAGGGCGGCCAGAGTGATCGAGTAGCCGGTCGTCGGATACGCGGTGAGATAGGTCACTTCAGCCGTGTTGATGGTCCGGATGGAAGCGACGGAAGAAGCCTCGTTCGCCGCGATGCGGGCGCGCAGCAGGTTTGGAATGGCAATCGCAGCGATGATCAAAATGATCGCGACCACGATCAGCAACTCGATCAGTGAAAATCCGTTCTGTTTACGCATTGTCTTGTTTCCCCTTGACCCATACATTTCTGAAATCTTCATGTATCGAGCATAGGTTGGTTCGGGGGCCGCGTTCGTTAGAAGGGGATAATGTGCGCATTAGAATCGTCTCAGAAACTTTGTCCGCGCTGCAGCGACTGCACTCCAGTGACGATCGCGCCTGGCCTGCCGGTGCCCTCCGCGCACTTTTTCGCACGCTTCGAGTGCTGGCCGCCAACGTCAGCGCCGCGGAGAGGGCGATTTCTGGGGAGAAACCCCGGCACCGCCCGCCCTCGAGATCGGACTAACCGCAGATGATTCATGGTCCGCGATGGCGGCGCGCAGCAGGTTGGGAATGGCGGTCGCAACCATAATCAGGAGCAGCGCAATCACGATCCACAGTTCACCGGGAGAATCGCCTTTTCGCTCTTCCATGGATTGCCGGCTCTTCGGGCCGTCACAAGTATCATCGGCCGAGGGTTCTACTCCTTGACATGGCGGCTGGCGATCCGGCTTTCACGCTTCCGATCCAAAGGCTTTTGAAGTGCCAGACTCCAGGGCTGGGAGGGATTTTGCCGGGCACAAGATGGTGAAGATTCCTAAAACCGGAGAGGTCCCGTTTCGATATGCGGCGCGCTCTCAGAGTCTTTCCCGGCAAGCGTTCCTGAAGCATTCTCCTGTTAAGGTTGGTCAGAGAAAAATTATGCTTGTGCCTGAAATACCGAGCCGGCTGCGGGCGGTTCCCGCGGCGAAGGACTTTGACGCAGTGTCGCAGGACGGCTGGCGAGAACCGGTGAACATTTGCAGTGGAGTTCGCGAGGGGAGTGTGGGTCCGTCGAAATCCCCTGCCAGAGTTTCGCTGCTGTGCAATATCGCCTTGAGCATCGCACTGATCTTCGCGCTGTTTGTCTCGATACGCCAGAACGACACCATCAAAGGGCAGCGTCAAAATATCTTTGAGATGGCGCAAAACCCTTACTGCACCGGCGCGCCCGGTTTTCGAGGCAAGTCCGCCGCTTCCCCTGCCCTGCCCTCGGGGCCGGTTGTGCAAGACAATTAGTCAAAAGCGACAGGGCGGACGGGGTTGGATGGAGGACGGTCGTCTTCGCCCGCCATTTCACCATCTGGACGGGCGGGACGCCCGTCTCCATTGGCAATTGGAGAAATAGTGGCAAACATCTTCCACCGGGGTAAACTCCTTCCCACTTCACACCGCTAACCAATTGCTGGACTGAGACTTAGCATTGGCAGCCTCCTTGCATTCAGAGTTTCTGGGGGTTTCTGGTGAGGCATTCGGTTGGAACCATCGTCCTCGCGCTGGCCAGTTTGGCGGTGTGCGGCGCCTGCGGCGCGGGTAGTATGTCGGCGGCACCGGTGCACACCTCTGCTACAACCTCCAATGGATCCGAACGCTTGACCGTGGTCTTCTCCGCGCACGGCGGATATTCCTGCACCACCATCTCCGGCGCCGATTTTTGTCCAGGAGAAGAGTTCGACAAGCTGACGGCCATTCCGATCAGTCGCGGCAGCATCACCATCACCCGCGTCACGTTCCTGTACACGGTTGGCACTCCCATGCTGAATGCGGAGAACTTTCCGCCCGGACCGCAGCCGCTGGTGGCGTTGGCCTGCACCACAGCGCCCTCGGTCACGATCGGTCAACCCGGGAGTCCGGCGTACAGCCTGAATTTGAAGTCGGGCGGCGAAGCAAACTATCCTCTCGATCCGAACCCTGCATTGAATGACAGCGGGCCGATCGCGGTGCATCTGACGGGAGCGACCGAGGTGTATTACGGATACGGAAATCCGCTGGACACGGTCAATCCGCCGAACTTCGGCTGCTGGTACGGCGAGACCGACGGCTCGGTCCAGGGCAAGCTGACGATTCAGTACACGACGCCCTAAACGGACTGCAAAACAATACGCATTTGCGCTTGCCCAAAGCGGAGAAAGTACTCTCTCCTCGGCATTTAGCATAAAGATTGCCGGTTTGTGAACCCTCAGTGCCGCGGGCGCGCCGGGCGATTGCGCCTGGTCGTCCCCGAGTGGAAGTTTGGTGCAATAAGACCTTCCTTTTTGTGCAAATCTCTTCACACGCCCACTGCGCGAGAGCGCAGGTTCAATGATTCCATGATGCTCCCGGTTTGGCAGCCGGCGTGCACTCTAGTAGGTCTCCAATGCAGTTTTCCTCCCCCCGAGTTTGAATCACAGATTTTCATTGAGGAACACTTGAAAGATTCCAGCGTCAGCGTGGTTCGCCATCGTCATCGCCGGCACAGCCGAAAGATCGCCGGAGCCCGGTTTCTGGTGGTGCTTCTGTTCGCGGCCACGGCAGCGATCACCTGGCAGTTTTCCCGGCAGCAGCCCGTGTCGAGCATGGCGTACGCGTCCCCGGAAGTCGACGGGACGAAACTGAGCGCCGCTGACTCGACCACACCGGCCAGCCCTTCCTATTCATCGCTGATCCAGTCGCGCCCCGGCCGGCCGGCGTACCTGTATTCGGTGATTCCCGGCGGGATCGTCAGCGCCGAAGAACTGCGGCAGGCCATGGAAAATGATCCCGTGGTAGCGCAACAATTCGCGGGTTTTGATTTTCAGAAAGCGCACCTGGTGCAGGTTTCTGGGAACCAGTCGATGCATGTCGCCTATCGCATGGGGCAGAAGGTTTACTGGACGCGGAAGAAACTGCCGCTGCATCCCGGCGAAACCCTGATCAGTGATGGGAAAATCGTGGCCCGCACGCGCTGCGGAAACCGGATTGCGATGGCCCCGCTTGGTCCGCCGGCGATCGCCGAACCCTCGGAGGCAGACCTCAATCAGCCCCTGTTCTCCAACGATATGGTGACGCGCGACGTCGAGCCGCAGCCCGAAACTTATGCGGCGGCCATTCCGATGGTTACGCCGGCCGAAGCGAATGCGTTGCAGCCGTCGAAACGCAAGCGCATGATTCCATTTTTTATCCTGCCCTTTTTCGGCTTGCCCGGCGGCTCTTCGCACACGCCCCTGGCGGTCACTCCCGAACCGGGCATGCTGCTGCTGTTTTCGAGCGGCCTGGCTGGGGTGTACTGGAAGACGCGCAAATCGAGGCGCAAGCCATAGATGAGCAGTCTCGCCTCGTTCAGGGCCAGTTTCCCCAAACGCCGGGCTCTAGTTTACGGTCAAGCCGCAATCATTTTTTTGCTGGCGGCGTGGCTTTACGCGCCCTTTGCGCTTGGCCTGGCGCGCCAGTGGTGGCAGGACCCGAACTACACCCACGGTTTCTTTGTGCCGGTGTTTGCTCTCTTCTTGCTTTGGGAGAGACGGGCGAAACTGGCGGCGCTGCAAATCAAGCCGAACTGGTTGGGCCTGGTCATGCTCCTGTTTGCCCTGCGGGCACTGATACTGGGCACCAACAAATCGGAGTTCCTTCTCTACCGCATCTCGATCCTCCTGTTCATCGCAGGCGTGGTGGTGTTTCTGGCCGGGTGGAAACACCTGGCGGTCATTTCATTTCCCCTGGCCTTCCTGGTCCTGATGATTCCTTCCTCGACCCTGGTTGAACAGATCACTTTTCCGCTGCAGATTGTTGCTTCGAAGGGCGCCAGTTTCCTGCTCATGCTGGCGGGCGTACCTGCAATCCGTGAAGGCAACATCATTCTCTTGCCCTCAGCTCGCCTTGAGGTCGCCGAGGCCTGCAGCGGGATCCGCTCGCTGTTTTCGCTGCTGACGCTGACCATTGTTTACGGGTATCTGGCAGAATCGAAAATCAGAATACGGGTGCTGCTGGCGTTGCTGGCAGTCCCAATTTCGATTTTGGCGAATGCCCTGCGAATCGCTTTCACCGGACTGCTGGTGGAAAATTGGGGTGTGGAGCGCGCCCAGGGCACGATCCACATGCTTTCGGGATGGCTGGTTTTTGCCGCCTCCCTGACGCTGGTTTTCCTGCTGCACCGGCTGTTACAGGTGGCGTGGCCGGGCGACCAGGAAGCGGGTCACGACGAAACCGGGATCGTGGAGGAATACGCATGATCTCGGGCAACGCGCGCTTCGCCATCGTGGTACTGCTGCTCTCCGGAACGGCGCTTTTCCTGCATGCTCTCGACCACCGCGAGACGGTTTTACCGCGGACCGCACTGGCCTCGTTCCCGCTGGAATTGAGGAGTTGGACGGGAACGGATATCCCGATTCCGGGTGAGACGCTGAAGCGGCTGGGCGAGGGGGAATTCTTGCAGCGGACTTATAAGGACCCAACCAACAGCGCAGCCTACGTCGATCTATATGTCGCATACATTCCAGGCCAGCGGGCGTTGTTTCGCCATCTGCCGGAGGGCTGCATGGAGGGTTCGGGCTGGTCGCCGGTGGAGACGGGTACAACCACGCTGGCGTTTCCTGGCGACGCTCCTTTTCGCGCTAACCGCTACCTGATTGCCAAGGGAGACGACCGGCAACTCGTCCTGTTCTGGTATGCGGCCCGCGGGCGGCGTGTGGCCAGCGAAGACTGGATCAGCGTTTACCTGGCGCTCGATTCGCTTCGCCTGAACCGTAGCGACAACGCGCTGATCCGGATGAATACTCAGTTACTGCCCGGAGAAAAACCGGCGGACGCCGAGCGCCGGCTGCTTTCATTCGGCGGCCTCGCAAGTCCCCTCCTGCAGAATTACATTCCGCGCTGACGCAAAAAGCCTTAACCACCAGGGACACGAAGGACCACTAAGGAATTCCTTCGCGCGCCTTCGTGTCTCTGGTGCTTGAGGCTTCTTGTGGGCCAGTTTACTTGGCCTTAGGCTGGACGATCCCGCTGCCTTCGCGGATCGTGAGTATCTGATTGGCCTTCACCTGGGTGAAACGCTCAATCTTCTGCGTGGTCGGCCACTTCACTTCGATAACATCCACGGTTTGGGCCTTGCCCAGTCCGAAGTGGAGACGCAAGTCGCATTGTGACATCACGCTGGCGCCGCTGTGGACTTCGTCGATCTGGGCATGGGTGCCGGTGACAACCCGAACCCGGGCGCCGATGGCGGTGCGATTGCATTTAGTGCCGATCAGCTTGATCTTGATCCAGTTCTGCAGGTTGCCGCCATCGTTGCGCAGCAGCGACGGCAAGTCGTTCATGTTCAAAATAAGCACGTCAATGTCGCCATCATTGTCGTAGTCGCCGAAGGCGGCGCCACGACTGGAAAAACGCTCGGTGATGCCGGGCCCGGACGCATCCGAGACGTCCTTGAACCGGCCATTGCCCAGGTTCTTATAGAGCAGGCGCGGGTTCTTGAAAGTCTGACCAATGTCGTGGCCTTCAATTTCCGGATAAACGTGTCCGTTAATCTGCATCAGGTCGGGCCATCCGTCGTTGTCGTAATCGAGAAAGCCGCAGCCCCAGGCGACGTAGCGATTATTGATTCCGATGCCGGATGAAAAAGTTACGTCGGTAAAAGTTCCGTCGCCGTTGTTGTGGTAGAGGTTGCAGGTGTCGTCGGCGAAATTGGTCTTGAAAATGTCGAGCCAGCCGTCGCAATCGTAATCCCCCACCCCGACGCCCATGCCGGCCTGTTCGTGGCCGTTGTCGCTGTAGGCGCATCCGGCGAGGACGGCGATGTCGGTGAAAGTGCCGTCGTGGTTGTTGTGGAACAGCATGCTGGGCTGCGAATCCACCGCGACGTAAATATCCGGCCAGCCGTCGTTATCGAAATCGTAGGAGACCGCGGTAATCGAATAACGCGGCCCCGGCTTCAGGATGCCCGACTTTTCGGACACGTCGGTAAAAGTTCCGTCGCCATTGTTGTGGTAAAGCACGTTGGTGTCGCCGGGAAGCCCGCGCGGGCCGCACATGACGGGGATGCCCTTCCACTGGCATAGAGGATCGTTGGGGGAAGGCGCCTTTGCCGGATCGAGTCTTATGTAGTTGCAGACAAAGAGATCGAGATGGCCGTCGCGGTCGTAGTCGAGCCAGGTGCAGCCGGCCCCCCAGCGGTATTTCTCGTCGTAGACTCCGGCTTTGCGGGTGACATCGGTGAAAGTGCCGTCGCCGTTGTTGTGAAACAGGATGTTGTGTCCCCAGAAGCAGCAGAACAGGTCGTCCCAGCCGTCGTTGTCATAGTCGCCCACGCAGACTCCGGTTTGCCAGCCGGTCCGCCCCAGGCCGGATTTTTCCGTGACGTCGGTGAAAGTGCCGTCGCGATTGTTTTTGTAGAGATGGGAAGTGGGAGCCTGGCCGGGCGGCCAGTTGGCGTCGAGGCGTGTGCCGTTGGTCAAATAAATGTCCAGCCAGCCGTCGTTGTCATAGTCGAAAAAGGCCAGGCCGCTGCCTTTGGCTTCGATGATGTAACGTTTGTGATCGACCGCGCCCCAGACGTTGGGAGCACTCAGGCCGGCTTCGCGGGCCACGTCGACGAACGTGACCGGGGATGCAGTCGGTTGAGCTGCGGTGGTGGCCTGCAGGGAGTTCCTCCACCTCCAGAGCGGGGTCGTGAGCGCGTCCATGAGCGTGCTGCCGAGAACGATGAGGGAGGATCCCAGGAATTGGCGTCGCGGAAGATTCATGGATTATCAGTTGCCAGTCTGCAGTTGTCAGTTGTCAGAAAAACCGGTCTGTATGACGACTAAAGACTGACGACTCTTTCATTTGTTCGGCACCCTGGGAAATTTGTGAGGCACGATTCCTGTGCCTTCCTTCACCGCGATAATCTGGTCGATGGGGACGTTCGTCAGGCGATCGACCTGCCCGCTGGGCCAGGTGATTTCGAGGGAATCGATTTTCGTGCGTTTGCCCAGGCCGAACTGAATTCGCGGGTCGCTGGCCGACATGTAACTCATACCGCCTTTGGCCTGCTCCACGTGCACCAGGCCTTCGGAAATCAGTTTCAACGATGCGCCAATGCCGTCGCGGTTGGAGCGGGTTCCGATCAGCAGAACTTCAAGCCAGTGGTTGGCGTTTCCTCCATCGTTGCGCAGGAGGGAAGGATAATCGCCGCGGTTATTGATGGCGATATCGATATCGCCATCGTTGTCATAGTCCGCGGTGGCGAGTCCGCGTCCGGCGATGGGGCGCATGAAGTCCGGGCCCAGCGACTCCGACGTTTTTTCAAACTGCCCTTTTCCCAGGTTGCGGAACATCAGCAGCGGTTCCTTGTAGGTCACTTCGCTGTGGTAGAGCTGGATATTGTCCAGCATGGCTCCGTTCAATTGCAGGATATCGGGCCAGCCGTCGTTGTCGTAATCCAGAAATTTCATGGCCACGCCGCTCAGCAGGACGGCCTTGTTCCCGATGCCGGAGCGGAAGGTTTCGTCGTTGAAGGTGCCGTCGCCGTTGTTGTGATAGAGGCGATTCAGTTCGAAATCGAGATGGGTGATATAGACGTCCTGCCAGCCGTCACCGTCGACGTCGGCGGCATCGATGCCCATGCCGGCTTCGTAACGGCCGTCCTCGCTGGCCGCCATGCCGGAAACGAACGACACGTCGTCAAAAGTTCCATTGTGCTTGTTGATAAAAAGAAAATTGGGCCAGGTGTCGTTGGCTATGGCGATGTCGGTCCACCCGTCATTGTTGAAATCGGCCAGGACCACGCCCATGCCCTTCGACTCGGGCTTGCCCACGCCGGATGCGTCGCTTACGTCGGTGAACGTGCCGTCATGGTTGTTGTGGTAGAGCTTGGTCTTCTGCCCTTTGTAGTTGCCGGGATGGCAGTAGGAGCGGTAACCCGGGCGGCGTTCGCCGCACCACAGGTTGTTCTTGGGCGACCACTCGATGTAGTTCGTGACCAGCAGGTCAAGCCATCCGTCTTTGTCGTAGTCAAACCATCCGGCGCTGGTGGACCATCCGCCGGTATCTGCTACCCCGGCTTTGGCGGTGACGTCGGTAAAAGTTCCATCGCCGTTGTTGTGATAAAGGATGGCGCTGCCGTAGCCGGTCACGTAGAGATCGGGATAGCCGTCGTTATCGAAATCACCCACGGCAACGCCCTGGCCGTAATGTCCCGCCCCTCCGACGCCGGCTTTTTCGGTGACGTCGGTGAACGTTCCGTCGCCGTTGTTGTGATAAAGCGCGCTGCGCAGCGGCTGCGGCGGCTTGTAAATATCGGTAGCGGCCGACTGGACGAAATACAGGTCCATCAACCCGTCCTGGTCGTAGTCGAGCCAGGCCACGCCGGTGCCCATGGTTTCGAGATAATACTTTTCGTCGGTGGCAGTGGCGTCTTGTTTAAAAGTGATTCCGGCAGCCTGGCGAACGTCAGTGTAGCGGACGGGAATACGCTCGTCTTTGGCCTTCGGGGCCTGCGCGAAGGCCAGCATGGTCGCGGCCAGTCCGGCCACAAAGCTCAGCGCCAGAGTGAAGCCGGCTCCGACATTCGTTTTCGCTTTCTGCCGCATTCTCGATTGATTTCTCTTGGACCTCAGAGGGTCCGGTCAGCCAGCGATAGCGCCAGCTGAAGCAACTGCTGCCGGGCCGCCATCGACATGGGTTCCTGGGCGGAAGAAGCTTTTGCCGGGGTGCGGGACAGAACTTCTTCGATCCGATTCACATCCAGGCCGCCGGCGTTACTGCCCTTGAAGCGATCCAGCACTTCGCGGGCCTTGGCGATTTGTCCTGTCTGAAAATAAAAGACCCCGAGCGTGGAGTAGCTTCCGGGCCACTCCGGCAACAGGTCCACGGCGCGCTCCAGGCGTTCCGCGGCTTGCGCGGTGTTGCCCTCGAGCACGGAGACGATTCCCAACCCCCAGAGCATTTTCCCCGAGCCGGGAATTCGAGCCAGGCCTTTCTGCAAAGTCTGTTTCGCGCCGGCGACATCTTTTTCGCGAAGCTGGACCAGGGTCAGCGAGAGGTAGTACTGATCGTTGTCAGGATTTTTGGCAATCGCATCGCGGAAGATTTCGGCAGCTCGGGCGGTCTCGCCAAGATGCGCCTGGATGTCGCCGAGCAACGCCAGAAAAGCGGCATCCTGCTGCCCCTGCGCGGACACTTGCTGGGCAGCTTCGAGCGCCTGGGGGTAAAGGCCCTTGCGGAAGTAAGCGTCGGCCAGGTCGAATTTCACATCATCGGAATCAGGACTGGCGCGCAACGCATTCTGAAAATGCGCGATGGCGTCGTCGTACAAGCGGAAACGGGCGAGCAGCACGCCGACCCCGGTCTGAGTGCGATAGTCGCCCGAGCTTATCTGGTCAAGCTGCGCGATGGTCTGGCGAGCCTCGTCGAGCTTCCCCAGCTTCAGATACGCCTCAGCCAGCAAATACAGGTCTTGAGGACGGTCCGGATGCTTCTGAATCTGCGCCGTCAGCTCGGCGAGGTCCAGTTGAGTCTGCTGCTGGGGAGCGAGGTTGGAGCGAGTATCTAGATAATCGAAGAGATGCTGATAGGGATACGGACCCGATGACGAATCCTTGGAAAGGGTTTGAAATACATTCAAGTCGCGTTGCGCGGCCTCCATCTGATGGAGGCTCCTCTCGACCATGGCCAGCTTGTAGTATCCGGACGCCGGATCGCGGCTTACCTTGACGTATCTGCGGAGCAGGGTCGCGGCTTCCTCAAATTTCTTGTCGGCGATGCGCAGCGTTGCCAACTCCAGCAGCGCCTCGGAGAAATCGGGATTGGAGCGCAGCGCTGCCTGGAAGAGTTGTTCGGCGGCTGCCTGGTTTCCCTGGCGGCCTTCGATGTAACCCATGTTGAACAGGCAGGAAGCATTGTGAGGATCGAGCTTGAGCCCCTGCTGGAAATATTTTTTCGCCTCATCGAACCGTCCCAGATGGCGGTAGGAGAGGCCCATGAAGACATAGGAGCGCGCCGACGGTTCCAGTTCGATCAGAGATTGAAATTCCTCGATCGCTTTCTCGGCTTTTCCCGACATGAAATAGCTCTCGCCCAGCGCGGCATGAAGATCGGCCCGCTTGGGGGCGATTTTCAGGCCGGACTCCAGCAGCGGGATCGCATCCTCAAAATAATTCT
Source organism: Terriglobales bacterium (assembly GCA_035632335.1). Taxonomy (GTDB): domain Bacteria; phylum Acidobacteriota; class Terriglobia; order Terriglobales; family Acidobacteriaceae; genus JAIQFF01. The sequence continues at coordinate 22,506 of DASQHA010000345.1, forward strand.
GCGACATGCTGACCCGGGCCAACAGAAAGATGACGTCGGTATTTTCCGGCGCAAGTTTGTGGGCGCGGGCCAGCAGATCCAGGGCATCCACCACCCGGGTCTGCTCGGAATAAACCCGCGCCATCAGGTACAGGGTCTCGGGTGAATCGGGTTTCAGCTTCAGCGCCCGGTTCAAAACTACTTCGGCTTTCTTGTAGTCGCCGCCCTGCAGGTATACCTGACCCAGGTTGTAGAGGATTTCAAACGTTTCAGGCTGGAGCGCGCTCGCCTTCTCCAGTTCGAGTTGGGCCGTCGGGTACTGCTTTTCTTCCGCCAACAGCACGCCCAGAGTGAAGTGCAGCTGTACGTTATCTTTATTCTGAGTCGAGAGTTCTCGCGCCGCCCTCAGGCCTTCCGCGGTCCGTCCCGCCTGCAGGTAGGCGCGTATGAGGTTGAAGCGAGTGCCAATGTCCGCCGGGCGCACCTTTTGAAAATGGACAATGGCCTCGGCCGGGGATCCCTTGGCCATCAGCACCAGGCCCAGGTTGTAGTTGGCCTCGCGATTGGCGGGATCCACGCGCAGCACCTTGCCAAATTCTTTCTCCGCGAGATCGAACTTCTGTTGGGCGACGTAAACATTCCCCAGGTTGTTATGAGTGCGGGTGAAACCGGGATCGAGGGTCAGCGCACGCTGAAATGCCTCAAGGGCGTGGTCGTAGTCTTTTTCGCTGCTGTACGCAATTCCGAGCAGGTTGTAACCCTCCACGCTCGAGGGATTCAGTTTGAGTTGTTCCTGTATTTTCTGTTTGGCTTCTTCGATTGAACCCTGTCGCAGCAGGGTTTCGGCTTCGAGAAAGGGTGATGCCGCCGGGGCCGCGGCCCGCGGCTTGACCCGCGCTTGGGCGGATTGCTGCGCCACCGACGCTCCGGCAGAAACGACGATGAAAATGGCGGTCAGAGCCAGGATTCGGCACAAGACACGCCCGCGGCCCGCGTTCCTGGATGGATGCTGAGGTGGGGTACCGATGGCCATCTCCCGGTATATCTCCGCGGGCACTTTGCTTACAGGTATCAAAGGGTCAATGTAGCATTTCCAGCGCCTGCTGGGCCATCTTGTGGTCCGGCTGCTGGCGCAGCAGGGCGAGCAATACCTCTCGCGCCTTTTCCTTGTCGTCCAGGATGACGTAAAGACGGGCCAGATTGAGATAGGCCTGGTCGAAGTTAGGCGCCACCTGTATGCAGTCCTGAAACCGCTGTTCCGCTTCCGGATAACGCTGTTCCTGTACCAAGAGTACACCCAGATTGTTGAGCGCGTCGGGATAGTCCGGACGCACGCTCACCGCCTTTTCAAGATACGGAAGTGCGCCCTCGGCCTGGCCTTGCCGGGCGTAGAGCATTCCCAGGTTGTAGTTGACCTCGGGATCGTCAGGATCAATATCATGAGCGCGATTGAGAAGTTTTTCAGCTTCGGCAACGTTGCCCTGCCGGCGATAGAGATTCCCCAGATTCAGCAGCGCGATGGTGTAGGTCGGACGCTGTTGCAGCGCCTGCTGAAAGTTGCGCGCGGCCTCGTCCAGTTGATTGTCATGGGCGGCGACCATGCCGAGATTGTTCCAGGCCTCCGGGTAATCGGGACGCAGTTTCACCGTTTGCTCCAGATACTCGCGGGCATCCTGAAAGTCGTTTCGGCGCAGGTAAAGTGTTCCGAGGTTGTAATGGGCTTCGGGATTGTCCGGCTTGGCGGCGATCACCTGCCGGAACGAGGCCTCGGCCTGTTCCAGATAGCCGTGCTGGAAGAAAGAAACTCCGTAAGTGAAGTCGTTGCGCTGGAAGGCGCTCAGGAAGAGCGTTCCGGGGAAGGGCAGCGCTCTCTGTACGCGATCGGCCGGAGTGCCCGGGACCGCTTTCGCGTCCTCGATCAGCCGTTCGGGACTTACCGGCCCCTGGTAGACCTTGACGATCAAGCCCTCCTTGTTAAGGAGGAACGACGCAGGAAGCGGAAGATCGCGGCGACGGTCGAACAGGTAGCGATAAACAATGTTGTAGACGCCGGCCACGTCCGGCGTGGCGTGCAGGGTGGGAAAGGCTACTCTCTCCCTGGCCACGAACGCCTGCACCGCTTGCGGATTGCGGGGATCGTCCACATTGATGCCAATCACCTGAAGGCCGCTGGAGGCGAAGGATCTCGGCGACTCGCGGAATCGCCGCATCTGTTCCGCGCAGGCGGGCGATGCCGTGGACCAGAAATTGAGCAGGGCGAAGCTGCCGCGTAGCGATTGCAGGGTCCACGACTTCCCCGCGAGGTCAGGCAGCGAAAAGTCCGGGGCGCTCAAAGGTTCGATGAGCCAGGTCTCGACCGAGGTCGGCAGAGGCTCCAGTCTGGCGGGATCGCCGGGGTGCGCATAAGAAGGAGGTGGCAATGAGTAGGGTTGGACCCGAAAATCGTTCGCACCTTCCTGAATTTCAATGCGGCGGTCTACCGGCACATTCTCGAAAGTCTGGGTGAGGCCGCTGGGCCAGCGCACCGTGGCGCGGACCGCGCCCTCAGCGGTTCCCAGTCCAAAGAAAAGTTCCTTGCTGTGCTGCGCCAGAAAGCCCGAACCCGCCTGCAGATATCTGGTCTGACGATGACTTCCGGCTTCGACCGTCACCGCCGAGCCGATCGCGTCGCGATTGCTTTTCTGGCCGCGCAAGCGGAATACGATGCCGTGGCCAATATCTTTCATGGCATTGCGCAGCACACGCAACTGCGGCGCGTTCCGGTTCTTCAGGACGACTTCGAGCCGCCCGTCGTGGTCGATGTCAGCCAGGACGAAGGTGCGGCTGTCGTCCGGGAAATCCAGGCCAAGGACGCCCGAGACTTCAGAAAATTTGCCATCGCGATTGTTGGCATATAAAACGTTTCTTTCCGGCGCAGCCCAGGAAGAGTCCGAGCGGATCAGTTCGTTGATGGCGTTCCACCCCTGTTCGTAATTGGCCGAGGGGTTGGAATTCTGCGGCGACTTTCCCACCACCTGGCGCCAGAAAAAACTCGAGACATCGAGAGGGTCGGGCCCGGAAATATATCCGTTGGCGATGTACAGGTCGGGATAGCCGTCGTGGTCGAAGTCCCAGGCGTCGGAAGACCAAGCCCAGCGGCCCATCTCGGCCCCTGCCGGCCCGCTTACGTTTTGAAACTTCCCGCCTCCCTGATTTCGATACAGCGAATTGCCGCGCGCGTGCCCGCGATACAGGGCGCGGACATTCTCCGGGTCGCCCGGATGGAAGATCTTCTGTTCCGAAACCCGCAGGCCGGCCGCGGACCACATGTTGGCCACGTAGATGTCCTGATTTCCGTCATTGTCGAAATCCAACCAGGTGGCGCTCATGCCGGCGCCGGCGTCTTCCACGCCCGCTTCGGAGGAGATGGCAGTGAAGGTTCCGTCTCCGTTATTGCGATAGAGATTGCTGCGCCCAAAGTCGTTGGCCACATAGAGGTCGGGCGACCCGTCAGCGTTGAGATCGCCCCAGGCGCAGGCAAAACTGTAGCGGTCGTTTTCGGCATTCAGCCCGGCAGCCTGCGTCCGGTCGCTGAAGGTGGCGTTGCCGTCGTTGTGCAGCAGAAAATTCGGAGGCCCGTTGCGGGCGTCAAAATAAGGGACGGGATAGTGGTATTGGTCCAGGCCCACGTAATAGCTGTAAAGACAGAAATAAATATCGAGACGCCCGTCGCGATCGTAATCGGCGATGGCGGCGTGGGTGAAGGTCCCCAGCGGAGGCCGGGCAAATTTGAAGGCATCGGGCTTGAGCGAAAATTTCCCATTGCCCTGGTTCCGAAACAGCAGCGGGCCGCCGCCGCAAACCACCAGCAGGTCCTGCGCTCCCTTGTTTTCAAAGTCGGCGAACAGGGCGCAGGCCGTGTCATCCAGCACCCCGACGCCGGATGATTCGGTCACATCCTCGAAAGTTCCATCGCCGCGGTTGCGATAGAGGCGATTGGGCAGTCCCGCCGGCTGGCACACGTAGAGATCATCAAATCCGTCATTGTCGAAATCCCCCGCGGCCAGCCCGGCGTTGCCGTAGACGTCGATCCCGCAAGCTCCATCGAGGACGGTGCGCCAGTGATCCACGCCGCGCAGCATCTGGTCCCGGTACGAAGCCGTCTGGCCCAGGGCCTGCGCCGTAACGTCGATGAAAACCGGCGGGCGGGCGCGCGCCAGGGTCTCTTCGGTCGCCTGCCATCGCAGGGCGCGCCAGCCGCGGCTTTCGTCGCGCGACCAGCGAGTCTGCCAATGACCCACGCGCTGCTCGCGTCCCTGATCTTTTCGCGTGCCCACCAGGTCGTAACGAATGCTGATATCGAATTCCGCCGGCGGGCCTGCAGTTTCCTCGATCGCGACAATCTGGAATTCAGCCGTCTCCAGTCGCGTCATCGGGGAGAGATAGCTTTCGATTTCGCGGAGAAATTTGTCGCGGCCCGGCACCAGGTCCCGGGGAAATCGCCTGCGGAAGACTTCGACTCCAGCTCCCGAACGTTGCTCCACCTCGCGAGCCGGCTGCAGCGAAGCGGTCGCGATGGACGGGTCGAGGAATTTGCTTAGAGTCGCGAGCGCCGGCGGCGCCGTCTTGAGCGCCAGGCTAAATTCGCCGAGAAGTTGCGCGATTTCAAATGCATACTTTTCCGTGATGTACTCGTCCGCGCCGGGAACCACCCTGAGCAGAACGCTGTCCAGGGCAGACTTCGCGGGATAGTGAGGGGTCAGGCGAAGATCAGCGAAGGGAAACGATGGAGTTCCGGCCCGGGGAGTTTCTGGTAGCCACCGAGGGAGGGGAGATGCATGGAAGGGCGCGGGAAGAAAGAGCACGGGCGCCCAGCGGATTCCCCTTAAGAAGGTTCGACGTGAAAACGTTCGGCTTGAAAACAATGTGGTTTTCGTCTTTGTGACGCGCCATCATCAAAAATCCCTTCCCGATGGCCCACCGCAGCGCATGTTAGCACCCGGCATGACCTTAAACCAAACCGCGGGCGGGGGTGATGCGCAAGAGTCCGGCAAAAGCCTGAGCGCAGGCCACGGACAGCCTGCCGGGAAAGGGCCCCATCCGGCGCAACCCCGTTGAATTACGCTGGTTACCGGGATAAGCACCTGGGGCGATAGGGTTTCCGTGCCGGCCCGAGGCTCAGTTTGCTGCCTGCGGTTCAATAGTACAAAGCTACTAGTTTTATTCTTGACAAGTTCTAAAGACCTGTTCTAAGGTTGTCCCGGTTTCGCTAATGTACACGTTTACATTAACCAAAACTTTGCTGGCAGATCAGAACACGGATCGCGTGAGTAAGCGATTACACCCAGAACAGCCGTCGGCAAAGGTTTTGCGCCTGGGCCAATCACCAATTCAATGAGATTCACCAATGAGAGGACTTCGGTCATGACTGGAAATCAGAATCGCCCTTCGCCGCGACGCTTAGGATTACTCTGGGTAGCGCTTATTTGCCTGGGCTTGGTTCAGCTCACGAGCCAGCTGGCGTTCGGCCAGATTGACCAAGGTTCAATTACCGGCGTGATTCAGGACACCAGCGGTGCGGTCGTTCCCAACGCGACCATCACCTTGACCAACACGGACAATGGACTGGTGCTGCAGACCCACAGCGACCCCAGCGGCGGATACACCTTCTCGCCGGTGAGAATTGGAAACTACCAGGTCGCCGCGACCGCGAGCGGGTTTTCCACCACCCAGCAGGCCTTGACGGTTGCCGTGCAACAGCACGTGGTGGCGAATCTCCAGCTCAAGCCGGGCGCCGCGACCGAAACCGTCGAAGTCACCTCGAGCGTGCCGTTGATGCAGACCGAGGACGCTTCGGTCGGGCAGGTCATCGGTAGTCACCAGATCGAAAATCAAGCCCTGAACGGCCGGAATTTCACCTTCCTGGCGCAGCTCGCTGCCGGCGTGAACTCTCCGCAGGCGGACACTCGTGGCAACGCGGCCACCGGGGCTTTCGCGGCCAACGGCAACCGCCCGGCGCAGAACAACTACATGCTGGACGGCATTGACAACAACTCCGACACCGTCGATTTCCTGAACGGAACCAACTACGTGGTGCTGCCTCCCCTGGAAGCGATCCAGGAGTTCAAGGTGCAGACTTCCGGCTTCAGCGCCGAGTTCGGGCGCTCCGGCGCCGCCGTGCTGAACGCCACCATCAAGTCCGGCACCAACAGCTTCCACGGCGCGGCCTGGGAATATTTGAGGAACGACAAACTGGATGCCGCCGACTGGTTTGAAAATTTCCACAACGTGCCCAAGGGCGAACTTCGACAGAATCAGTTCGGGGCATCGATCGGCGGACCGATTATCAAGAACAAGATCTTCATCTTCGGCGACTACGAACGGCTAGCCCGGGTTCAGGGCACCATCCTGAGCGGTTCTGTCCCCACCGTGCTGGAGCGAAACGGCATCAATGGCCTGGGCGTCGATCCTACTATTGCGGACTTCTCCGACTTGATTACGGGTCAAAATGGGAAACTCGAAACGGATGCGCTAGGCCGCACCGTTCCCCTGGGAACGATCCTTGATCCTGCCACCACCCGGCCGGTCACGGTCGGCGTGGTCGATCCGACTTCAGGCCGGGTCGCAACCGCCACGGGTTTTGCCCGCGACCCCATTAACACCAACTGCGCACCCAGCACTGCGGCTTACAGTCTCGCGAACTGCACCCTGAATCAGCTGCCGCTCAACCGGCTGGATCCGAACGCCATTAAATTGTTGAACCTGTATCCCTTGCCCACCAGCGGGACTCTGTTTTCGAACTTTGGAAACTCTCCCAAGCTGACTGAGTTCCGCAACTCGTTTGATACCCGGTTGGACCTCAACTTCAGCACCAAGAATCAGTTGTTTTACCGCTTCAGCCTGGTGGACGATCCCCAGTTCATCCCCGGAATTTTCGGTGGCATCGCTGACGGTGGCGGATTCCAGCAGGGCAACCAGACCGCGAACGCGCAACAGAGCGCCCTGGCCTGGACCCATGTGTTCTCGCCGACCATGGTGAACGTGGCCCGCGCCGGTCTCAACTATCTCCACACCACGCGCGTTTCACCTTCCGCCAATGATCTGAGCGATATCCCCGGACAATTCGGTATCCAGGGCATTCCGCAATTGCACGAGAACGGCGGCTTGCCTGCCTTCGGCATCAATGGACTGTCCACTCTGGGCAGCAACGCCTTCCTGCCCTCTGACGAGGTGACTTCTACTTTCCAGGTGACAGACGACTTCACCAAAATCTATGGCAAGCACACTTTCAAAATGGGTTTTGAGTGGCAGCATGTGAAGTTCTCGACCCTGCAACCACCGTGGTCGCGTGGTGAGTTCGACTACGGCAGCGTTTACACCGACGTCCCCAACGTGCGCAACGGCAATACCGGGCGCGCGCAGTTCCTGCTGACGCCGACACTCCACGACCCGACCATAGCGAATGGAATTGACAATGTTGGAGGCGCCTCGACCGGCGCGGGCAACAACAGCGTGTTCGTCTCCAACATCTCGCTGACTGACAACGGAAAGAATTACTACGGCAGCTACATCAACGACGATTGGAAGGTCACGCCCAAACTGACGGTAAACCTCGGCTTGCGCTGGGACTTCTTCGGTCTGGTATTTGAGCACCACGGGGCGCAGGCCAACTTTGTCCCGTCCGGACCGCCCAGCAACACCCCGCTGTACCTGCTACCGTCGGGAGCCAATGCTGCGAGCTTCTCCCCCAGCTTCAACGCTTTGACTGCGCTCGATGGCATTGGGGTTGTGATCGGTAATAAGTTCGGTAAGGGGCTGGGGAACTCGCAGAAATATAACTTTGCGCCCCGGTTCGGCTTCGCTTACGAGGTTACGCCCAAACTGGTCGCCCGCGGCGGGTTTGGACTCTTTTACAACGGGTTTGAGAACCGCGGATTTTCACCCAACCTGGGAGAAAACTATCCCTTCCAGTTTAACTTCCAATACTCCGCCCCGAACGACGGTCACCCCATCACAATTCCCGGGTGCGCCGCCCCTGCAACCACCTTTGAAGTTGGCTTCACTTGCACGCCGCTCGATCCAACTCTGGTCAATGCCAGCGGCCTGGCGCTGCGCGGCATCCAGTTCGACTACAAGACTCCGTACTCCATGAGCGGTAACCTCACACTGCAATATCAAATAACGCCCACCCTGACCTTCCAGATGGGCTACGTGACTTCGCTGGGCCGGCATTTGGAGACGTTCCCCAACTCCAACCATCCCACTCAAATCCTGCCGGTGGACGCCAACCTCGGCACTCTTCCCGCCTCACAAGGCGGCCTGCCCTTCCCGGATTTCGGGCAAGGCGGGAGTTATGCGACCACCAACGGCAACAGCCACTATCATTCGCTTCAGACCAAGGCGGAGAAGCAATTCGCTAACGGGCTGAGCTTCCTGGCGACCTACACCTGGTCGCAGGCGCGCACCGATGCCGGCGATCTGCTCAACGGCGGCAGCACGGCGGGCTTCCGCGCTCCGGATGTTCCCGGCGCCGGAATTCAGTACGACTACGGCCTGGCTTCGTTCGACATCCGCAACGTCGTGCACTTGAGCGGCAGCTACGAGCTTCCTTTCGGTCACAACAAGCCGTACCTGGCGAATGCAGGCGGCCTGGCCAACGCCTTGCTCGGAGGGTGGACGCTGAGTTGGGGCGTGGTGCTGCAGGGCGGACAGCCGATGACCCTGAGTTGTCCTTCAGGCACCGGCAACGGTACGGGATGCTACGACATCGTGGTTCCGGGCCAGGACTTCAAGAGAGGGATGCACATCGATGCTAACGGGCAGCCGAGCTTCCTCGGTAACCCGGCGGCCTTCACTCAGCCCTGCGTGTTCCGGTCCACCGGACCCGACCCCACGTCGGTTCCGGGCTGCATTCCAATTAACGGCGGCCTTGGACTGTTGGGCGGCTCTCCCACCCAGCTTGCCGGCCCGCCCTTCAAGCGGATTGATTTCTCCACCTTCAAGGACTTCAAGCTCGGCGAACGGTTTGCCTTGCAGTTCCGGGCTGAGTTCTTCAATATCGTCAATCATCCGAACTTTAACGCTCCGAATTTCGGCGGCAACGGAGTGGTTGCGATCGGTGGATCGGGCAATTTCACCAGCTCCAACTTTGGCGAAGTGGGTTCAACTCGCGATGCTCCCTACGATCCGAGACAGATCCAGTTGGCCTTGAAGTTGCGGTTCTAAAAGCGGTTCGAGCTAAAGCGAGGTAATCACGGGCGGAAGGCGCTGGGTAGCAGAGCCTTCCGCCCGTTATACGATAGGTCAGACTATCCGGCCCGTTCGGGTGCGGTGTAGCATGGAAGACCGTGATCATCCGGCATCGGTCGCTTCGGTTTATTCCTCTCGTTTCCCTGCTCGGGCTGGCGCTGGTCCCGCGGCTGCCGGCAACCGAGGCCCAGAAACCGCTTCTGGAGCGCAAGTTCCAGGCCGCGGTGGCGCAATACGAGTCGGGCCATTTCGCCGAGGCCGCCCAACAGCTGGAGAGCCTGGTGCATGAGGTCCCACAAAGCTTCGATGTGCACGAACTCCTGGGCCTGGTCTATTCGGCGCAATCCGAGGACGCGAAAGCCAGCCCGCACCTGCAGACTGCTGTCCGCCTGAAACCGGGCTCCGCGTCCGCCAGGACCAACCTGGCAGCCAACCTGATGCGTCTGGGCAAGGCGGAGCAGGCGGGAATCGAATTCAAGAAGGCGGCTGAGCTGGATCCGGGAAACTTCGACACCAACCACAACCTGGGTGAGTTCTACGTCCGCTCGGGAAAAGTCGCCGCCGCGGTTCCTTTTCTCGCTCAGGCCCAAAAGATCGATCCGTCGTCCTACGATAATGGCTACGATCTGTCCCTGGCTTATGTTTTGACCGGCAAGCTCACGGATGCCCGGCAATTGGTGCAAGATCTGTTGAAAAAAAAGAACACTGCGGAACTGCACAACCTGCTGGGAGAGATCGAAGAGAAGGACGGGAAATTCGTGGAAGCGGCCAATGAATACGAAACCGCGGCCCACATGGACCCGAGCGAGAGCAATCTGTTCGACTGGGGCAGTGAACTGCTCATTCACCGCACGCTGGGGCCCGCCATTGAAGTGTTCCAGCATGCCACCGAGCGCTATCCCAAATCACCTCGCCTGGTCATTGGCCTGGGCATGGCCCTGTACTCGCGCGGCAACTACGACGAGGCCGTGAAGGCCCTGCTGCAGGGGGCCGACCTCGACCCCTCGGATCCCAGCTGCTACCTGTTTCTGTCGAAGGCGTACGACAGTTCGCCGAGCCAGGCCAATGAGGTGATCGAGCGCTTTCGCCGCTTCGCTGAACTTCAGCCGCGCAATGCGCGCGCGTCGTACTACTATGCCATGAGTTTGTGGAAAGGAAAGCGGGCGCAGGATCCGGACTTGAATCTCCAGCAGATTGAAACCCTGCTGAAGTCGGCGATTGCGCTCGATCCGAAGCTGGCCGAGGCGCACCTGCAGTTGGGGAATCTTTACTCGGACCAGAACAAGTACGCCGAGGCGGTTCCCGAGTATGAGAAAGCGCTCCAACTCAGTCCGGATTTGGCGGATGCGCACTACCGGCTGGGCCAGGCGTATGTTCGTACTGGCGACAAAGACCGCGCCCAGCAACAGTTTCAGGTGTACCAGCAACTCCGCGCGGAGCACCTGGCGGAGATCGACAAGCAGCGGGCCGACATCCGACAGTTTGTGTACTCGGCGAAGGATGGGCCGTCGACGAAGTAGTGGTAATGTAGGCGCGAGCGCCCGCGCTCGGG
>DASQHA010000346.1:0-5033 GCA_035632335.1 Terriglobales bacterium
AATTATTGAAGTTGGCAGCATGATCCGCTTCTGGTTCCAGTGCGCCTCTTATGACTTCTTTCGGCTGCCGGTGACTTTCCCGCTGTCGCCTGCGCCAGACCACGTGCCTTCCATTTTGTCGCCGGCAACGTTCACCTTCACGGTGTAAGTGCCGCTGTCGAGCGTGGCAGTGAACGACAAAACCTTGCCGTCGAAGGTTACGTCGTTAAGGTTCGAGTCCCCAGTCTCGCCCGTGGCGGTGGCGCTGAGTTTGCCGTCCGATTCAGTCACCGTTAGGGTCCAGTGCAGGTCGGCATCATCGGGTGTGGTGGAAACGCACTCCCAGGTGCCGACAACGGCCGGAGCAGCAGCCAACCATGCAGCCGCTAGCGTCATTAGAGCGAGAACCGCTACGGTATATCGAAGGGTCAGGTGTTTTCTGGTTTGAGTCATGGGATTTGTGCCTTTATTACTCTACGCTAATATGACCGAAGCCGCTCTGATAAGCACCCCCAGTCCATGGACGAGCCAGAACGAATCGTCGCGGGGTTACCGGAACGTGGTTGGTAGCGCGTGATTCGCTCCACTTTCCTGCTCAGACATATGCCGACAGCGCGGCCATTGTGCGCGCACAAATCGCGTCGGGAGATCCGGTGGCGGCGACCGGCATCAGCAGGCCGAGACCCGAGTAGAACTGGATCAGGGGCGTGGTGCTGCGTTCGTAGGCCTCCAACCGGACCACGATGGATTCGGGGCGGTCATCCTCACGCTGATAGAGCAGGCCTCCGCAATGATCGCACACGCCCTCGGCTCTAGGCGGTTGCCCTGTGACGTGGAAAATCGCTTTGCACTGTTCGCAGGTGCGGCGGCCGCTCAGACGCGAGACAATTTCATCCAGCGGCAGTTCGTAGTTCACCACAGCGTTGAGCGAAAGCCTCTCACTTTCCATGTGCTGTTTCAGCGCCTCAGCCTGGCTTAGAGTGCGCGGAAATCCGTCGAGTATGAACCCGCCGCGGCAACGCAGGCAACCGCTCCGTTCGCGCACCATCTCCCACACGATAGAATCCGGCACAAGCTCGCCGCGGCGCATGTGCTGCACGGCTGCTGTCATGGCTGGTGTTTGATCACATTCAGGACGACCTCCGGCGGCACGGAAGATATCGCCGGTAGAGAGATGGCAAGCGCCCAGGCGCTGGCTTAATAACAGGGCTTGGGTGCCCTTGCCGACGCCCGGCGCGCCGAGCAGGACCAGCCGCCAGGGGGACTCGAGACCGACGGGCATCGAGCACGCGGCTGAAGGTCCTTGAAGCCATGCGGCCCGATCGTTCTTGTCTTGTAGGTCCGTTGTGATACCTTCCGCCCAACAATTTCAGACTATTTAATCTGATTAATTGACCATTTGAGTATAACAGGCACCAAGGGTCGCCTGAAGAGCCCGAGGCGCGGCTTGATCTCGGGAAACGCCGGTCACAGCAGTTTGGCCAGCACGGATTCACATGGACATCACGTCATTACCCTTCCTTTGCCATCCGTGCCAGCTGGAACCTCAATAACGAGGTGGGGGAACCAAGTGCCCTGCGAAGGCCCGGACCGGAGTGGCGTAATGCGCTTGGTACTTCAATGCTGGTGGCGAATCGCTCGTCGGGCTGGTAAACGGCACGGTTGTCGCAATGACCACGCTGAGGCGCAGTCTACGAAAGGTACAGCGACTTCCGCTTCTGCTCGACCAGCTTGATGAAATTGCGCTTAATCTTGTACTTCGCGCGCAGGGCTTCCAGGTGACGTATGAACTCCGCGCCGCGGTCCAGGCGCCGCATCACCGAAGCAGCTTTCACCAGCAAGCCGACGGGGTTCTCGTAGCGCCCGTTGCTGGTGGCAGCGACGGCAGCTTCGGCCTGCTTCAGGTAAATGGGCGCGGCATCCTCGGGATGTTCTTTCTCGCGGCCGGCCGCGAGCCGGAACCACAGACTATCGGAGCATCCACCAGCCTGCGCCTCACGCCAAGCCTCCTCCGGGTTGCCCTCGTGGAGGAAGATCTCGACCAACGGGGAATTGTTCTCGTCGGCCTGCATCCAGCGAGGCCGGGTTTGCCCCTGCGCCTTCTCTTTGGCCTTCGTGATACGCAGCCGGATCTCCGCCAGAGCTCGATCTCGCCAACCGGGCCACGCGCCTGCCTTCTTCGCATGACGTTCCAACGTTTTGTAGCCCTCCAAACAGGGGCGCTCTGAGAACTCCGCCCACATCAGCTTCATGGCGTCGTCATGACGGCGGCGGCGATGGTACTCTTCAGCCGTGAATTCGCGCAGCCTGCCGTCGGTGTGATCCGGGAAGGCCTTCAGACCTTTTTCCGCCCAGAGCAGTGCGTTGTCGTGATGGCGCGCTTCGCGGTAGACCTCTGCGATCTTCAAGTAGCTGTACGCGCTCGATAGGTCACGACTCATCACTGCGACGAGTTGTTCGATATCGCCCGACGCCTGTGCCAGCGACTCCATGATGTGCGTGATGCGGAAGTGCTGGCCCCACTCGGATCGCTCGTGCTTTGCAGTTCGCGCCGGCACCTTCTCCCATTCGGCCTCGGCCAGCTCTCGGTAGACCTTCATGCCCTTGGCCCCGAGGACTTCCGCGTACCTTGCCACAGCGCCGTAGAATACATCGAAGTCACCGTGCAACTCCCACTGAAAGAGCCGCCTGGCCAATTCCACCGGATCGGGCCGGGCTTCCTGGCACGCCCGGTAATGGATGTCCTGCAGCCGATCCCGCAGTATGCCGAAGTGGCCATCCGAATCATCCACCGCCTGGATGGCGCCCAGGAGGGACTGCAGAGCCGATTCGCACAACTCGATAACTGCGGCGGCTTGGCCGTCGTTCAGCAACTGCTCGATGGAATCAATGGCATCATCGACGCCACGCGCCCACCCCGTTGCCTCGCGGTAATGCACGAAATCGCGAACCCGGGCAGCCTTCTCAAACGCTCGTCGGACAGCGGCGGCACCGGTGTCGGGACCTGAACGCCGGGCAGCGTGAAGGATGAGCCGTTCGCGGAGCCGGTCGTCGTCTTTCGCCCAATCGAGCACCATCCGCACCAGCGTGTCTTTGTCTTCGGCCTGGAGGACCCTCCCAGCGTCGGACAGCGTGACCACCTTGGCTTTGTCACGCCCCGAAGACCTCGCCGGTGCCGCCGCTCGTTTCAGCCAGGCGAGCGCAGCCGCGACGCAATGCTTACAGAAAGTGCCGTCGCTGCCCACGGGACAATCGCATGAGTAATCCAGCACTCCTTCGTCGGCCGCTAGCGTCACGGCGTAATCCTGGTTTCCACGCACGACGGCGCGAACGCCGTCATCCCGGTTTTCGAGCGATTCGACGTGCCCGTGGGAGTAGTAGTCTAGACCCCGCTGGTAGGACTGCGCGTCCGCGAGACGGCGAATCACTGCATCGTTGATTGAGCCCGCGAGATTGTTCGGCACGCCTTCCATTATCCGGGATGCGCGGCGGGCAAGGACCTCGTGACGCATCTCACCCAACCGTCGGAATGGTTTCGCGTTTGCCCCACTGACTTCTCGATGCATGGCGTTGGGGGTGCCGGCCGTGGCGTTCACCACGAAGCCGCGGGTCTCCGACTAGCCTCCGGGAGCAATTTTCCTAGGTTTAGGCCGATCGATCCCGAGAAACGCCGGTCACGTCCGAAGCGATGAACGCCTTGGGATGGCGCTGCACCGTCGACGGGAACGCGATTACCAGGATCTATGTTCCCTTTTCCGGCCAACTTACCCGACCAACCGGACACAATCCGGCCATCCGGTCTCAGACTCCTCCTTCGACTAAAGGGAAGAAATGTGGGATAACTTTATTCAAAGGGGACGGTTTATGCAGCAGCGTGCGATCAGAGTCAATGCTTCGGAAGAGACCATCAAGATTGGCCCGCTAGGGATCCGATTCCTCCTCACCGGCGATGATTCCGGCGGAAGTGTCTCGGTGTTCGAGGTTCTCGTCCCGGTTGGGCAGAAGCTGCCGGCACCAGCCCACAAGAACGATGCCTACGAGGAGATCCTCTACGGTATCGAGGGCGTCCTTACCTGGACCGTTGACGGCACGCCCATCGAGGTTGGTCCCGGGCAGGCGCTGTGCATCCCCCGAGGCGCGGTGCACCGCTTCGATAATCTCGGCAACGAGGATGTGAGACAGCTCGCCGTCATATCCCCTGCGATAATGGGCCCCGCGTACTTCCGAGAAGCCGCCGAAGTAATCGACGGTGCCACCGGCGGCCCGCCCGATCGGGCGAAAATGATGGAAGTCTTCCGCCGTCATGGCATGACGCTGGCGGCGCCCCCGCCTGTTAAGTAGCGGCCGGCTGGTATGCTTTCGCCCCGCCGCCCGTCACTAACGGGTTCAGCACGCAGATTCCGGTTCTTACGGCCTATCCGGACATAACCAACTTGTGGAAGGGTGCCATCCAGATACAATCGCTTCTCCACACAGCGCGAGCAGTGCCCTGGGGGTTCGTCAGGTTCTACACCAGGTCCATTCGCTGGAGCAGAGCCTGGAAGCGCGGGTCGGCGCGGTAGGGGTCGAAGAACAGCTCGTGTTGTAAAACGAGAAGGAACACATCGCGCTGCCGGTACGCCCCATCGAGCGCATCAAACATCGCATCCACTTCACCGCTAATGGCGTAATACCTCGAAGCTCCAAGGGTATGACCCTGCGAGTCGGCGAGCTTTCGTGCCCATGGTTGGCTATGCTCGCGATCGCCCGCCTGACAGTAGGCCGCAGCCAGTGACCACACACCCATGTGCCACCATGGCGCCAGCTCCACAACTCGTTTCAAGCTGGTAATCGCTTCCTGTGTGAAGCCTGCACTGAGCTGGGCGAGCCCCATCGCATACCACATTAGGAAGTAGTTCGCATCGATTTCCATTGAGGACGTTAAGTGGGGATTGCATTTCGGATGCGCGTGCCTTATATTGGCTCTGGACACCGCGATAGGGTGTGGCTCATGGAGGGCAATACCATGATTGGGATGAGTTTCCTGTCCTTTCTGATTCTCTTGGGAATCGGAG
>DASQHA010000347.1:0-10282 GCA_035632335.1 Terriglobales bacterium
GCGGGCGACTCGCCCGCGACCACATTCACAGTGAGTGGAACTTTCCCGCACGCTGAAGTAAAGTGAACTCCCGCGAACGCGGCGGGCCCAGAATGACCCGGCCGGAAAATCTTCAACCGACATCTCCCGCGCTCCCGCCGAAAATTCTTCCGGCTGCGGCGGTCCGATGGCTTTTCCCTTTGCTGCTGGCGGCCCTCTATTTGGCGCAGTGCGCCTGGTTCATTCGTACGCAATCGTTGACTTACGATGAACCCGTACACATCGCGGAGGGGCTCAACGCCTGGCGTTACGGAAGATTCGAACAGTACAACGATCATCCGCCCCTGGCTCGCCTGTGGTGCACGCTGCCACTGATCGGCCCCCAGTGGCAAGTGGAGGTCGAGCCGCTGTTTGATTCATTTCGCGTCCCCCACATTGCGCCCGATCCGGTAGCGCTGGCCTGGCGGGCACGCGCCATGAACGTTTTGTTTGGCCTGCTCCTCGCCGGGCTCGTCTGGCGGGCCGCAGACCGTTTATTTTCCCGGGCTACCGCAAATTTCGCGCTGGCCTTGTTCGCCTTCTCGCCCGCGCTGATCGCTCATTTTTCGATTGCCGCCACCGACGGCGCGGCCACGCTATTCATTTTTGCCACGGCGTGGGCGCTGGTGCGGTGGCGAGCGCGACCGACCTGGAGAAGGACATTCGGCTTCGGATTGCTGCTCGGCGTGCTGCTCCTGGCCAAGTTCTCGACTGCGCCTTCATTCCTGCTCGCCCTGCTGTGGATGCTTCTGTTGGGCGCGGACAGAGTAATCCAGCCGCCCGCGCGCTGGAACTGGAGCAAGACGGCAGCGGCTCTGCTGCTGGCGTCGTCGGTCGTCTGGGCGGGATACTTTTTTCACGTCTCGCGTCTGACGGTGCGCGATGGCACTTTGACTGCAACCTTTCCTAACTGGAACGCCCCCATCGTCAAGCCGGTGCGAGGCGATAGAAATTACAGCCTGCTCATTCCGGCAGGGGAGTACATCGAAGGCTTTCGCGAGCTGGTGCGGCACAACCGGCAGGGCCAGCCAGCATTTTTTCTCGGACAGGCTTCAACTCACGGCGGATGGAAGCTGTACTACCCGGTGGTGATCCTGCTGAAGTGGCCGACGATTGTGTTGGCCTTGTCCCTGACCGGCCTGGCGATGGCTCTGAGAAGAATCACAAGAAAACTGCAGGTCCCACCCGATCTCTGGATTATGGCATCATTTCCCGCGCTCTACCTGGCCATGGCCATTCCCGCCCGCTTCAACCTGGGAGACCGGCACGTGTTGCCCATGTATCCCTTTGCGATCTTGTTTGCGGGAGCGCTATGGGAATGGGCCGCTCCCAGACGCACGGTCGCGGCAGTCCTGATTTTGTTGGCTGCTCTGAATGCGGCGGACGCATTGCGTTACGCCCCGGGGTATCTCTCCTACTTCACGCCCTTCGTCCGGCCGGCGGAAAGCTTCCGCCTGCTGACCGACAGCAACCTCGATTGGGGGCAGGGTTTGCTGGCATTAAGAGAGTATCAGCGCGACCACCCCGGCGAGCGCATCTGGTTGTCGTACTTCGGCAGCGTCGATCCGCGGGTGTACGGAATCCAGTCTGATTCTTTCGCCGGAAACAGGAACGTGTCGGGGACGGTGGTTGTGAGCGCAACCAACCTCTCGGGACAGTATCTGGCCGAACCGGAGAGATACCGCTGGCTGCTCGAGCAGAAGCCGGTGACCATCCTTGACGACTCGCTTTATGTCTTTCAGATCCGGGACTCGGGCCCGCAACCATGATGTGTAAATTGAATTCCGCTGAGAAGCGCTGGTGGGTTAATCAGGAACCGGTGGCGAGTAGAGCATCGACGGCTGCCTCAACTTTTGCGAAGGGTTGGTCCGGGCCGGGCGCAGGCTGCAGCCGTCCCTGCCGGTCGATCAGGAAAATCGCCGGATAACGCGCGATGTCACGATACAAGTTGGGGATGGTTCCGCTGACCGTGAGAAGCGGGTAAGTGACCGGGACTTGTTCCACGAACTTTCTCTGTTGATCGATGCTCTCGTCCGAAAGCCCGAACACGATGAACCCTTGACCCTGATGCTCGCGGTATAAGCGGTCGAGCTTCGGCATCTCCTGCCGACAGGGACCGCACCAGGTCGCCCATATATTGACCAGCACGACCTTGCCTTTCTGATCGGCCAGGCGCTGAGTGTTTCCTTGAAGGTCAGGAGTGTCGAAAGGCGGCGCGGCCACATCCCGCAGCGCCATGTTTCTGGACTGCCGGGAGCGGAGGATGCCGTCGCTCACTGGCTTCCAGGCAAGTCCCAGCGAGAGAAAAGCGATGACCAGCCCTGCCTTTCCAGCCAGCGAAAGTGCGTGCCGGCCGCGATCCTTTATCGCGAGAGCCAGGGTAAGAAAAAACGGCACCGTCATCGCGAGCGTTGAAACGGAGAGCCGGAAGAGCCAGTCCTTTTCGAGATCGGCACTGTAGCGTGTGAGGGTGCCGTAGACAACCAAGTACAGGAAGAGGGCTGCCAGCGGCGAAAGGATACCGGCAATGAGCACACGGTATTTGGACAATCGACTCACCAGAAGAGCTTACTGGCCGGCGCGTAGAGGCGAAATCAAAAGCCTGCCCGCGGACTTCTTGGGATCAGCTTTGTCATCCCGGTACGACAGTTCGAGGGAGCCTTCGGCGGTCGGAGAAGCCTGCGCCAGCGCGGTCGCCAGAGAACGGAAAGAACGGCCAATGTCGGTATTTTCCTGCATCGCAACCGGAACTCCCTTGTCGATGGCGGGCGCGATCGACTGGTAGTTGTTGGGAATCTTCCAGAGCAGTTTGCAGCTGGTGGCTTTCTCCACATCCTCGTCGGTGAAGCCGGGAATTTTCTTGTAGCGGTTGAGGACAATTCTGACCCGGTCGCGGGTGGCGCCTTCTTCCAGAAAAGCGCGAATGCGGCTGGCGCTCCACAGCGAAACCACGTCCGCCTGGGCGACCAGCAGGATGGCATTCGAATGATCGCACAGCAACCGCGCCGTCTGGTCCACACGGCCCGAGCAGTCGACAACCACGTAGCGGAAGTGCGCGACCAGCAGATCAAACAGCCGCGCCAGTTCTGCCGCGGTCGGCGTCAAGGGCTGGGGCTGTTGCGGGCCGGCCAGCAACTGCAGTCCGCCCTTGCACTGGGTCATCAAACCTTCCAGCAGGGAAGCGTCGAGACGGTGCAGATTTTGCAGGGCATCCACCACGCCGAAGGTGGGCCGCACGTTGAGATGAAGGGCGCAGTGTCCCAGGGGAGCAAAATCCACCAGCAAGACTCCGCCCTGGGTTTCCTGCAGCGCGATGGCAGTGTTGACGGCAACGCTGGTGCCGCCCGCGCCGCCTTTGGAATTCATTACCGTGAAGATGCGCGCCCGGCCCGAAGAAGTGCGGACTTTGCTTCGGGTGGCGCTGAACCGCGTCAGTGCCTCGATCAGCGCTTCCGAGGTCGCGTTGCGGTCCAGAAATTCGCCCGCTCCGGCACGCATCGCAGCCACGATGGTGGGCGGATGGTTCATTTCCCCGAACGCAAAAATAGCGATGTCCGTGGTGTTCGCCTGGATCAGTTCGATGGCGCTGATGGCCCGCGCGGCGCCGGCGGTATCGATATCGACCACGACTACTTCAGTCCGGACGTCCTGAATCTGGCGCAGCACCGGGTCCGTGGGGCTGGTCGGGAAACCCACGTGGCTGAAGACGTTGCGGCCCATTCCGGTTCCTTCCAGACGATGCTGGAGTACCGACAGCCGTTCCCGGTCTTCAGTCAGAAGAGTTACAGCTACACCCTGCATGGCTTCACTCTGTTTCTTGCATCAGTATGTTATTGAGATATAAGGGTTACGCCAAGTGACGACCGTAACTCGCTCGGGCTACCCGGTTAGATTCGAATTCTCCTGACTGCAGCGCACACTGCAAGCGTAACTTCAACGATCGCTGGGGGACAGGTGCCAGGAGGAATCCGAAGCCAATCTTCCATCTGTAACCCTATTTTATGCAAAAAGGTGGGCCTTGGGAAGGAGTAAAAACCGTGGAAAAACCGGCCTTTGCGGCCTTTTCGACGCTGGAAGCCGGTTCTGCGCTCCGCCTGGCTAGCCCTCAACCGCGAGGGTAGGCGAACCTGGGACGAGAGGATCTTTTCGCGTTGGATGCGCATCGCGCGCGCCGGAAACCCGGGGGAAGCTGGCTGAAACCTGGGCGGCGGTCTCGGCCGCGGAGAGATATTCGTATCCTTCGAGATGTACCGCCACGCCAAATTTGCTCTCAGCCGGCAGCACTCGCACGACCCGGCCGCGGCAGCGCACCCGCATGTTCTCCGTCAGGGTGATTTCAGCCGGCATCATCAAAGTGAGTTCGACCGCATCGCCTTCCGCTACCCGAAAATCGGTGTAGAAAAACGCTCCGCGTCCGCTCAAGTCCTGAGTAAAGCCGCAGCCCTCGCGATCGGTTCCCGCCAGGCGGACTGCAACCGGGAGCTGGAAGTCGAAGCGCTGCGAGGCGCGGCGCTCAAGATGGACTTGATCGGTGCTCATGGGTTTCTCCGATAGCCGGCATTCCAACATCAGGACGGGCCAGCGTCGAACATCGAATACTCTACTCCACGGCGGAGCAGCGCGGAAGGCGGAAGTTATCACCGATCGTCGATATTCCACTTTTGGGCCTCAAATCCGGAAGATGTGTCGAAAAGTTGCAGGCGATTGTCAAAACAGCGAGACTGAGAGCTGCCAATTCGGGCGTTTCCGCCGGATCTATCAGGTAAATATCCGTGAACTCGGGACCAGCGGCGCACAAAAATCGATGGCTACCTGCCACTCTTCGGGCCTTGCACCACCGTAACTTCCAGCTCTTCTTCAGCGGACAGCTGGTCTCCCTCATCGGCACCTGGATGCAAAATATTGCAGAGTCATGGCTGGTTTATCGCAAGACCGGCTCGGCGCTTAAGCTGGGCGCCGTCGGGTTCGCCAGCCAGATTCCCGTGTTCCTGGTAGCGCCGCTGGGCGGCATCGTGGCGGACCGGTTCAATCGACGGCGAATTGTGATTGGCACTCAGATCTCGTCCATGATTCTGGCCTTGATCTTTGCCACGCTTACCCTCACCGGACTCATACAGGTGTGGCATATCTTCGTGCTGGCGGCTCTGCTGGGAGTGGTGAATGCCTTCGACATTCCCGCGCGACAATCGTTCCTGGTGGACATGGTAGGCAAGGAAGACCTGATGAACGCCATCGCGCTGAACTCCACCATGTTCAACGGCGCGCGTATTATCGGCCCCGCCATTGCCGGGATCCTGGTAGCCCGGATCGGCGAAGGCTGGTGCTTTCTGGCCAACGGTATCAGCTATGTCGCGGTGATCAGCGGCCTGTTGATGATGCGAGTGGTGAAGCCGGCGCGGCTCGCGTCACACGGCCCCGCGCTGGCCCATCTGATCGAAGGCTATCGTTTCGCCCGCCACAACACGCCCATTCGTTCTCTGTTGCTGCTCTTAGGTCTGGTGAGCCTGGTGGCGATGCCTTACACCGTGCTTATGCCCGTCTTCGCGGACCAGATTCTGCACGGCGGCGCCCGCGGCCTGGGAATTCTGATGGGAGCGACCGGCGTGGGTGCGATGCTGGGAGCGCTTACCCTGGCCACGCGCTCCGGCGTCGTGGGACTGGGCCGCTGGGTGGCATTTTCATGCGGCGGCTTCGGGTTCTTCCTGGTGCTGTTTTCCTTCTCGCATCATTTCTGGCTGTCGGCTGCTCTGCTGCTGCCGGTGGGATTCTGCATGATGCTGGGAATGTCATCTTCGAACACCCTGATCCAGGCCATGACTCCCGACCATCTGCGCGGCCGCGTGATGGCGATGTACACCATGATGTTCATGGGAATGGCGCCCTTCGGCTCTCTGTTCGCAGGAGCAGCGGCAGAACACATGGGAGCCAGCCTTACCGTTTCGGTGGGCGCGGTGGCCTGCATCGGCGCGGCGTTCCTGTTCTTCTTCCACCTGCCGAAAATACGGATCGAAGCCCGGCAGCTGATCCTGGCCCAGGACATTGCCGGCGGCGAACCATCAGTCGAGATGACCGCCAGAGTCGTCGAAGACAACTGATCCCCTTGTCATCCTGAGCGGAGAAACTGCTTCGCGTCGCGAAGCAGTTTCGGAGTCGAAGGACCCCTAGCTGCTGCATGAAATTGGAAGTGGTGGGAAGTCTGCCGGAAAGCTAAACTGCGACCTCACGGCCTCTACTTTCATGAGCTGCTGCCAACCCCATGGCTTTCATTGACTTGTCCATGCTTCCGCCATAGCATGCTCACGCATGATCGGCCAAACGATCTCGCACTACCGCATCGTCGAGAAGCTTGGCGGCGGCGGAATGGGCGTCGTCTATAAAGCCGAGGACACGCGCCTGGACCGGTTTGTGGCGCTTAAGTTTTTGCCCGACGACGTGGCCGATGACCCCCTGGCTCTGAGTCGCTTCCGGCGCGAGGCCAAGGCCGCTTCCGCTCTGAATCATCCCAATATTTGCACTATCTATGACATCGGCGAACAGGATGGAAAAGCGTTCATCGCCATGGAATTTCTGGACGGGATGACGCTCAAACATCGCATTGCGGGCCACCCGATGGAGACCGAAACGCTGCTCACTCTCGCCAGCGAGATCGCCGATGCGCTTGATTCCGCACATTCCAAGGGTATTGTCCATCGCGACATCAAGCCAGCCAATATCTTTGTGACGGAGCGGGGGCATGCCAAGATTCTAGACTTTGGGTTGGCGAAGATTGCGACTCCTCCCAGTTCTGCCAGCCAAATAGCCGAGCAGGATACTCAGACGCGATCCAGCCTCGGGGAGGAACTTGTCACCAGCCCTGGCGCGGCTTTGGGCACGATCGCCTACATGTCTCCGGAACAGGTCCTCGGCAAGCCGTTGGACGCTCGCACCGACTTATTCTCCTTCGGGGTTGCGCTCTACGAGATGGGGACGGGCCGCCTGCCGTTCAAAGGTGAAACCTCCGGGGCGATCTTCGACGCTATCCTGCATCAGCCGCCAGATCCGCCTCGTCGGCTGAACTCAGGATTACCCCCGGAGTTGGATCACATTATTGCCAAGGCCCTGGAGAAGGA
The DNA here is from genome assembly GCA_035632335.1 of Terriglobales bacterium. Lineage (GTDB taxonomy): Bacteria > Acidobacteriota > Terriglobia > Terriglobales > Acidobacteriaceae > JAIQFF01. The sequence continues at coordinate 7,128 of DASQHA010000347.1, forward strand.
CACGGCGATGAGGTATCAGCATGCCTCGGAGATGAAAGCCGACTTATCTCGGACAAGGCGGGATACAGGATCTAGAAGCATGAGCAGGGCAGCCTTTCGAAATGCGGCGCTGGCTCTCACCAGATTCCGGCGTAGGCATGGGAAGCTGGTGTTTTTGGTAGGCGTAACAGTCGCGTGTTTGCTCGCCGCTTTTTTCTGGGTGACGAGGTTTCGTACGGGGAGCACCGCAGGAACGGGCGCCAACTCTATTGCGGTTGTGCCGTTGCAGAATCTGAATGGCGATTTCAGCGTTGACTATCTGCGCTACGCGCTGGCCGACGAAATCGCTAATACGCTCGCCTATTCCCGCAATCTGGACGTTCGTCCTTCAACCGTCACCAGAAAATACGTGGGAGGCGACCTCGATATCCAGCAAGTAGGCCGCGACCTTCACGTAGCCACAGTCCTGACTGGGCACTTCCAAAAGGAAGGGACCCATCTCTTGGTCACATTGGAGGCGATCGATGCCGGGACAGAACGGCTGATTTGGCAAACCAATCTTGCGGGTTCTACCGAAGACCTGATCGGCGTTCAAGAGCAGCTCGCTAAACAGGTCCGATCAGGGTTGCTACCGATGATGGGTGCGGCTGGCGGCTTCCTGGAGACCGGTACGCGGCCCAACAACCAGGTAGCCTACAATCTTTATTTGCGCAGTGTGGGCGCGCCTCACGATCCCGATCCTAACAAAGCCGCCATCAAGATGCTGGAAAGAGCAGTGGGGATGGACCCAGCCTATGCGCCCGCGTGGGAGGCCCTTGGCCTGCGTTACTACTACGACGCAACCTATTCGGACGGAGGAGAAGAGATGTTCCAGCGCTCGAATGCTGCTTACGAGCGCGCGCTCAGTCTCGATCCTAACCGGATCGCCGCGGCAGGCCAGCTCATTATCAACCAAGCGGAGCGCGGTGAACTTGCCAAGGCCTATCAGTCAGCGCAAGACCTGGTCAAACGCCGCCCGGAAAACGCCCAGGCGCATTTCACCTTGGCCGTGGTGCTCCGTTATGGCGGAATGCTGGAGGAGTCTGCGCGCGAGTGCGATACTGCCCTCGCGCTCGATCCCGGTAACTATCAGTTCCGTGCGTGCGCCTGGGCCTTCATGGAACTGGGCAGGTTCGAAAGAGCCCAGGATTTCATTCACCTGGACCCGGGGTCGGAATGGGCTGCTTACATCACTCCGTCCCTCCTCTTGCGGGAAGGCAGAGTGGCGGAAGCCCGCGAGGCTGTGAAGCGCATGTCTTCCACTCCCCACTACCATCGCGATCTGGTAGAAGCTTGCCTCCAAGGTCCATCAGCCGAGCTGGATCGACTTGCCAACCGCGCGCTGACGATGCCGCCTGACGAACCCGATCCCGAGCTTCTCTATTACCAGGGCACTATTTTTGCATTTTGCGGCAGGAAGGATGCGGCCTTTCGCCTGCTCAAGACCGCGGTCGAGATGAACTATTGCGCGTACTCTAACCTCTTATCTGATCCCCTGCTAAGGAGTCTGCACAGCGATATGCGGTTTGATAAGTTGCTCACCGCGGCACATGATTGTCAGCAGGCCATCCAGACAGCGAGCACACCGCAGGGCCACTGAATACCCAGGCCAGTGCAAGAGACCTTGGCGGAAGAATTCACTGCCCGCGTATCACGCGCACCACTTGCCGCAGCGAACTGTGCGCGAACGGCGCCGGCGTTAACGTAACGATCATCATCAGCAAAGCGAACGCCGCCAGCCAGCGCCGTCCCGGCGTTACCCCCGGCCATTCCTCCACCATGGGATGCCGCATGCCGCTTATGCGCAACAGGATGGCCCATAGCAGCCAGCCTGCCCAGAAATAAAACGCCATGGGGATCAGTGCCAGGATGGTCAGCCGCGACACGATGCGATGGGCCCGCGGATTGAGCGCGAAAACAATGTGTCCGCCATCCAATTGTCCGCCGGGCAGGAGATTGAGCGCGGTGGCGAACATCCCTACCCAGGCCGCAATCGCGGTGGGATGAAAATAAATATCCTGCACGGGTGACGATCCTCCGTGACCGTTGGCCAGGGGCAGCACGGCCGCGATCATGCGGAAGATCAAGGGATATCCCATCTCGATATCCGAATTCGCCATCACGCCCGGCACTATGCGGGAATGAGGCATCGCGACCAGTAACACAGCGAGCGCCACCACAAAGCCCGCGATCGGCCCCGCGATTCCGATATCGAACAACGCGCAACGGGAACGGATGGGAGAGCGTATCCGGATCACCGCGCCCAGCGTGCCGATCAGTGTAGGAGCGGGAATAAAAAACGGAAGCGTGGCGTAGACGCCGTAGTAGCGGCAGTACAGATAGTGTCCCATCTCGTGCGCCAGAAGAATCAGCAGCAGCGTGGCCGAGAAGGGAATTCCAAGCAGCAGGCGCGACGGCTCGTGAAGGACCCAGCCTACGGGAAAAAGCGGCAGCGCTTCGTCGCCGTGAACAAACGGCGGCGCGTTGTTCAGGAAATCGAATTCCATCTTCGCGCCCACCACCAGCGTGGTGAAAATCGTCGCCACAAATAAGAGGATGTGCAACCAATACCTGGGATTGGGCGGCCGCACCACATACACTTCCGCGGGCAGATATTCAGGCGGCGGGGCGGGAAGTGGGGGAGTTAGGTCGGACATGGAAACTTAGACGCTACGATGATACGTGGAGACGAGGGTTGTTGCCCTGCGGGTCGCGCCGACGCCGGGGCCAGGAGTGTCCGGGGACAGCGGTCCCAACCTATTCGATCGACTGCAACTCCTTGCCTGGTTTAAAGCGAACTGCCTTGCCGGGGGGAATCGAAACCTCGGCGCCGGTGCGCGGGTTGCGCCCGATGCCAGTCTTGCGCGGACGCACGTTAAATACGCCAAACCCCCGCAATTCAATACGATCGCCCTTGGTGAGTGAGCGCCGCATGCTCTCGAAAACGGTTTCGACGGCCAACTCGGCCTTGGTCTTGGTAATCCCCGTTTTGTTGACCACTTCGTTGATAATGTCGAGCTTGATCACTGGCGGCTCCCGTCGTAGGACTGAGAATAACCTACCAAGTCATTGATGCTAAGGGACATAAGAGAGATTGTCAACGGCAGCTGTTGTCCCGTAGACTCACAGTCGTACCC
>DASQHA010000348.1:0-4229 GCA_035632335.1 Terriglobales bacterium
GAAGTTTGATTTTACTCATGTCGGCGCATTTAGCTGTGACCAAGGCGCGCCCTGGATCGGTGGTGACCAGCTGGGTGCCGTCGTTGCATGCCACCAGGTATGCGGGGAGATTGGGCCGGGGAGAGCTGGTTCCGATGTCCATCATCTCGGGCAAGGAGTCGCCCCCCACGTTGGGAGTGTTGTGGCAAGTCGTGCAGGTGCCAACCACTGGCGCCCCGCTCTGAGCATCGTTAAATCCGGGCACGACGGAGATGAGTATGGGGAAGGTATTGAACAATACTTCTCCGCGCGCGACCGACTGCCGAGCGGCGGCGTTCGAGCCGCTGGCGGAGGCCCAGTTGGTGTACAGGGTAAACGCGTTGGGAGTGAAATTGCTCCCCGAGTTGATTCCGGGAGAGAAGGGCTGGGTCGAGAGGAATTGCGGACCGCCGTTTGCGCCCTGCGCGCTGAGGTCTCCGGCAAGAGTGTCCTGCGATTGCGCTGTGAATAGCGCAGTCTCGAAGTTCACGATCTGGATCAGCTGCGCATCCGTCGGCGGGGTCGTGGGCTGGGCGTGGACCAGGGTTGCGTTCCGGGCCTGGGTCTGCAAGTCAGGTTCCCGGCCGTCCCACATGATTCCGTTAAGGAACTTCAGGTTGGTGGCGGGAAGCGGCCGCCGGTAGAGTGCCGGCTGGGTCGCCGTAGTTTCCGGGCATTGGTAAGGATCGTTAATCGAGATAATGCTGAAGTCGGCGTTGGCCGGCACCGGCAGGGTTATTCGGATCAGCCCAAAATTCAGCAGCTGGCTGTAGGCCGTGGTGGCGGCGGCGAGAGTAGAGACATCGTCGCTGGGGCAATTGGCGCCGTCCACCGGGCGAAAGACCGGGTCCGTACCCTGGGTGGATTGAAAGCGCTGCTGCAAGTCGGTGGGATTGATGCTCCAGCCGTCGCCGGCGACATGACAGCTATGGCAGGTGCGGCCATTAGTGCCCAGCGGGCTGAAAAAGGGGCTCGAACTGTCAATCTTCGTGTGGCTGAAGGTCTCAAGGGTGCCGCTCGGGTCCGGCGACGTTTGCTGAAATGTAGTCGGGGGCGGGGTACCGCCGGAGCCTGTTCCCCCGCACGCGGTAAGTCCTGAGATCAGCAGCCCAGCAACAGCGAGTAAAGCCTGGCGTCGAATCATGGCTTACGTGGCCCTTTGGTTCAGAGCTCCGCCCGGCGGCGAAACCAGCATCGCCTGGGACTGGAAGTCCTTGATTTTTCTGGGGGAAGACAAGCGGGGGAGGAAGCACCAAGTTACCACATTCGGATCGAAAATCAAGTTGTTAAGTGGCGGGGTAGTGGCGCAGTTAGAAATCTCTCCTCTTAATCAAGGCGTCATCCTGGAATCAAAGCGTCATCCTGAACGGCCTTCAGGCCGTGAAGGATCTGGCGTGAAGCGGATCCATCTCTTCCCCGGCCAGGGTGCCGATGCGCGCCAGATCCTTCGGCACTGAAGTCCCTCAGGATGACGCCGTTGCAAAAGAACGGTTTCGGATTAGGCCACCACCAATGCCGGGGTAGTGTGCGCTGTCGCAACGGCAAATGGATGCCTATAGGGCGGAAGAGCGCTTTTCGTCGAACCCGTCCGGGATTTCCCCGGGCCCCAATGTTCTTCCGTCACAGCCCTGTGTGACCGCTGCCCTTAGCAGTTGGCTCGTTCCGGCCTAAACTTCCCAAAATGAGCGGAGCACAGGGCGAACTTGTCGCAGCCGGTTTCCCAAATCGGGAGGGGATACGCCTTTCGACACCGCCGGCGCACTCATTTGGTGCTTTCCCGAAACATGCTCTTTGGCTAATGCTTTCGTTTGAAGAAAGCTCCGAAGGACGGCCGATCGCGCCAGCTGACCGAGGATTGACGCAGGATTGAAACAAATGAATGCCATCGCCTCACTGCGGCCTGATAACGCTGGATCTCCCGATCCTGCCCTGCTGTGGGCTGCGGTCGAAGCCCTCCCCGAGAGTCTGGCAATTGTCGCGTCGGGCCTGGTTATCTACGCCAATCCGGCCTGGCGCGGGATGTTCGAATGTCCCGATCCGGACCGGCTTCAGGGTATGCCGCTCGAAGACCTGCTGCCATCGGATATCTGCTCCTTCAGCGCCGGGGATGGACTGCGCGGGGATGGCGAAGATAGCCGCGAGGGGCAGTTCGTTTACATTCGCAAGGACGGCACGCGCCGGCATCTCGAGCTGGCGCGGGAAGTTTTTGAATTGCGGGGCGGCGAATTTCAGGTCCTGCACACCCGGGACGTCAGCCGGCAGACGCGACTCGAGAGGCAGCTGCGGGAAGCGCAAACTTTCGAGGCGGTTGGCCGGCTGGTGGGAGGCGTGGCGCATGACTTCAACAACCTGCTCACCGGAATCATGCTGTATTGCGACCTGCTGATCGGGGAGCTGGAAAAGAACAGCCGCCCGTACCGCCACGTCCAGGAAATGCGCATGGCGGGCGAACACGGCGCTGCCCTGGTGCAGCAGTTGCTGGCCGTGGCCCACCCTCGGCCGGAGGAAGCGCGCGAGTTCGCGCTGAACGAAGTGGTCGCCGGTATCGAAGACCTGCTGATTCGACTGCTGGGTGAAAACATCGTCTTACACACTGCGCTGGCTGCTGACCTGGGCGCGGTGAGGATGGACCCGTCGCAGGTCCAGCAAATCCTGCTGAACCTGGTGTTGAACGCACGCGACGCCATGCCCGACGGCGGCCAGATCACGATTGCAACGCGGAACTGCAGCAAGGGCGTCACGGGGTCGGAATTGCCCGGTGAGCTGTGGGTCGAGCTGAGCGTGGCCGACACCGGGGATGGCATGGACGCGGAAACCCTGGACCGCGCCTTTGAACCCTTCTTCACCACCAAGCAGCCGGGCCGCGGCAACGGCCTGGGCCTGGCTACGGCCCGGCGGCTGGCCCGGCAGCAGGGCGGAACCATCGTCGCGGAGAGCCAGCCGGGGAAAGGCACGCGGGTTTCGGTGCGCCTGCCGCGAGTTCAACCGGACGCTCCATCAAATTCGAAAGTCGAGGTGATTTCATGACCACAGCCGCATTCAGCGCCACCAACCCGCCCCAGATGGAAGCAGCGAATTTCCTGAACCTCCTGATCGTGGACGACGAACGCGCCATCCGGGAGGTTTGCCGCGAGGTTGCCCAGTCGCTCGGCTTCAACACCGCGGTAGCGGATTCCGCCGAGCATGCCTATCGTCTGCTCGACACCCAGAACATCGACGTCGTGCTGCTCGACCTGAAATTGCCGGGCGCGGGCGGCCTGGAGGCGCTGCACCAGATCGGCGAACGCAAGCCCGATGCGGTGGTGGTGGTGGTCACCGGATACGGCACCGTGCAATCGGCCGTGCAGGCCATGAAGAACGGCGCGTACGACTATGTCACCAAGCCCTTCAGCATGGAAGAGCTGAAGCTGCTGCTGGAGCGGGTGTCGGGCCATCTGAAACTGAAAACCGAGAACCGGACGCTGCGCGAGAAAATCAAATCCAAGCTGGGTTTCGGCAGCATCGTCGGCCGCGCGCCGGAGATGGAAAAACTCTATCGCATCATCGGCAAAGCCGCGCACAGCAGCCACCCGGTCCTGATCCTGGGCGAGAGCGGGACGGGAAAGGAGATGGTGGCGCGCTCCATCCATTTCTCGGGGCCATTCCGCGACAAGCCGTTTATCCCGGTGGACTGCGGCTCGCTGGTGCCCACGCTGATCGAAAGCGAGCTGTTCGGCTACGTCAAGGGCGCGTTCACCGGGGCGGTGCAATCGCGCGATGGCTTGCTCGCCATTGCCGAGGGAGGCACGGTATTTCTGGATGAGGTCGGAGAACTTCCGGTTGACCTGCAAGCCAAGTTGTTGCGGGCCATCCAGGAGCGCGAGATACGTCCGGTGGGAAGCACCAAGCGGATTGCCATCAACGTTCGCATCCTGGCCGCCACCAATCGCGACCTGGAGCAGGCCGTGGCCCAGGGAACCTTTCGCCGCGATCTTTATTTCCGGCTCAATGTGCTGAGCCTGAAAATTCCCCCGCTGCGCGACCGGCGGCAGGATATTCCGCTGCTGACCAGCTACTTCCTGGAAAGGCTGTCGCGAGCCGGAGGACATGAGCGCAGCCTGAGCGACGACGCCATGAAAGTCCTGCTGGCTTACGACTGGCCGGGCAATGTGCGCGAACTGGAGAACTGCCTGGAACGGGCGTGCGCCTTTACCTCGGGACCGGTCATCCAT
>DASQHA010000349.1:0-5336 GCA_035632335.1 Terriglobales bacterium
GGATGATCGAAGGGGATGGTGACGACTCCATCGCTATCCTTGATATCGAACACCACGGCATTTCCGCCGACTTCCCTCCAGTGCTTAATGATGCGTATTCCGTGGTCGCTGGCCGCCATGATTCCGGTGAGGTACACCGCCCGCACTTCAAAATCACGTTCGACCGGGACCGACTTCTCAACGATCGGGGCCGGCAGCAGTCCGGGAACGATCACCGGCTGGCCCGCCTTCAGGAACGTGCTGTGGAAATCTCCGTTAGCCTTGTGGATGGCCTCGGTCAGCTCGGAAGAAGTCAGGTACGAGGTCTGCGAAAGATACTTGTGAGCCACCAGGGGAATGCTGTCGCCGCGCTTGGCAACGTACAGCGCGCTGCCCGGAGGCGCTACCGTCACCAGGGACGGGTCCGGCGCCTTGGGCACCAGCGGAGTCGTCGGCCGGGAGGCCAGCACCAGTTTGGGGTGCGCCGTTTGCGCGACGGCCGGCGGCCCCGGCACGATTTCCATGAGAACTAAACCGAAAGAAAGAAAGAGGATAGTGGCGAGTGATCCGGGGCCCAGTTGACGCAAGGTATTCTCCGTGAAAGCAGTTGTTTTGACGGATGCTACCCGCGGTCATACGGGCCTGCCAGATAACGTCGGGCCAGTGCCAGGTGGGTGCGGGAACCGAGCGCCGGACCGGGGATCTTCCAGCTAGTGGCAAACTATTTCCCTTTACCCTAACCCGGGTGCGGAGTAACCGTTTGCCGTTTCGCCCGCCTCCGGCATCTAAGCTATACAGACAATTGGGAATTGGGGCTTTGCCGGGGATGGAGAGTCGTTTGCAGTAATCGCAGTGCCGGAGATGAGACAGTGACAAAATTTGTCCCTCTCTCATTACGAGACGGCGGATCCCTTGTTCCAGAAGTACAGGGGCCCACGAAAGGAAAAGCAGGGCCAGACCCTATATGAAAACCGTCGTCAACACCATGTTGGATCCCACGCGCCGCTCTAACGATGCCAGAGAGTTCGAAAGCTCCCTTCGCCGCAGAATCGTCGGTCAGGACCAGGCCGTCGAGAAGGTGGTCGAAATCTACCAGATGTTTCTGGCGGGGCTGAATCCTCCTGGCCGTCCGGTTGGAAATCTTCTGTTTCTCGGGCACACCGGGTCGGGAAAGACCCGGGTGGTTGAAGCCATGGCCGAATCGCTTTTCGGCGACGCCCGCGCCTGTATCAAGATTGACTGCGCCGAATTTCAGCACTCGCACGAGATTGCGAAACTGATCGGCTCGCCTCCGGGATACCTGGGCCATCGCGAGACGCATCCTCTTCTGACCCAGGAAGCGTTGAACCAGTGGCACACCGAGACCCTGAAACTCTCGATCCTGCTGTTCGATGAAATCGAAAAGGCCTCCGACTCGCTCTGGCAATTGCTGCTGGGCATTCTGGATAAGGCCACCCTGACCCTGGGCGACAACCGCCGTGTGGATCTTTCGCAATGCATCATCATCATGACCTCGAACCTGGGGGCCGGAGAGATGAGCAATATGGTCGACGGCGGCCTGGGCTTCATGCAAAAGGCCACGCAAGTGGACGCGGCTTTTGATGACAAGATCAACCGCACCGCGGTCGACGCGGCCCGGCGAAAATTCAGCCCCGAATTCATGAACCGCATCGACAAGTCCGTCGTGTTCCGCACGCTGCGTTCGGAGCACCTGCAGCAGATCCTGGAAATCGAACTGGGGATGGTGCAGCAGCGCATCCTGACGGCATCAGCTGTAAATCAATTTGTATTCAGTTGCACGCCCAAGGTGAAGAGCTTCCTGCTGCACGAGGGGACCGATCCGAAATACGGCGCGCGGCATCTGAAGCGCGCGATCGAGCGGCACATCGTTTTCCAGCTGGCCAACCTGGTCGCCACCGGACAGGTCAAGCTGGGCGACTTCATCCGCATCGACATGAGTCCCGAGGGCAAGCTCATGTTCGTCAAGGAAGCCGAGAATGCCATGGTTCCCATGTTGCTGGAACGGCATGGCGCCGCGGCGGGAGCGCTTCCCATGGCGCGTCCGGCGCGCACCGTTGCCCGGCGCGAATTCGGCGCTACGGGAACCCTGGACAGCAAGTAATCCTTCCAAGCCATTCAACTGAGGTGCCGGGAAACCGGCACCTTTTTTGGTTTGCAGATCATCCCAGACCACGTGGGGACAGCCGCCCCCGGCTGTCCCGGCGGAGCGCAGCTCCGCTATTATGCTGGCGGCGAGAGCCTGTCGAGCTGCGCTCGACCAGGACAGCCGAGGCGGCTGTCCCCACCTGGCCTAGGAATGGCTCCGCAGAGGTTTAAGCTGAGATTAAGCATCGAAATATTACGGTGAGCTTTGGCTCACCCCCCAGATGACAAGACGTTTGGGCAAGCGTGGCCGTGAAGATCCCCGGGGTATGTTTTCTGCATCTAAAATGGAAGCTATGAGGGGCGACTCGATCATCTCGCGCTGTCTGATGGCGACTTTGTTTTTTTCCATTGTGGCGCCGCGGGCGCTGGAAGGCCGCGTCACTCCCACCCATGGCTTCAACATGTTTTCCGCCCAGGAGGAACTTCAAGCGGGGCAGCAGTCCGCCGCCCAGGTCGCCCAGAAGCTGCCGGTCCTTCCTGACTCTGACCCGGTCACGATTTACGTGCAGCGCCTGGGGCGGGAACTGGCGGCGCACGCGCCCGGCGAGAAATGGCCTTACACATTCCACGTCGTAAACCAGAAAGAGATTAATGCCTTTGCGCTTCCCGGCGGCCCCGTCTTCGTGAATGTGGGAACCGTCCAGGCGGCGGACAACGAGGCCGAACTGGCGGGCGTACTAGCGCACGAAATCTCTCACGTGGTGCAGCGCCACGGCACGCGAGCGGCCAGCAAGCAGATGGCGGCCCAGCTGCCGCTGGCAATTCTTGGCGGGGTAATGGGCCAGGGCGCGCTCTCGCAAATGGCGCAGATGGGGCTGGGTTTCGGCATTGGCTCCTACTTCCTGAGGAACTCGCGGACAGCCGAGTCCGAAGCCGACCTGCTGGGCACCGACATCATGTATGACACGGGCTTCAATCCTCGCGCCATGGCGGATTTCTTCGAGAAGATCCAGGCGCAAGGCGGCGCCCGCGGTCCCCAGTTTTTCAGCGATCATCCGGATCCCGGAAATCGCGCCCAGGCCGTGGCCCGGGAAGTCGCCACTCTGCCGCGCAAGACCAGCTATCGCGGCGACAGCCCGGAATTCCGCGATATCAAGCAGCGGGTTTCCGCCATGCGGCCGCTCACCGCGCAGCAGATCGCGGAAAGGCAACAGACCGGGGCCATGCAAGTGGCTTCCGGAGGCGTGCAAGCCAGTGCCAGCCTACGCTCATTCAGCCATCGTGATTTTACGATTTCCTATCCTGACAACTGGCAGGTGTTCGGAGACCAGGACTCGGCCGTGACCATGGCTCCGCCCAACGGGGTCTCGGAGAACGCCGTCGCCTACGGCGTGATGATCAATACCTTCCAGCCCGAGGACGCCAACGCCAGCCTTGATCAGGCAACCCATGAGCTGCTGGCTTCGTTGCGACAATCCAACCCCGGCCTGCGGGAGATCGGGCATGACGAGAACATCCGCGTGAATGGTGTCGCGGGCAAGTCGGTGGACCTGATCGGAACCTCTCCCCTGAAGGACCAGAGCGGACGCGCAACCCAGGAGCGGGACTGGCTGGTCGCACTCATGCGCAACGATGGCACTCTGTTGTATGTCGTCTCGATCGCGCCCGACAGGGATTTCGAAACCCTGCGCCCAACCTTCGAGCAGATGCTGAAGTCGCTGCGGCCGCGGTGAGGCATCTCAGACCCTGGACCTCAGACTTCGGGCCTCAACTCCGCAACTAACCGATGACTCGGCTTGTCAGGCGGCTACTTCAATCCCTCCACCACGTAGAGGTAGGAGAGCGTGCGAGGGACACCGTAAATGTAGAACTTTCCATCTGGCGTGATCAGGCACCGGCTCACCTGCGGCACTCCTGACGGGTCGCCCGGGGCGAACTCGTGGTGCAATTTGCGCTGGCCTGTTTTCAGGTCCATCACATAAACCTTCGCCGGTATCGAGGACGAATCACTTACATAAATTGAACGGCTGTCGGCCGTCCATCCTGAGACCACCTCTTCGGGTTTCACCGCGGGCAGGGCTTGTCCTGGTTCTGCTCCAGACATGGGAAGGATCCAGGGCGTTCCCGCTTTACGCCCTAGCACACTGTTTCCGTCTGGAGAGATCAGGTTGCCGCGGAACTGTTCCGGGCCGAACGCTTTTGGAGGTGTGCCGTCCAGCATCTGGATGTAAGTGCGCGGGGCCTTGCCCGGTTCGGCTGCGATCATGATCACGCCTTTACCATCCGGCAGGAAGTTCAGCCTGGCCGAGTGAAACAACTGGCTGTCGGCCAAGGTCAACGCTTGTCCGGCGCCGGTCGGAAGCAGGACCGTGGGCCCAGGCTGTTTCACGCCCGTCGAAGCGACCCACTTTCCGTCGGGAGAAATGTCCTCTCCCATGCCGCTGCCCAGTCGAATCGCGGCGGAGCCATCGGTCTTCCGTATAAAGATCGAATAGTCGGGCCCGCCGCCTTCTCCGTCTTCTTCCAGCACGACCCACTGGCCGTCACTTGAAACCGCGCGGCCAATCGTCCAGTCGAACCAGGAGAGATCAATGTCCTTGTCCCGTCCGGCGTGCCGCCCGTAACTTTCCAGACGGCTGGCCTCGTTGGTGATCAGCACTTGACCATCCTTGCTGATGTCAAACAAGTGCAATCGCCCCGGGATATGCAGCAGATCGCGCAGTTTGCCGTTCAGATTCACGGCATAGAGGGCGCTGTTGATGCCGGCATCGCTGCCGGTGAACCAGACCTCGTCTCCCGAGCGCGACCAGGCCAGGCCGGTCAGGTCGCTCCACTCGCCGGTCAGCCGCCGGGCCTTGCCTGCGAGGTCGATGACGGCCACATAACCCCGAGTATCACCGGCATTGGGATGGTCAAAGTACGCGATCATTTTGCCGTCGGGAGAGACCGCTACGTCGGTGATATTGCCTGTACTGGTGGCGACGAGAGTTTTTCCGATCGGATATTCCAGCCGGTTTTCCCCGGCCACGACGTGAACCGCCGCCAGCGAATCCCCGCCCGGATTCCAGGATGCATCCAACACATCGGCGAGCAGTTCCCGCGGGGCACCTCCAGTCAAGGGCACCACCGAAAGCATGCCTTGCGCGACCGCCCCCGCCTGAGTCTTCTGGCGGATGGCCATCTCGCCTTTTGACGAAATACCCAGGACCTGACTGTCCGGCAGGTCAATTGGACGCGACATCAAAGCGTCG